>NZ_FQZG01000025.1 GCF_900141915.1 Tessaracoccus bendigoensis DSM 12906 | reverse complement strand
AAGCTCGTGCTCGTCGTGATGTTCCTCGTCGCGATCACCCAGGTCTCCGCACCGATCGACGCCGACCTCGCCTCGGTCAGCGATCCCATCGCGGGGATCGTGCTGATGGCGATGGCCGCATTCGCGCCCTATCTCACGTACAAGTTCATCGCGTTCGTCGGATTCGACATGTACCACGCGATCGGCTCCGAGCAGGACGCCAAGAGCGCCCTCAACCGGCCGATCCCCGTCCCGTCCAAGCCGCAAGGCGGCGGCGATCCGAAGAAAGTGCTCGACGGAACCAGCAGCGGCGGTAGCGCGGGCGGAGGCTCTGGTGGAGGAAGTAGCGCACCGCCACCGCCGAAGACCCCGGCACCGGCACCCGCCGCGAGCGGCGGAGGTGCAGCCGGTGGTGGAGCTGCAGCAGCAGGCGGGGGTGGCGCAGCGGCGGCCGGTCCCGTCGCGGCGGGTGTGGTGGTCGGGGCGAGTGTCGCCAAGGGTGCCGCGACCGCAGGGCCGAAGGCCGGAACCGCGTTGGGAGCCCAGGGCGAGCACGCCGCCGACGCAGCCGCGCAGACACCGCCACCGCCCGCCGCCACAGCAGCGGCACCGCCGTCGAGCCCGGCACCACGCCCGCCGAGCACCGACCCGTCACCGCCGCCGAAGCAGCCCCCGCCGCCCGCGCCACGCTCACCGAAGGAGTAGACGATGAGCAGCACGAACCACGACCGTCCCACCGCGGGCGAACTCGTGCCGGTGAAGTTCTCCCGCCTCACCCGCCGCGGCGTCCTCCTCGGCCTGTCGCTGACCCAGCTCATCACGCTCGCCATCGGCGGTGCCACGCTCATCGGCGCGTTCTACGCCGGCGGCGGGATGCTCCTCGCCTACACCGCCCCCATCTGGGTACTCGCCGCCGCGCTGACCTGGATACCCATCGCAGGCAGGCCCATCGTGGAGTGGCTGCCCATCGCCTGCTGGTGGCTGTGGCGCACCACCGGCGGGCAACTGCTGTACCGGCGCAGGATCGTCGTCCCGCGCCCCGTCGGAACCCTCGCCCTGCCCGGCGACATGGCACGACTGCGCGAGTACACCGACCCCGACACAGGTGCCGGGATGATCCACGACCCCCACGCCGCAACCTTGACCGTGGTGTGCGAGGTCACCCATCCCGCGTTCGTGCTCCTCGATCCCGGCGAACAGGAACGCCGCGTCAGCTCCTGGGGCCGCGTGCTCGCCACCGTCTGCCGCTCCGGGCGGATCGCGACGCTGCAAGTCCTCGAACGCACCCTCCCTGACTCCGGCACCGGACTGGCCGAATGGTGGGCCACCCACGGCACCCCGGACTGCTCGTGGGCGGCCGACACCTACGCCGAACTCATCGACCGCGCCGGACCTGCCGGCGAACGCCACGCAACCACGCTCTCGCTGTCACTGGACATGAAGACCAGCGCTCGGCAGATCAGGACCGCGGGAGGCGGGATACGCGGTGCTGCCGCCGTGCTGCGGCAAGAGATGAAGACCCTCGTCGCAGCGCTGCGCTCTGCCGATCTGTCGCCATCAGGGTGGCTGACGCCTGGACAGATTGCGGTGATGCTGCGCTCTGCCTATGACCCCGCTATCGCTGCCACGTTGGAACGGCATGGGAGGCTTGGCCAGTCGCTTGCGACTGCGGGGCCGGTTGCGGTCACCGAGACCTGGGGCAGGCTGCGCACCGACTCTGCTCACCACGCGGTGCTCTGGGTCAGCGAGTGGCCCAGGTCGCTGGTGTATCCGGGGTTCCTGTCGCCGGTGTTGCTGTCCACCGGCATCCAGCGGTCGTTCTCACTGATCTGCACTCCGATGCGCTCCGATGCTGCTGCTCGCGACATCCGCAAGAAGAAGGTCGAGCACATCTCCGACCAGGCCCAGCGCGCGAAAATCGGCCAGATCGAAGACGCCACGCAGACCGCCGAGTACCACGACGTGCTCCAGCAAGAAGCCGACCTCACCGCCGGACACGGCATCCTCCGCGACACCGGCCTCATCGCCGTCTCCGCACCCACCATCGAGGAACTCGACGCCGCCGTCGCCGCCATCGAACAAGCCGCGATCCAGGCATCCTGCGAAACCCGGCTCCTCGTCGGACAGCAAGCAGCCGCGTTCACCGCCGCCGCGCTTCCGCTGTGCCGTCGGGTCTGACGATCAACCAACGTGGAAGTCTTGTACGTTCGGCTCGCCGTTCTCGGTCCAGCGGATACGGAGGATGTCAGGGTCGCCGCCGCCCATGTGGTGGAAGACATTGATCCTTCGTGTCTGGCCGGCGTGGATGACGGTGGGCGTATCAGCTCCAGCGAGCATCATGCTGGAGTCGTCACCAACAGACTCGAAGACGACGTCTGTGGCGTCCTTGTCACCGGAGTTGGTGACTTCGATCCAGTGACGATTCGAGTAGCGAGGTTTCCCCTTATTGTCGTAGCTCTTCACCTCGCGTTCCTGCTGCGGCTGCGCTGAGAATCGCACGCCACGGGTTCCTGACTGTAGGACTGGCACACCGAGGTCAAGCTGCGCGATGTCGTACTCGATTGCCTTCCACACCTCGTGTCCGAGCTGCGCAGTGGTGGCAAACTCACCCAGCAGTCCACGCTGGCTGATCTCGGCTCGAAACTCGCGGAGACCATCCAGCTGGCGCGTATCGACATCGTTAGGGAGCGCTGCCGTCGAGAAGTAGAGGTGCACGGGCTTGCTGCTATCCACCGCGCGCTCAACCTCCTCCACCGTTCCGGACACCGCATCCGGGGTCGGAGAGCCGAGCCGGCTGCCGAATAACGCGAACACGATGTCAGATTCGTCGACGCCCTGAGCGTTGATGAGTGACTGCGGGTGGTCACCGAGGACGGGGACCGAGGAGGTCTCCCACCGCCAAGGAAGCAGCACCACTTGCTTGCTCTTTGCGTTGGCATTGTTCCAATCGTTGATCGCTGCCTCAACGGCATCGCGGGCATCGGGGATGTCCGACGGTGAGGCGATCATGACGCGCAGCACGGAGGCAGAGAAACTCATGCCTTAAGGCTATGGGGCGGCACTGACATCGGCCTGGAGGGCGCACCTGGATGGTGACCCAACTCCGGCGATCCAGGAGGCCGACCATGCCCACGTTCTTCGATTCGACTGCCGATGCTGCTGAGGCGTCCGAGGCGCTGCGGGGCTTGGCCCACGCGAGCTGGGGGTTCGATCAGCCCGCCGAGATGTATGGGGTGATCGGTGATCTGTCCTCGGGGATGCGGTCGCTGCGGCAGGTGCTCGATCAGATCGCCGACGTTCATGAGCGCAAGGCCGCGCACGCCTTCAACGACGCTGGCAACCACGAGGCAGGAGTGCGGGACGCGCTCGCTGCTGCGGAAGAGCTACGGCAGGCGGCGAACCTCGTCGACCGGGCCTATGACCGGCTCGCGGAAGGCTTCGTCGCTGCGGGACGGATCGCCTGGCACCCCGAGCCCGCCGTCGAGGAGGCCGCGCCGTCGCGGTGGGTCAACGTGGTGTTCCTCCAGGGCGAGGAGGCCGACAGGCCGTTGCGCATCCTCGGCGAACTGGGGCATGTCGATGCGGTGGACTACCTCGCGCAGTGGGACTACGGCGACGAGACTACGCAGGCCGCGCTGGAGAACGGGTACGTGTACGACGAACCCGGCGAGGGCACCAACGACCGGGTGGCGCTCTCGGGCGACTACGCGCTGGTCGTCAACCCGCACGTCGGCTACGTCTCGCTGCTGCGTCGTTACACCGAACCGGAGGCAGAGTCCCAGGATGCTGAACAGGTCGAGCCCGAGCCGGTGCAAGGCTGGGCCGGAGCTGCTGGTGTCGTACTCGTCACCGGGTGCCCCGGAACGCGCCGACCTGCCGACGGCGAAGCGGGATGGGTCGTGGTTCGAGCCGGCCAAGATCACGGCGGTCAAGCAGGCGCGGGGGCTGGGACTGTGACCGAGGATCGGGAGCGGCTACACACCGCGGTTCTGGTGACCCCGTCGAAGGAACGGCGGAAGCTCCGCAAGCAGCGCCGCAAAGCACAGGCACGGCTCCACGCTGAGCAGCGAAGGACCGTGCTCGCCGTCGCGAAGGCGAAGGCTGAGGAGGAGCAAGCGGAGCGGCGCGCCACGGTCTACCTGCCGAAGGCGGGCGAGCCGGGTGCTGCGCGGTTGCGCACTCCGGGCCGGTTCCATCTGACGCGGCATCAGGACACGTCGGCGACGTTGGCGGGCGCGTACCCGTTTGTCGCCGAGGGCGGTCTCGGTGCCGATGGCGTGTTCGTCGCCAGGACCTCTACTCGGGTGGGAGCTTCGTCTACGACCCGTGGGTGCTCTACGCACGCGGCATCATTACCGCGCCCAACGTGGTGCTGGCCGGGATCGTCGGTTCCGGCAAGTCATCGCTTGCGAAGTCGCTCTACACGCGGTCGCTGCCGTTCGGGCGGCGCGTGTACGTGCCCGGAGACCCGAAGGGTGAACACACCGCGGTCGCTAATGCCGTCGGCGGACGCGCTATCGTGCTCGGGCACGGCCTCAACACTCGTCTGAACCCGCTCGACGAGGGCCACCGGCCCAGCGGGCTGCCGGACGAGCAGTGGGCCCCGACAGTCGCTGCCCGGCGGCGTGACCTGATCGGTGCGCTCGCGGAGACCGTGCTCGCGCGGGGTTTGTCGCCGTTGGAGCACACCGCGATCGACATCGCCCTGACTCAGACGGTGCGGGAGAACGATGTGCCGACCTGCCGATGGTCGTCGACCGCATCCTCGCCCCGAGCGCAGATGCCGACGGCAGGCTGGCCGAGGACGGCAGGCTCGTCGGCCACGCGCTGCGCCGTCTCGTGGCCGGTGATCTGGCCGGGTTGTTCGATGGGCCCTCGACGGTCGAGTTCGATCCGTCGTTGCCGATGATCTCGCTCGACCTCTCGCGGGTCACCGAGAACTCGACCCTGATCTCGGTGTTGATGACGTGCTCGTCGGCGTGGATGGAGTCTGCGCTGCTCGACCCGAACGGCGGGCAGCGGTGGGTGATCTACGACGAGGCCTGGCGGCTCATGTCCCATCCCGCGCTGTTGCGGCGGATGGATGCGCACTGGCGACTCGCCAGGCACTACGGGATCGCGAACATGCTGATCTTCCACAAGCTCACCGACCTCGACAACGTGGGCGACCAAGGCTCCGCCATGCGCTCCCTGGCCAACTCACTACTCGCGAACGCCGAGACGCGGATCGTGTACCGGCAGGAGTCCGACCAGCTCGGGCCGACCGCGACCGCGCTCGGCCTGACCGGCACCGAGCAGCAGCTCTTGCCGAACCTCGGCGTCGGCCAAGGCCTGTGGCGGATCAAGGCCAGGAGCTTCGTCTGCCAACACCAGCTCCACCCCGACGAACTCGCCCTGTTCGACACCAGCAGCCGCGCAGCAGGAGGCCACCGATGAACCTCACCGACCCGCGCCGATCAGGCCCAAGCGACGAAGATGCCGCGGCTCCCGTCGAGCTGCCGCACGTCCTCGTCACCGTCGCAGAAGACGGCACCCTCACCGCCACGGTCGATGGGACACCGTTCGCGTCGCCGGACGGGAGCGCTTGGACGCGGGCGACGTTCGGGCCGCTCATGGATGCCATCACCAAGGACCGCACCATCGCGGTCCGGGTCGAAGTGCGCGAGAACGATGGCAGCGTCTTCATCGAGATCCTCCGCACCCGCAAGCCCCGACGCGCAGCGGCACCGACCGAGAACCCGGTGCCGGAGACTCGTCGGAGCCGTCACGCCCGACGGATGCCGCGCTTGGCCGAGGTCACCGCGGGCGGGTTCGTCCCCGGCGAGGATGTCGCCGTCGCGACGATCGTCTCCCACACCGACGCCACCGGAACCGGCGAAGCCCGGACGCTCATTGACCTCGACGATCTGCCCGACGCGAGCACGTGCGAGGTGATCCTGTTCGGGCGCACCTCGGGCACGTTCGCGGTGCGGCCGTTGACATGAACCAGCGGCAGGCCGGGGGCATGGGCGACGAACTCACCAACGCCGCCCTGATTGGCCTGATGGGCATGTTCGGGATCGCTCTCGTTCTCCGCGCCGCTGGCAACGTCGCCGCGTTCCTTACCGGCACACCCCAGCCCGAGGCCGGCGCAGCGGCGGGGCTCGCTGTGTTGTTCAACCCGGGCGACCCGGCGACCGCGCTCGGTGCAGACGGGCTCAACCCGGTCGTCTACTGGCTCGTCAGCGCGGCGCTGCTCGGCGGACTCGCCGCCGGGATCGTCTGGGTATGGATCGTGCTACGCCGACACACGCGGAAGACAGAGACCGACCCGCACCGACTGGCCGGGATCGCGACCAGCCATGAAGTCAAGACCGCAGCATCCGCCAAGGCACTGCTTCACCGCGCGGCCACCCTGCGGCCCTCCTTGCAGTCGCCAGCACCACAGGATGTCGGCTACCTGCTCGGTGCCAGCCGTGGAACGAAGGTCTGGGCATCGGTCGAAGACTCGATCCTGCTGATCGGCCCGCCCCGCTCAGGCAAGGGCCTGCATGTCGCCATCAACGCGATCCTCGACGCACCCGGAGCGGTCGTCACCACCAGCACCAGGCCCGACAACCTCACCGCGACGCTTCGCGCCCGACGCCGCAGGGGCCCGGTCGCCGTGTTCGACCCCCAGCGCCTGGCCGAAGGCATCCCCGCCGGGCTGCGCTGGTCACCCATTCGCGGTTGCGACGATCCACTGACCGCGATGATCCGCGCCAACGGACTCGCCGCTGCTACGGGTCTCAGTGCTGGCGGGGTCGAGTCCGGCGGGTTCTGGGAAGGCAAGACCCGCACCGCGCTCCAGAGTCTGTTGCACGCTGCCGCGCTCGACGGTCGTCAACCGGCCGAGCTGTTCAGGTGGACCCTCGACCCCAGCGCTGCGTCGGAGGCCGTCGCCATCCTCAACTCACACCCGAACGCGGCGATGGGCTGGGACGACTCGCTGGCCGCGATGATCGACGCTGACCCCAAGACCCGGGACAGCATCTGGCAAGGCGTCTCCCTCGCCCTCGCCGCCCTCGCCGACCCGCGCGTGCTCGATGCGGTCACGCCGGGCCCGCACGAGCACTTCGACCCCGAGACCTTCCTCACCGAGCAAGGCACCCTGTACCTGCTCGCCACCGGCGCCGGAGCGGGAGCCTCCGCATCGTTGGTCGCGGCATTCGTCGAAGACCTCATCGAAACCGCCCGCCGACTCGCCGCACGCTCACCCGGAGCGCGGCTCGACCCGCCGCTATTGCTTGCGCTTGATGAGATCGGAAACCTCGCCCCGCTGCCGTCCCTGCCGACGCTCATGGCCGAAGGCGGCGGCACCGGGATCACGACGATGCCGGTCTTGCAGTCCCTCGCCCAAGCGCGCGACAGGTGGAGCGAGCATCAGGCCGGGGCGATCTGGGACGCCAGCATCGTCAAGATCATCCTCGGCGGCGCGTCGAACAGTCGCGACCTCCAAGACCTCTCCACCCTCATCGGCGAGCGTGACGAGTACACCGACAGCGTGACCCTCGGCGACCACGGCACCCGCTCCAACCAACGCTCGATCCGCCGCGTCCCAGTCCTGCCGCCCGACCGCATCCGCACCCTGCCGTTCGGCACCGGCATCACGATGCTTCGCTCCGCACCACCCATCGTCACCGATCTGCGCGCCTGGCCGACCCGCCCCGACGCCGCGCAGCTCCGCAGCGACCGCGACGAACTCGAAGCACTTCTGCGTCACCGCCCCGCGTCCTGACGACGCTTGGGAGACCGGGGCGCACCTGCCTGGCAGAGCGACCACACGCAGTTGGTCGCCCAAGTCAGGAGGAGGCCATCATGGCCATTCACACCCAGGAATCGCTGTCAGGCTTCATCGCGTCGGAGCCGTTGCTCACCGAGACGGCGAAGGGAGACGCTCGGTTCTTCGCCCGTATCGGCAAGGAGCACTTCCGTCGCGAGGACAACGGCTCGTTCACGCAGACCGAGACGACCTACCACCACCTGGTGATGTTCGGGCGTTCCGCCGAGCACGCGCACGCGAACTTCGCCCAGGGTGACAACTTCGTCGCCGAGGGCTACACGCGACCGGTGAACTACGAGCGCAACGGTCAGGCGATCGAGGGCGAAGAGTTCGTCGCCAAGAAGATCGGCCACGACGCCGCCCGGACCCGCTACGAGGTGGACCGGACGCCGCGCAATGGAGTCGGCCGGGACGCAGCGGTGTACGACCCGACGCAGCGAGCAGCAACCGCGGCGCACGCCCCGGTCAGCATGTGAGTTCGGGAGCCACAGCACCATGAAGGATCAGCATGAGATGGATGAGCCGGACGTCTTCGACGGGCCGCCCCGCGTCACCAACGCGGACATGCCCGAACCGCCGCACCCCGTGAACTGGAACCTGCTGACGGCGCACGAGCTGGAGCAGGAATGGCTCGCGCTGAACCGGTGGGTTGACTGGTTGCGACGCACCTACGGCCTCACCGTCGCGGTGGTGCCGCCGTTCTGGCACCACCACCCGGAGATGGTCTGGGAGCTGTCGGCGCTGCACCTGCATTGGCTCGGCGCCTACGACCCCGAGCAGAACGCATCAGCGCCGCTCGGCTGGCACCGCGACTTCGCCGACGCGCGCGAGCGGCTTCGCTACTGGGTCACCGCTTGCGGGACTCGTGGGGACCGCGACCGCCCGACCCGGCAAGCTGCATGGCCCGGTGAGGACCCAGCGCCCACCATCCAGGACTTCACCTTCACCGACCGCGACACCGAGTTCGTCGAGTTCGTCATCGCCCAAGTCCGCAAGCGCCAGGAGGCCGAAGACGAGTTCTACGCCAACCTGGCCGACGACGAGGGTCCGTAGACCGGTGAGCCGCTATGCCAAGAAGACCGACCGTCGCCCCTACGAGGAGCGGTCGTTCTCCGTCCGGGCCGTCCACCGCGAACGCGCCGACCTGCACAAGCTCGCCGAGGTTCTCATCCGGCTGACGTTGCAGGAGACCGGCGAAAGCCGCGCGGTCCGCGAGGCCGAGCGGGTGCCCGACACCTACCGGGCGGCACCGGATGGCCTGGCCGCCTCTGAAGCCGCCCGGTAGAATGAACCCTGCAAGCCTCGCGATGCGGGGTGTTGTGGCCCAAACCTCGCCGCTCGGCGGGCAACACGCACCGAGACCATCGGGTCTCGCCCTACAGCCTTCACAGGCTGCTCTCACGATCAACACTCCTCCCATCAACAGTGGGAGCGCGAGGGTCGAACCGCGTGAGAGTGAGCCCCCGATGACCACCATTGCCGACGATCCGGCAGCCAGCCTCATCGACCCGCCCAAGACTGCGGCTGCCGCCGTGTCGTACCTGCGGGTCTCGACCCGCGAGCAGGCAGAGAAGGGCGGGACCGACGAGGGCTTCTCTATCCCCGCCCAGCGCGAAGCGACCCGGCGTAAGGCCGAACAGCTCGGCGCCGGCATCGTCGAGGAGTTCGTCGACGCGGGAGCCTCAGCCAAGTCGTCTGACCGGCCCGAGCTGATGCGGATGATCCAGTACGTCAAGGCCAATAAGGTCGCGTACTGCATCGTTCACAAGGTCGACCGGCTCGCCAGGAACCGCGCCGACGACGTGAGCATCCACCTTGCACTCCAACAGTGCGGGGTCATGCTCGTGTCCGCGTCCGAGAACATCGACGAGACCCCCTCGGGGATGCTGCTGCACGGCATCATGTCCACGATCGCCGAGTTCTACTCCCGCAACCTCGCCACCGAGGTCGCCAAGGGTATGAACCAGAAGGCCATCGGCGGCGGCACGAACGGGCGCGCGCCCATCGGGTACCTGAACGTTCGCAAGCGCGATGAGCTCGGCCGTGAGGTTCGCACCATCGAGCTCGATCCCAAGCGAGCGCCGATGATCGAGTGGGCGTTCAAGGCCTACGCCTCGGGCAACTGGAGCGTCAGCCAGCTCCATGACGAGCTCACCTCGCGCGGGCTTCGCAGCCTGCCCACGCCGAAGAGGCCGGCGAAGCCGCTGGCGGTGTCCACCATCCATCGGCTCCTGACCAACCCTTACTACAAGGGCGATGTCATCTACCGAGGCACCCGCTACAAGGGCAACCACCCGGCGCTGGTGCCCGCCGAGGTCTGGTACCAGGTCCAGTCCGTGCTCACCGCGCACCAGTGCGCCGTCGAGGCAACCCAAGTCCACGGCCACTACCTCAAAGGCACCATCCACTGCGGCCAGTGCGGCTCCAGGCTCATCGTCTCCAACGCGAAGAACCGCCACGGCAACGTCTACTGCTACTTCGTGTGCTCCGGTCGGCACTCCAAGCGCACCGACTGCACACGCCAGGCGATGCTCATCGAAGATGTCGAGAAGCTCATCGAGGACTACTACACCCGCGTCCAGATCACGCCCGCCCAGCAGGACGCGCTCGCAGGGATGCTCCACCATGAGTTCGACCGGCTCATGGCTGCTGAAACCGAGGAACTCGAACGCCTCACCACCAACCGCGACCGGCTCGAAGGCGAGCAGGACCGCCTCATGCAAGCGCACTACGCCGACGCGATTCCACTCTCGGTGCTCAAGCGCGAGCAGGACCGCATCGTCGCCGAACTCGACCAAGTGACTCGCCGCATCGACGCCCACTTCGGCGACTACGCCGACGCCCGAGCCCACCTCGACGACGCCCTCGGCCTGCTCGCCAACTGCGCCGACATCTACACCCGCTGCGACGACACCAACCGGCGTCTGTGCAACCAGGCGTTCTTCACGAAGGTCTTCATCGACGAGGACAACGAGCTTCGCGTCGAGCACAACCGCCCCTTCGAGATGCTGCTCGATCCGCAGGTCAACGCCAACGCTCTGACCTGGGCCGCGGACGCGAACAAGGCCCGAACCTCGACCAACGTTTCCGTTGGCAAGGGTTCGAGCCTTGTGCGTGCGGTGGGCGCAGAGGGACTCGAACCCCCGACATCCTGCTTGTAAGGCAGACGCTCTAACCAACTGAGCTATGCGCCCGGGCGAGACAAGGTTAGCCAGTTCCCGACCGATAGGCCACTCAGGCCGCGCAGTACGGGACGTGATCCCGCAGATCTGTCGGCACCTTCACCCGGCCGACCCATTCGCAGATCGTCGACGGGTCCGCCCCCGCGTGTGCCGCGTAGGCCCACTCGCCGCCGCTGAGGCGGAAGAACGCCGTCGAGTAGTACTGCTCTCCGGACGGGTGCGTCACGACGAAGTCGGCGGCGGCCCACGTGTTGGCCTCGGCGGACCGCTCGCAGGACTGCACCACGGTGTCATTCACCCCGGTGGCGGTGCGGACCTGCGCCTGCGTCACCGGGCAGGCCACTGGGGTGATGTGGACGATGTTGTTGAACACGAACTTGTTGGTGGTCCGGTAACCTTCGGCGGTCTTCTCGACAACGGTGGCCACCAGCTGTGAGCGACACCCGTTGGTGCCGGTCCAAGAGCTGTCGCACTCGGTCTTCCAGGTCCGCCCGTCGACGATGTGGGTCCCGGGGGTGACGAGTGGATTCCATTCCTGCCAGGTTGCGCGGCTGCTGGGCTTGTAGGTGAGGTTGTTGAATGCCCAACCGGTCGACTCGACGTAGCTGCGGCCGTCGAATGCGACGGTCGTGGCCCAGATCTCGGTGCGGCACCGGTCGACATTCGAGGAGTACTTTGAGCACGTCGTCTGCCATTGCCGACCGTTGACAGTGTGCTCGCCCGGCGTGGTGTAGACGTCGACCTCGGCACTTGCCGACTGGGAGGCCAAGGCCCCGAGGAGGCCGAGCAGGACTGCCACAGACAGGTTCAACCAACGACGCGACACGTTCGAGATCTCCTTCGATCGGGGGTGTCGACGAGGCTAACGGACCCCTCACAGGAGGCGAAAGTCGGACTTGAAGGAAGGGTTGAGCTTTGGTGCGCTATCTCGACAGGCGCTGACGCACCAGAGTCGCGATCTCCTTGCCTTCGGCTCGACCTCCGGCCTTCGCGGTGACCGCCTTGATCAGCGTCCCCATCTGCTTCATCGTCGGCTCTTCGCCGAGTGCTGCGAAAGCCTCATCGACCAGCACCGCCAACTCCTCGGGGGTCAGAGGAACTGGCAGGTAGGCGGCGATCAGTCCCGCCTCGGCCGTCTCCTTCTCGGCGAGGTCGACCCGCCCGGCCGACGCGTAGGTCTCGGCCGAGTCTCGGCGTTTGCGCAGTTCCTTGGCGACGACGTCGAGTTCTTCCTCGTCGCTCAGGGCGCGGGGCGTAGCGCCAGCGACCTCCTCAACGGTGATAGCTGCCAACACCATGCGGATCGTCGACTTGGCGACCTCGTCCTTCGCGCGCATCGCTGCGGCGAGATCCTTCTTCAGACGGTCCTTGCTTGCTCCCATTGGCATGCCTTCCTCTCGGGCTCCATTGTGGCACCAGGGAGAAATCGTCGGGGACGGCTAAGATTGGCGATTGTGGCTAACGATGACCTGAACGCTCGCATCTCCGAACTCGATCACTCCCTGACGTCGATCGAGGCCGTCGCCGACCTCGACCGGCTCCGCGCCGAGATCGCCGAGCTCGAGGCGCAGGTCGCCGCCCCGGATCTGTGGGACGACCAGGACAACGCGCAGCGTGTGACGTCGCAACTGTCGGCCAAACAGGGCGAGGTCGACCGGATCGTCAACCTGCGTTCCCGGCTGGAGGATGCCACGGTCATGCTGGAACTCGCAGACGAGGAGAATGACGCCGATGCGAGGGCCGACGTGACCCGAGACGTCGAGAAGCTCGGTTCCGACATCGAGGCGCTCGAGGTCCGCACGCTACTCTCAGGCGACTACGATCCCCGCGATGCGCTTGTCACGATCCGCTCCGAGGCCGGTGGCGTCGACGCCGCTGACTTCGCCGAGATGCTGATGCGCATGTACCTGCGCTGGGCCGACCGGCACGGCTACAGCACCGAGATCTACGACACCTCATATGCCGAAGAGGCCGGGCTGAAGTCCGCCACCTTTGCGGTGAAGGCGCCGTTCGCGTACGGCACCCTCTCCGTCGAGCAGGGCACGCACCGACTCGTGCGGATCTCGCCATTCGACAACCAGGGCCGCAGGCAGACGTCGTTCGCCGGCGTCGAGGTCCTGCCGGTGACCGAAGAGACCGACCACATCGACATCCCCGAGGCGGATCTCCGGATCGATGTCTTCCGCTCATCGGGGCCGGGTGGCCAGTCAGTCAACACGACCGACTCTGCCGTCCGCATCACCCACCTGCCCTCCGGAATCGTCGTCAGCTGCCAGAACGAGAAGTCTCAGTTGCAGAACAAGGCCGCGGCCTTGCGCGTGCTGCAGTCCAGGCTCCTTGAGAGGGCGCGCCAGGAGCGCGAACAGGAGATGAACGCGCTCAAGGGCGACGGTGGCAACTCCTGGGGCGCTCAAATGCGCTCGTACGTCATGAACCCGTACCAGATGGTCAAAGACCTGCGCACCGAGTATGAGGTCGGCAACCCGGAGGCCGTATTCGACGGCGAGATCGACGGTTTTATCGACGCGGGTATCCGCTGGCGCAAGACCACACAGACGGGGCAGTAGCGCGGGGCAGTAGACGGTGGCGCCTTCAACACCTAGACTCTAGGACGGCTGAGAGTTTCTCAGTCGATCTTCCCCCCAGCTGTCGGAGTGCACCGCGTGATCACGTTTGAGGACGTCACCAAGTTCTATCCCAGGCAGGAACGCGCTGCCCTGAGGAACATCAACCTGGAGATCGCCAAGGGCGAGTTCGTCTTCCTCGTCGGGCAATCCGGGTCCGGTAAGTCGACGTTCCTCCGCCTGGTCCTGCGCGAGTACCGAGCCACCTCGGGAACCATCTATGTGGCAGGGAAGAACCTCGCCACGCTCAACCAATGGAAGGTGCCGACACTGCGTCGCCAGATCGGCACCGTGTTCCAGGACTTCCGGTTGCTTCCGGGAAAGACCGTGTACGAGAACGTCGCGTTCGCGCTGCAGGTCATCGGCCGCCCCGCCAAGGAGATCCGCAGCATCGTCCCCGAGACGCTGGAGTTGGTCGGGCTCGAAGGCAAAGAGGACCGGCCCTCCGATGAGCTCTCGGGAGGCGAGCAACAGCGGGTCGCGATCGCGCGGGCCTTCGTCAACCGCCCGAAGATCCTGCTCGCCGACGAGCCGACCGGAAACCTCGACCCGGAAACCTCCATCGGCATCATGAAGCTCCTAGACCGGATCAACCGGGCAGACACCACAGTCGTCATTGCCACCCACGACTCGTCCATCGTCGACCAGATGCGACGCCGGGTCCTCGAATTGCGCTCCGGGCAACTCGTACGGGACCAGGCCGAGGGCGTCTACGGCTCGGCGTAGTGACAAGGAGACTAGCAACAGATGCGACACACACTTCGTGAGACATGGTCAGGACTCAGGCGAAACCTTGCGATGACGATCGCCGTCATCGTCACCATGGCGGTATCCCTTTCCCTCCTGGGAGCGGGCGCCATGACGGCGCTCGAGGTCAATCTCGCCAAATCGAGCCTGTACAACCAGGTCGAGATCTCGGTGTTCCTCTGCACCGAGAACACCCAGGGCGGGCGCTGTGAGGAAGGCAAGGGGACCACGGCCGCACAGCGGGACCAGATTCAACAAACGCTTGAGGCGAACCCGGAGGTCAGCGAAGTCACCTACGAGTCCAAGGAGGTGGCGTTCGAGGAGTTCCAGCGGGTGTTCGCCGACTCTCCCGTCGTGGATTCCCGGACGGCTGAGGACATGCAGGACTCATTCCGCGTCAAGCTGGTCAACCCGGAGAACTATGCGGGTGTGGTCAGCGAGGCCAAGGGGCTCCAAGGCGTGCAGGCGGTGCAGGACCTCCACACCGTCCTCGACCCCATGTTCAAGTGGCTCAGCGCCCTGCAGTGGGCCACCCTGACGATGAGCGCGCTGCTGCTGCTCGCCGGTGCTTTGCAGATCGGCAACACCATCCGGATGGCGGCCTTCACCAGACGTCGCGAGATCGGCATCATGCGGTTGGTGGGTGCGTCCAACATCTACATCCTGTTGCCGTTCCTTCTTGAGTCGCTCGTGGCGGGGCTCATCGGAATCGGGGTCGCGGCCGCCGCGCTCACCGCAGGGTACTGGTTCGTCATCGTCCAGAACGCCCAAACCTCAATCACCGCCATACCGTGGATTGGGTGGGGCGACCTCGCCACTGCCATTCTTGTCATCGCTGCCGTCGGTGTCGCGCTCGCTGTGATTCCAACCCTGCTCGCCACGCGGAAGTATCTGCGGATCTAGCCCATGATCGGAGTCATCGCGTGACCCGGGAACCCTCACCCCTGCCCTTCCGTCGCTGGGCAACCACGCACATCTTGCGTGGCATCGTCGCCGCTGCTTGCGCGGTCACCCTCGTTTGCACCACCTGGACCCCCGCGGGTGCCGATGACCTCGACGACCGTAGTCGTGAATTGCAGCGTCAGATTGCCGCGCAGGCCGACCAGGTCGAAGAGGCACACGCCAAGCACGACGAAGCGGTCGCGGCAGCGGCCGAGGCCAGAGCCGAACTTGCCGATGCCCAGGCTGCACTCGCCCGCGCGGAGGAGGCCGAGAAGAAGGCGGAGGAGCTCGACGCTCAGCGTGAGGCCGAACTGGTCGACGCTGAGGAGAGGCTCAAGCAGGCGAAGGCTGACGTCGCGGCGGCCGAAGCGGCTCTCGACTCGGTCGACCGTCGGCTCAACGAGGAGATCCTCGTCACGACGCAGCAAAGCAGCGGACTGCTCAACCTGGCGCTGATCTTCACCGATGTCGACGCTTCGAACCTCAACCATCGCGCACAGTTGGCCACCACCTTGTTCGACTCCTCGACCAGGCAACTCGATGAGTTGGAGACGCGTCGCCTCGCGCTCGAGGAGGCGCAGTCGGAGGCGGACGCAGCCGAACGGGCGGCCTCCGAAGCTCGGGCGGCTGCCGCCGAACAGTTGGAGATCTCGCAGGAAGCCACGGACAAGGCCGAAGACCTCAAGGCCGAAGTGGCGCGGCTCTCCGACGCGATGGACGCCGCTGAAGTGGCGGTCGCGGACGCCGTCGCAGCGGAGGAGAAGCGCCAACGCGAGCTTGAGGCCGAGAACGCATCTGTGGAACAGCGCATCCAGGACCGGATCGCCGCAGAGCGAAAGGCCGAGCAGGACCGGGTGGCCACGGCAGCATCCAGGGACAAGGTCGCTTCCAGCCCCAGTTCGTCGGCCACCCGTCGACCCGCAACGTCAAACAACTCCACGTCGAGCAATGCGCGATTCAGCTACCCCTCGTCGGCCAGGATCACCTCGAAGTACGGCATGCGGTTGCATCCCGTCCTCGGGTACTGGAAGCTGCACGACGGCACCGATTTCGGTGCATCGTGTAACTCGCCGATCCGGGCGGCGGCCGACGGCGTCGTCTCCGAGAGGTACTACAACGGTGGCTACGGCAACCGGTTGATGATCGACCATGGCAGGGTCAACGGCACGTACGTCACAACCGGCTACAACCACGCGACCCGCTACATCGTCGGTGTCGGCCAGACGGTGACCCAGGGCCAGGTGATCGGCTACGTCGGGTCGACCGGGTACTCCACAGGCTGCCACCTGCACCTGATGGTCTGGGAGAACGGGAAGGTCGTCGACCCGATGGCCAAGTGGTTCGGCTGACACGACAGGTGACATAATTGGCGGATGCCCAGGGAAGTCGGACGCAAGCTCGTCGCACAGAACAAGAAGGCCCGGCACGACTACCAGATCGGTGACGTCTACGAGGCCGGGTTGGTGCTCACCGGCACTGAGGTCAAGACGCTGCGCGCCGGCCGGGCGACCCTGACGGACGCGTATGCCAGCGTCGATGACGGGGGAGAGGCGTGGCTGATCAATGCCAACATCCCCGAGTACGAGTTCGGAACCTGGCGCAACCACTCGGCACGCCGCACCCGAAAGCTCCTGCTGCACAAGGCGGAGATCAACAAGCTGGTGCGTGCCCTCGACAACTCCGGCCGCACCCTGATCCCGCTGTCGATCTACTTCAAGGACGGCTACGCAAAGGTCGAGATCGCCGTCGCCACCGGCAAGAAGGACTGGGATAAGCGCAGGGACCTGGCCGAGCGGGACGCCAAGCGTGAGGCCGAACGGGCGCTGGCAACCCGGAACCGTTACAACCGACGCTGACCTCCGGCTCCGGGGACATTCAGGGGCAGCCCTCGTTGGCTGGCGCGGTGGGACAGCGCACAATTGAAGCCATGAGCGTTCCTGGCCAGTCCCCATTCGGCGGTGTAACAGATGAGATGCGTGACCGCGCCGTCGCACACCTCACCGATCTCTATGCAAGGAACCTCATCGGCGAGTCTGAGTTGGACAGCCGCCTCGACAAGGTGCTGGGTGCACGGGACCGGGTCGAGCTTGGGCGCTCCCTCCAGGGTTTGGCGCGGATGGCGCCCGCCATGCTCACGCCGCGGGCGCCGGGGCAGGCGACGCCTGCGGAGAACGTCGGAGCCGGGCTGGTGAACCTCTCGGGGCTGGTGACGTCCTTCGTCGGGCCTGCGATCGTGAGGGCCGCGAGCAAGCCTGGATCCAGGATGTGGTGGGAAGCTGGCCGGGCATTGAGCCTTCAGGTCACGTTCCTCGCCCTCGGGTTGGTGCTTGCGGTGCTCAGCTTTGTGCTGGGTTTGAATGGGCTGATGTTCATCGCGTGGGCGGCTTGGGCCGGGTCGACCATCTGGTCGTCGGTGCGGGCGTTCAACGGCAAACCTTCGACTGGCGCCGTCGAGCCGTTCCTGCTGGCCAGGCCCAAGCTGCCCGATGCTGGGGCTCCCCGGATCACGCGCTAGACTGGGTAGGCGACAACTCAACAGGGGGTGACTGGTTTCGACTTGGGGCGGTAGTCCCAGGAGAAGCGGGCCGAGGATCCACGTTTATCTCGTTAACGCTGCGTGGAAACCAATAAGTGCCGAAAACAATCGCACTAACTTCGCTCTCGCTGCCTGATCAGCGATCGAAGGGTCAGCTCAGGGGTGCCTTCCCTCTGATTCCTGGCCTCATTTAGAAGGCTTGCTGGGCGGCCTGTGTATCAGGGGCCGTCCGGGACTTTACTGGTACTGGGTCTGTCTGCGACATGCTGACGTGAGTGCAGAGACCGAGTAAAACGCCTTGTCAGCTGCGCCCGGAGAAGCCCTGGTTCATCTCTCAAGGACGCGGGTTCAATTCCCGCCACCTCCACCTCGGGGGGAAGTGTTGAACTCCACGTTCAGCACTTCCCCCGTCTGCTTCATCTCGTCCAGATCGGCGAGGGTGAACTCTGCGCCGTGGTCGAAGAACCACGACGCGATGGTCAGCGTCGTCGCGCCGACGAAGATCTTGTCGACGAAGTACTCGAACAGCAGTTCCCTGGTCTCGCGGGTGTCCATCGTCGCGTGGGCGAAGCGCTGGTAGAACGCCCCGATCGACGCCTCGTCCTCGAACAGCGTGGCCTTGACGTGCTCGGCTTGGATCGCTGCGTCCAGCTCCTTCTTCTGCTGCTCCAGCGATGACATGGCCTCGGCCGTGGACTCGTTCATGATGCCCATCGCGATGGCCTTGACGAAGTTGCCCAGCTTAGCCTCCACGTCCTTCCTGCGGGCCTCCAAGCCCTCCAGGACGTCTCTGCCGCGCTCGTGGGTCTCCCGGTAGTGGGAGGCCATGTCGACTGCCAGGGAGGCCAGCATCTCGGTGTCGTCGAGGAAGGACTCGACGACAGCGGCCACCCGCTCCTCGATCTCGTCCTTGCGCACCGACTTGGCGGTGCACTTCTTCTTCCGCTGGTTCAGGCAGCGGTAGTACCGGTACTTCCGCCCGGTCTTCGACGTGCCCGAGACGCCCTCCATCGACGCGCCGCACCGCTCGCAGAACAGCCGACCGGTCAGCCAGTAGTCGGGCGCCTCGTCGCCCAGGGCGGCCAGCTCGGCCTTCGTCTTCGCGCCGCGGCGCTTGTTCACCGCGAACATCTTCTGGACCTGCTCGAACATCTCGTCGTCGACGATCTGCGGCATCCCGCCCGGGACCACGTGCCCGGCGTAGGAGTACTCGCCGATGTAGGCCCGGTTCTTGAGCAGCTTGTTCAGGGTCTTCGGAGTGAACTGCTTGCCGTAGGTGGTGCGCACTCCGAGAGCGTTGACCTCGTCGGCGATTCTCTGCATCGACTTGCCCCGCGCGTAGTCGTCGAACATCTGCGCCACCACGGGAGCCGTCTGCGGGTCCAACTCGTAGCGCTTGTCTGCGCCGATCGTGAAGCCGAAGATCTTGCGCCCGTTGCTCAGGGCGTTCTCGGCGTTGTACTGGACGCCCCGGCGGATGTTGGCCGACAGCTGCCGCGAGTACCACTCCGCGTAAGCATCGCTCATGCCCTCCACGAGGATGGAGTCCGGGTCGTCGGTGGGGGAGAAGCCTTCGATGTAGTGCAGCCGTGCCCCGACCAGCCGGATGTGTTTCTTGACCTTGAGCAGGTCCATCCGGTCCCGCCCGAGGCGATCGTTCTTCCACACAGCCACATAGGCAGGCTTGATCGACGTCAGTTCGCGCAGCATCCGCTTGAACTGAGGCCGGTCGGTGTTGGTGCCCGTCCTGGCCGCGTCGGTGTACTCACGCACAACCTGGAGACCCTGCGCCTCGGCCCACCGATGCACCAGCTCGCGCTGCTGCTCGATGGAGGCCTCGTTCTGCGAGGACGAGGAGTACCTGTAGTAGCCGACGACCAGGTCGTTGTCGTTGAACTCCGGCTTGCCCCTCATGACGCGACGCCTTGCTCCGCGTACCGTCCCTCGCCCTTGAGTGCCGCGTACAGCGTCTGTCGGGCCACACCCAGGTCTCGGGCCACCTTCGCCTTCGGAACGCCCCCAGCGACCCGCTGACGGGCCTCTCGGACCTGTTCAGGGGTCAGCTTCGGCCCCCGGTCGTAGACGCCCTTGCGCTTGGCGATGGCGATGCCCTCGGCCTGCCGCTCGCGGATGACCCGACGCTCCATCTGGGCGATGCCCGCCAGCACCGTGAGCATGAACTCCCCGTGCGCGGTCTCGGTGCTCAGCTCGGGGTTGTCGACGAACTCCACCGCGACCCCCTTGTCGCGCAGCTGCTGCACCAGGGCCAGCAGGTCGGTCGTCGAGCGCGCCAGCCGGTCCGGCGACTTGACCCTCACTGTGTCGCCTTCGCGGACGTAGGCGAGCAAATCCGTTAGCTGCTCCCGGTCGACCATGTTCTTGCCCGAGACCTTCTCCTCGAACAGCCGGTCGACCTCGCCGATGCCTTCGAGCTGCCGCGCTGGGTTCTGGTCGGCCGCGCTCACGCGCACGTACCCGACCACCTGGCCCTTGTGTCCGACCATGCCTGGACCACCTCTCCACTCCTGTCCAACAGTACACGTGACCGATGCTGTTAGACGCAGGAAGTCGCGCATCAGGCTGTGACAGTTTGGGTAGACCCTGATGGACGTTGCGTCGTTACTCTGATGGTGCGAACTATCCGGGCAGAGCCGGGGCGGGGTCAGCGAACCGGCCACCGGGTGGTTGAGGTCCGCACCACCTCACCCACCTGTGCCCCTGCGTGCCCGATCGTCGACCGTGTGAGTGTTCGCGCGGCGCGCCGCTTGAGCGTTCGCCGCCCCGCCAGGGGGTGATCAGGTAAACTATCTGATACATCGTCCCCCGACTGAAGCGAGCCCATGACCAGCGGAACCACCCCCGTGCTCCAGCAACGCCGCCAGGTGGTCGTCAAGGGTGACCAGGTCGAGGTGCTGGTGAAGTCGCGCGACCGGGTCAAGGCTCACGGCGAGGTGTTCACCCCCGCGCACATGGTGGAGCAGATGCTCGACTTGGTCCGCCCTGAGCTAGAGACTGGTCCCGGCTTCGTCGACAAGACGTTCTTCGAGCCGGCAGCTGGTGACGGGAACTTCCTCACCGCGATCTTCCGGCGCAAGCTGGCAGCCATCGAGAAGCACTACGCACCGCCCATGTTGCCGACTGAGTCGCTGTTCGCCCTCGCGTCGATCTACGCCGTCGAGCTCCTGCCCGACAACCACGCCGACGCCCAGGCCAACATGCTCGGGGAGTTCGTCGATTTCCAGGTCAAGCACCGCACCAAGTGCACGCCCCGGACGAACCTCTTCAAGGCTGCCCAGTACCTCATCACCGCCAACATCCAACAGGGCAACACCCTCACCGGCCTCGACGCTGCGGGGCAACCCCTGGTGTTTTCCTGGTGGCACCGCATCCTCAATGCGCCCCCCACCGTCCAACGCGAGGCCTTCAAGTTCTCCTCACTGCGCTACGCCGACGAAGGCCTCCTGGACTTCGACGTGCTCCCCACCTACCCGCCCTGCCGCATCGACCACGTCCACAAGGGAGCCTGACCCGATGAACGCCCCCCATCTCAGCACCTACCGCGAGATCAAGCCGGTCATCTACTCGTGGTCGACCCCCGACGTCCCCAAGTACAACGGCTGGGAGAAGATCGGCTACACCGACCAGCAGACCGCGGCCGACCGGATCGCCCAGCAAGCCTCCCAGATGAACGTCACCAAGGACATCAACTGGACCCGGAAGGCGTTCTTCACCAGCGAGGGTGCCGACGGCTCGTTCACCGATCACGAGTTCCACCGCTACCTCAAGCAACAGGGGGTGGAACGCGAGCTGAAGCCCAAGCGCAGCGAGTGGCACCGGTTCGCCGACATGCCGCGCCGGTCCATCGACTACTTCAACGACTTCGCCGGGCAGGACTTCACCGACCTGCAGGTCGAGAGCCAGGACCTGTACCAGCTGCGTCCCGAGCAGGAGGATGCCGTGCAGCAGGCCATGGAGGCCTTCGGCAACGGCGCCACCGACGTGCTGTGGAACGCCAAGCCCCGGTTCGGCAAGACGGTGACCACCTACGACCTCATGCGCCGACTGGGTGTCACCAAGGCCCTCATCGTCACCAACCGGCCCGCCATCGCCAACTCCTGGTACGACGACTTCGTCCGCTTCATCGGCCACCAGACCACCTTCAAGTTCGTCTCGGAGTCACCGGCCCTGGCCAATCGCAGCCCGATGACCCGGGCGCAGTACCGCTCGCTGCTGGCCCAGGAGCCCGACGCCACCATGATCGAGTTCCTCTCCCTGCAGGACCTCAAGGGCTCCCAGTACTTCGGCGGCGAGTACGACAAGCTGCGCCACGTGGCCGACCTGGAGTGGGACCTGCTCGTCATCGACGAGGCCCATGAGGGCATCGACACCGACCGCACCGACGTGGCCTTCGACCACATCCACCGTGCCCACACCCTGCACCTGTCGGGCACGCCCTTCCGTGCACTGGCCTCGGGCAAGTTCACCCCCGAGGAGATCTACAACTGGACCTACGCCGACGAGCGCGAGGCCTTGCAGGCCTGGGCCGACGAGGCCGAGGACAACCCCTATGCGGCCCTGCCCAAGCTGAACATGTACACCTATCAGGTGTCACGCATGATCAGCGACCAGTTGGAGGTCGGCGTGGCCCTGGCCGAGGACGAGGCCAACATCGACTACGCCTTCGACCTGGGCGAGTTCTTCGCCACGAAGGACAACGGCTTCTTCGAGCACGAGGCCGAAGTCATCAAGTTCCTCGACTGCCTCACCGCCAACGAGAAGTACCCGTTCTCCACCCCCGAACTGCGCGACGAGATCCGGCACTCCTTCTGGCTGCTGGACCGCGTGGCCTCCGCAAAGGCCCTCGAACGGCTGCTCAAGAAGCACGAAGCCTTCAAGGACTACACGGTCGTACTGGCTGCAGGTGACGGACGCAGCGCCGACGCTGATGTCGCCCTCGTCGGCAAGTCGCTCGACCGGGTCCGGTCGGCGATCGCCGAGGCCGAGAAGACCGGCGGGAGGACCATCACACTGTCGGTTGGCCAGCTCACCACCGGCGTCACCGTGCCGGAGTGGACGGCCGTCATCATGCTGTCCAACATCGCTTCCCCGGCGCTCTACATGCAGGCCGCCTTCAGGGCCCAGAACCCCCACGCGTTCGAGCGCAACGGCCAGCTGCTGCAGAAGCAGAATGCCTACATCTTCGACTTCGCCCCCGAGCGCACCCTCACCATCTACGACCAATTCGCCAACAACCTCAGCCCCCGCCCCTCGATCACCACCACCGGGCGCCAGGACAACATCCGCACGCTGCTCAACTTCTTCCCGGTCATCGGCGAGGACTCCGAGGGGCGCATGGTTGAGCTCGATGCGTCCCAGGTCCTGACTTTCCCGCAGGTGTTCAAGGCCCGTGAGGTCGTGCGCCGAGGCTTCCTGTCCAACCTGCTGTTCGACAACGTGGCAGGCATCTTCCGCTACTCCGAACACCTGAAGGACATCCTCGACAAGCTGCCCACTGCCAAGGCTGGGAAGCTCAAGAAGGAAGAGTTCGCCAACCCCGAGCCCCCCATCGTCACCGACCCGGACGGCAGCGTCCAAGTCGACGCTGAGACCGTCATCAACCCCAAGATCGAGCACCTCGGCAAGCCGGTCTGGGATGTCCAGGAGCTAGCCGCCATCACCCCCGACACCCCGCGCAGCGAGGCCGTCAAGCATGTCGTCGGCCTGGTCACGCAGAAGCTCCAGCCCACCCGCGACGAGCTCAAGGAAATGTACGGCCTCTCGGCCAAGCAGGTCGAACGTGACAAGAAGGCCATCGCCGAACGTACACGCGCGGTCGTCGAGCGCAAGATGACCGAGCAGAGCATCGCCGACAAGCACCTCGAGGCTCGACTCGCCGAGGCCGCCACCGAGGCAGAAGCAAACGCCATCGAGGTAGAGCGCGAGAAGCAGCAGCACGCATTCAGTACCGAGCTGTTCGCCGCCATCGAGGAACTCACCGGCACGGTCCCCACCGAGTTCGTCACCCGGGAGGAGACGAAGAAGGAGCAGACCCGCGCCAACACGGCCATGGAGGATGCCCGCTCCCACCTTCGAGGGTTCGCCCGCACCATCCCGATGTTCCTCATGGCCTACGGCCAACGAGGAGTCAGGCTGTCCAACTTCGACGAGTACACCCCCGACGACGTGTTCGAGGAGGTCACCGGCATCACCGAGGAGGAGTTCCGCGTCCTGCGCGACGGCCAGGTGATCACTGAGGACGACGGCACCACCACGACCATCCCCGGGCTGTTCGACGAGGCTGTCTTCGACCAGTCGATCCAGGAGTTCCTCGACAAGAAGGAGGAGCTGGCCGACTACTTCGACCCAGCCCTCACCGAGAACATCTTCGCCTACATCCCGCGCCAGAAGACGTCGCTGGTGTTCACCCCGCAGTCCGTGGTGACCCTCATGATCAACGAGCTCGAGACCCAGAACCCGGGCATTTTCAGCGACCCCGACAAGACGTTCGCCGACCTGTTCTCCACCGCAGGCCTGTTCCTGATGGAGCTGGTGCGGCGCTTGGACGCCGGCCTGGCCGACCAGATCGCTGACCCCCACGAGCGGCTCCGCCACATCCTGACGACTCAGCTGTTCGAGATGAGCCACAACGAGATCCTGCACGAGATCACTCTGGAGGCCGTCTCGGGCGGCGTCAAGGAACGCAAGCAGTGGATGGAGGACTCCGGCCACTACCGGGTCGGCAACCTCGCCAAGATGACCCCCGACGAGCGCCAGGCGCTGGTCGACGACATGCTCGCCGGAAGGAACTGAGATGACCAAGAAGTTCGACGTCGTGATAGGCAACCCGCCGTATCAGGAGGATTCCGAGACCGCTCCCAACAGGAGAGAGCCTCTTTACCCCAAGTTCATGGACGCAGCCTTTGAAGTGGGCGAGAAGGCTGTGCTCATCACCCCTGCACGCTTCCTCTCTAACTCAGGACAGACCAAGGCAGCGTGGAACAAGAAGATGCTCGCCGACAAGCATCTCCAAGTCGCTTATCATGCCCCAGACTCATCGAGCCTGTTTCCGGGAACAGACATCAAGGGCGGCATCGCCGTGACGTACCGCGACAGCGCCCAAGAGATTGGCCCCATCGGCACCTTCTTGGGAGGTGCCACCACAGGAATGGCTAGCGTGATTGGCAAGGTTGATGCGCGGGGTGAGGAGTCCTTCTACAAGATCGTGAGCTCGCGTGCCTTGTACCGATACTCCGATCTAGCCATTGCTGAACGATCTGAAATCACTGACGTGGTGCCCAAAGGTGCGGGCAACCAAGTCACGCCCTCCAGCTTCATAGCGCTGGATGAAGTCATCTTCTTTGACGCCGAGCCTTCAGATGGCAGGGACTACGTTCAGGTTGTTGGTAGCTCAGCATCCAAACGAACCATTCGTTGGCTTCGATCTGACTACATCAGTGCACCGGATTCTCGAAGTCGGTTCAAGGTGCTTGTCGCAAAGGCGAACAACTCGGGTGCCTTTGGCGAAACTCTGAGCTCGCCGTTCGTTGCTGGACCAGGTGTGACTCACACAGACACGTTCTTGACCGTGGGGCCATTCGACTCCGATCAGGAAGCCGAAGCCTGCCTTGCCTATCTGAAGACGAAGTTCGCAAGAGCACTGCTCAGCGTCTTGAAGACAACACAGAACAACGCGCGCTCCGTCTGGAAGCTGATCCCCCTCCAGGACTTCACCTCGTCCTCCGACATCGACTGGACCAAGCCAATCCCCGAGATCGACCAACAGCTCTACGCCAAGTACGGCCTCGACACCGAAGAGATCGCCTTCATCGAGGACAACGTCAAGCCGATGGCGTGAGCGTGATGACCGACCCACTCGACCCGATGCAAAGCATCGCTGGCCGTGTGCGGGCCGCCCGCGACAACCTGGGTTGGACCCAGACTGAGCTGGCCACCCAAGCAGGCCTGTCACGTCCCACAATCGCCCGGATCGAGCGGGGGGATGATGTCTCCACCGTGACCCTGGCCAAGGTCGTAGATTGCCTTGGACTGACGCTCACGGTGGTGTCTGCAGTAGCAGATCAAGGTTAGGGGCGCTGTCACACAATCGGTCGATCTCGGACACCTGTCCAGCTCGGAGCCGTTCGGCCTGCCGAAGCCTCCACCAGTGTCTCATAATCCCTGTCCAGATCAGTAGGTGTACCAAGCCGTGCCTCGTGGCCATTTCGGACACCTACCCTGTGGATGTGATGGCTTGGTGGCGGGCTTCTGTGATCGCTCAGTGGCGGTGCAGGCGCGGTCAGGTGTCCGCCGTGGTGCGGCGCAGCTCGCGGTAGATGGTGGTTCGGGAGACGTTGAACAGCTCGGCGAGCTCGGCCTGGGTGTGCTCGCCAGCCGCGTGCAACGTCAACAGATGCTTGCGCTGAGAGGGCGAGAGCTTGGGCTTCTTGCCCTTGAGCTTGCCCTTGGATCTGGCGATGGCCATGCCCTCGCGGGTGCGCAGGCGGATGAGGTCCGCCTCGAACTCGGCCACCATGCCGAGCACGTTGAACAGCAACCGGCCGACGGCGTCGTTGGGGTCGTAGACGCTGCCTCCGAGACTGAGCGCCACTCCCTTGATGGTGAGCTCGTCCGCGATGTCCCTCGCGTCCGGGAGCGAGCGGGCCAGCCGGTCGAGCTTGGTCACCACCAGGGTGTCGCCGTCCCGGGTCGCGGCCAGCGCTTCGCGCAGCCCGGGCCGGGCGCGGGTCGTTCCCGTCAGGCCGTGGTCGAAGTAGATGTTCTTGCTCTCGACTCCGAGGCGCTCAAGCGCTTCCCGTTGGGCGGAGAAATCTTGCTCGAGAGTCGAGACGCGCGCGTAGCCGACATGCATGTCCCCATTGTTGCAGTTAGCCTCCCTTTACCGCCCATGTCACCGTACGGGTCTTGCGTACATGGCGATCCATCGTAAGGAGTCGTCGAGGAGGAAGCTCTCTCGACGTACGGTGAAGGTTCCCCTTACGGGCATGCGATCTGGGCTGACGCCTGTGACCGAGTGTTCAGTGCGCGCTGTATAGTTCAGTCCATGCTGACTATTGCTTCGCGTCTCGACGTGATGAACCGCCTGGGTCGTGCACTGGCCGACCCCACTCGATCCCGGATCATCTTGACCCTGCTCGACCATCCCGCTTACCCGGCGGAACTGGCCCGAGATCTGGACCTGACACGCCCGAACGTGTCCAACCACCTGGCATGCCTGCGCGATTGCGGGATCGTCGTCTCCGAGCCCGAGGGTCGTCGGACACGATATGAGATCGCCGATTCGCACCTGGCGCAGGCGCTGACGGCACTGGTCGATGCCACCCTGGCAGTGGACGAAGACGCCCCGTGCATCGATCCCGCCTGCTCGCTTCCCGGATGCGACGCAGCTGGGGAGGGCGCATGATCCTCACCTCGGTCTTGCAGGCGATGGGCCTGTTCGCAGCGACCAACATCGACGACATCATCGTGCTCTCCCTCTTCTTCGCGCGAGGGGCAGGCCAGCGCGGCACTACCGCCCGCATTCTGGCCGGCCAGTACCTCGGATTCGCCGGCATCCTCGGTGCCGCGGTCCTGGTGACCATCGGTGCCGGAGCATTCCTGCCCTCGGCAGCCATCCCGTACTTCGGTCTCATCCCTCTGGGTCTCGGCCTCTGGGCCGCATGGCAGGCCTGGCGCGGAGACGATGACGACGATGACGACGAGGCCAAGGTTGCCGGCAAGAAGGTCGGCGTGTGGACAGTCGCAGGCGTCACCCTTGCCAACGGCGGCGACAACATCGGCGTCTACACCCCTGTCTTCCTCAGCGTGGAACCTCTCGCAGTAGTCGCCTACTGCATCGTCTTCCTCGCGCTCGTCGCGGTCCTGGTGGCCCTGGCAAAGTTCGTCGCCACCCGCCCCCCGATCGCAGAAGTGCTCGAACGCTGGGAGCACATCCTCTTCCCCATCGTTCTCATCGGCCTCGGCATCGTGATCCTCGTCAGCGGCGGAGCCTTCGGACTCTGACGTAGCGGCAGCGATCCAAACGGCCCCGACCGGGCGCACCCCTCTCGGTTCAGACCGCGACACCTACCTGCAGCCAGTCCTGAGTGATCGCGGCAACAAGACCGCCACGGAGCGCTGCAAAAACCCCGCCACCAAGCGAACGAAGCCACACCTACCCTGCATGCGCCGCTGACGCGGCGCCGGGCCTCCTGGCGAGGACCCGGCTGCGCCCGCAAGCGCCGATTCACCCGAGCACGGCTGCGAGGGTGCGCTGGGTCCTCCCTGACACCGAGGAGGACCACCATGGCCTGGACAACGATCCGCACCGCCGTCACGCTCGACCTGCCCGCCTTCGCCGAGCCGGTCGAGATCCACCACGACCCCGCGCAGCACGCCCTGCTGGCCCTGGACCCCGCCACCGGCGAGTCCGAGGTCCTGACCACCCGCTTGCCCGACTTCCCGCTGCTGCCCGACGAGGCCGTCGTCAAGGACTGGTCCGAGCACAGCGGGCGCCCCCGCGCCCTGGCCGAGGTAGGCGTCGTCGAGCTGCTCGACGCCATCGCCGTCGGGCCGTTCGCCGCCACGGCGCACCGCGTGCGCGTGCTGACCGCGGGGGATGCGGCATGAGCACGGCGACCCCCACGGACACTGGTGCTCCCCGGGTATGGCTCGGGTGCCTGGGCTGCTACAACGACGGGGCCCTGGCGGGCCGGTGGGTCGACTGCACCGACGTCGAGGACGTCACCCTCGCCGACCTCCACGCGGGCTCTGGGAGGCCGTACGCGGCCTGTGAGGAGGTCTGGGTGCTCGACCACGAGTTCGTGCCCGTCGAGGGCGAGTTCGGGCCTCTGGAGGCCGCTCAGTGGGGCCGGTGCTACGAGGAAGCCGGCTCCGACCGCTGGACAGCCGTGTGCGCGTGGGTCCGGTCGGGGATGCACGTGGTCGAGGGCACCGGCGACATCCCGAGCTTGGGCGACTTCGAGGAGCGCTTCTGCGGGCACTGGGAGGGCTTCCGGGAGTACGCCGAGCAGCTCGCCGACGACACCGGGATGACAACCGGCTGGCCGGAGGAGGCCGTGCGGTACTTCGACTGGGCGAGCTGGACCCGTGATCTCGCGTTCGACTTCACCGTCGTCGACGCCCCGGCGGGCGAGGGCTACGGCGTCTACGTGTTCCGCGACCTATGAGCCGCCGATGAGCCCGCGAGAGCGGGTTTCTCGGTTCGCTCAGAGCTCCAGGTCGTACGCGCCACTGTGCTTTGCCTCCTGGCGGACCTCGTCGAGCAGGGCGGCCCTGCTCGCTCTGCTCGCCCACACCGGAGCCATGGCCCGGTTGTACACATCCCGCATGGTCTTGCCGTCCTTGCGCGGCGTGTCGAGGAACCGCTTGAAGTCCGGTGGCTCCTCGACGACCCTCGCCAGCTCGGCCTCGAGCCGTTCTTCGGTCTCCTCAAGGGCCCGGCGGGCGACCCGTGCCGCATCAGCCTGTCGTGCAGCCTCGGCGCGCTCGCCCTCAGCGAGGCGCGTCATCTCGGCGAGCTGAACCTGGGCCTCAAGCCGACCATTTTCGTAGCCCTCTCGGTGCCCGTCGGCCTTCGCCCGTCGTTTGATCTCGACGGCCTCTTCCAGCTCGGCAGTCGCAGCTGCGCGCTCCTTCTCGGCAGCCGCGAGCTCGGCCTTGGCCGCTTGCTTGTACTCCCAGGCAGCCTTGCTGTCCTTCTCCGCGACCGAGATCTTGGCCGCGAGCTTGGTCTCGACGTACTCCCGCTCGGCGACCGCGACGCGCTCGGCATCCATCGACCTGCCGAACTCTTCCTTGCCCATCCCGGCGAGGTGG
The DNA here is from genome assembly GCF_900141915.1 of Tessaracoccus bendigoensis DSM 12906. Lineage (GTDB taxonomy): Bacteria > Actinomycetota > Actinomycetes > Propionibacteriales > Propionibacteriaceae > Arachnia > Arachnia bendigoensis. Next base: position 19,290 of record NZ_FQZG01000025.1, on the reverse strand, counting down.
CGCTCCTCGTCGAAGTCCGGCGAGATGTCGTAGCCGCGTTCGATCAGATGCTGCTTGAGGCCCTCGTGGTACTCCCGCATCTTGGCCGGCCCACTCTTCACCTTGCCCTGTTCATCGCGCACATCCCGGTGCGAGAACCACGCCCGCGAAGTGTCGACGCGCAGCCGCCCCGGCTTCCTCGGATCGGCGGCGAAGGTGTCGGCGACGATCTGAATGTGCGGCGTGGACTCGGAGAACTGAATGTCGTACCCGAGCACAGCATCGCGGCCACCAGGGATCACGTTCTCCGCGAGATAGTCGACCACGGCCTCGAAGTACTTGACGGCTTCATCGCGGTCCGCCGCGATCCAGCGGCTGCGCCGCATCGGCTCACCCGTGTTCCTGTCGACGACCGGCTCGCCGGTCGTCGAGTCGAGCACCGGATAGAAGTCCTCGATCTCCTCGCACATCGACTTGGGCAGGTGAGAGACCAACAGGCTCGTGGTCACCGTGCCGCCGGTCATCTTCCCGTTCTTGTCAGGAGCATCCTCGCGCAGCTTCCGACTGAGCAGCCCCACCCGCGACTCGCCGTAGTCCAGCACCTGCCGACGATCGGTGCAGCGAGCAAACCCACCACTGCTGTCATTGACCATCGCCATGTTCAACGGCTCGTCGGCGACGACGATGTTCGGGTTGCGCGCCGCCCAGTACGCGATGCTCTGCTGGTCCAGCTCGCGCATCGCCTCGTGCAAGATCGCCGAGCGCTCACTGACCGCCTTCGTGTGCTTCGCGTGGAACCCAGCGCGGCCCACTACTTCCTCGCTCATGATGCCTCCGTTTCTCTCCCCGAGCCTCGGGCTGCGCCACTCGGGGAGAGCACCTCCGGCGGATCCCATCCGTGCTGCGGGACCCTGCTTCGCCGCCCACAGCACGGCCGTGCCGCAACAAGTCCTTCTCGTGCGGGTCCCTGCTTCGCCGCCCACCCGACAAGGACTTGTCTTAACCCCGTAAGACAAAGTGATCGAGCTGCGCTCGACCGGGCTGCGCCCTTCACTTTGTCCGGGGCCCTCCGGGGGCCGCTGCGCGGGGCTCCGGCCGCTGCGCGGCCGGGGAGCCCGGCACCTCCGCCGACGCCCCACTGGGGCCTCGGCTTCGGTGCGGGCGGCAACGCCGGGTGGCCGGGATCGAGGTCCCGGTGGGGCCTTGCGACAGTCGCCATCTCGACCACTTCAGGACCCGTAGGGGTCCGTCGAGGTGGTCGAGATCCCGACCTCGCCGTAGCCGTCGGTGGCCTCATACGATGGCGAATAATCGACCACCGAACCATCGCCCGAGGTCGCCTCCTCGTGCCCGTCCTCGGCACCGCCCTGGGCGGTGAGCCGCTCCCGGGTGTGGTCGAGATCGACGGCCCGCCGAAGGGCCTCGACCTCCTCCGCCGAGGTCGCTCCGAGCGAGTCCGCCAACCACTCCCCGAGGGAGTGCTTGGCGTCGATGAACGCCCGCGCTGCCGCCTTCTTCTCGGCCCGCTCGGCGGCCCGAATCTGGGCGTTGAGCTTGGCGCGCTCGGCCTTGAGTTCTGCTGCGGTCTTGGTCTTGATCATGATCGTCTCCTTCGGTTGATACAGTCCGGTGCCCATCTCCGGGGTGGGCAGATCTGAAATCAGTGCCGCGACTCGGGCACGTCAAGCACGAGTCCGTTCTTGCGAATCTCTGCCAGCCGTTCGTCCGCGATCCGCTGCTTCTCGCCCGCCCGCTGCTCGCGCTCCTCGGCGGACAACAAAGGACACTCGTCCTCGTGTGCATCCCAGGCTGAAACGGGGAACCGCTCGCAAGTGCAGACAGACCGCATCCGCTCGTGCTCTTCGACCTCCGCCGCACGCCTTGCTCGTTCGGCCTCCTCCCGGCGCTTGGCGCGCTCGGCATCAGCGAGCTCCTGCTGCATGCGCTCGATCTCGCGCTGCTGAGCCCGCTCCCGAGCATCCCCTTCGATCTGTGCGTGGCTTGTCGCCAGTTCGTGCATCTGCTCGACAGGGATGGACTCCGCGACGTCCTGATTGCGCTCCTGGATGATCGAGATGGCGAGGAACCGCGCGGCCTCAGTGCATCCCTTGATCACGGCGACCGGCTCCAACTCATGGCGGGTCCATACGTTCCCGATCCAGTCGCCGCCGCGCGTGTAGGCCCGCTCGATCCGTGGCTCCCCAGCCGACTCCCGTACCCGGAAGATCGACACCAACATGCCCTCACGAATCCGATCCACGTCGTCCCCGGCGTCGTCAGGCTTGGAGACTTCCAGATACCACCCGATGCGGAAGAGGAACTCGTCGATGTCCACGGCGACCCTCGGTGCCGTCTTGTGATCGCTCGCCAGCTCAGCCAGATGTTCGGAACTGGCACGACGCTTCATCGTCACGCCCAGCGAGAGCAACGTCTCACTCGTCGACGCCATGATCGCCCGCGGCGTCGGAGCGGCGGTGTTCCGGAACCGCGTCGCGGCCTCGACGGCCTGGTTCGGATCGAAGTAGCGCAACCCCTCGTCATAGTCAGGCACCAGCTTGTGGCGCATATCCTCGTGGTGCACCACCTCAGCACGACCAATACCCTCCAAACTGTTGCGACCAGCGGGCTTGACCACGCGCCAATCACATCCGGCGAGACCGGCCATCCACACGAGCTGCGACCCCAACTCGCCGAGCACCAAGTCCTTCCCCTGGCGCGTCGGCCCAGCCGCCAGAACAAAGCTCTTGCGCCACACGGGGCCGATCTGCTCGGCAACCTTCTTGCCGCTGAGCTCGGCGTACTCACGAGCAAGCTCCCGGAGCCGAGGAAGATCATCAGCGTAGGCATCCCGGTCCTTCTCCCGGGCCTCGACCAGCTCCATCCCGTCCATCACGGCACGGCGCAACTTGATCTTGCGCTGGCGCAAGGTCTGGCCGCCGTCGGCCGCCCGAACCCGACCCGCCATGTGGGCGTCCAGTGAAGCGCTGAAGTCGAAGTTCGCCACCACCCGGCCGCGCCCGTACTGGTACTTACCGGGCTTGCCCGGCTGGGCACGATCGACCAGGTAGTAGCGCTCCGGCTGGTTCACACCCTGGATAGCGTTCGCGCCCCTCGACTCATGAGTCAAGTACTCCGCGAGGTCGAAAAACGCCTTCTCCGCAGCGTTCCGACCCTTGTGCAGCTCCGTTCCCTCCTGAGCGGCAATCTCCTTCGGCGGCTGCACCCTGGCAGACGGCACCCACAACGCATCGGAAACCGCACGGATCGTCGGCCGATCCTCGGTGAACCAGATCACGATGTGAACATGCGGGCCCTTGAGTCCGCAGCAGACCGGCTGCTCGGTGCCTTCGTCCACATCCACGAGCCGATCGAAAAGGTGCCAGATGTAGGCCACCCGGTGGATACAGGGCCCGAGCGTCCTCAGCCCTGCCTCGATCTGCTCCTGAGTCATCATCACCTCGCCCGTCTTGGGGTGGGCGCGGTACTGCATGATCGACACCACGCGAGAGCGCATCCGGGCGCGAGCCTTCTGCTCGCGGGTCTCCTTCTCCTTCGCCGCCTCGAAGAAGACCTCCGCCTCGGCCACCTGCTCCGGCGTCGACTCGATAACGAACGGACTCACGTCGTCGTTCTCGTCGGCCCCCGGGATGTCGAAATCGGCGTAGTCGACTGCCTCTACGAGGGCAGCGTCCGTATCGGAGAACACTGCGCCCAAATCTGCGTCCGTTTCCGAAACGGACGCGCGCGAACCCAAGGAGTCGCGCGCGTCTAATGCCTGGTCAGAGAGTGATTCCTGGGGTTGGTCGAACACCGTGCGTCCGTTTGTCCGTTTTCCATCAGCAAGAAGCGCCCCCTCCAGGACCGGGTTTTCGACGACAGCGTCGGGAGAGCCCACTCCCTTTTGGGGGGTCGTAGTCGTCCCCTCCAGGTCGGGGGAGGGGGTCGGGCCCAGAGGAGTCACGACGACGCACCCCCGAACAGGGAGGCGAGGTGACGGCACTGCTCGTCGGTCAACGGGGGAGCGCTTGCGACGATCCGCTCGACCGCAGCCTCGACATCGGCGAACGTGGGCTCCGCCGGTTCGATGGGGACGACCAGAGCGGAGAGGTCCTCGCGGCGGACCTTGATGAGATTGCCGATCTTGGCGGCAGCCAGCTCCCCGCGCTTGATGCGCTGACGCAGCGTCCAATGGGAGCCGTAGCCGAGTTCGACTACTTCGGTGAGGGTGAGCCACTCCCGCTCGGGGAGGGGCCGACGGACAGGTTGACGGTCGTGAATGGGCTGTGACGCCACGGTGGCCTCGCTGATGCGCAAGCGAATGCACACCGCACGTCCCGGCTCAGGCCAATCCGGAATCTGCCTCCACCGTCAGGGAGGCTCACCGCCTGCCACGCAGATCAGCTCGCGGCTGCTCGGTCACCAACCGAGGGTCTGCGCCTCCGCCCGTGTGCTCCATGAGCGGCACCTCCCATTCTAGCGAAAATCGCCACGAATCAACAGGCTGCGTTCGCCGGATCATCGCGCACCGGTCGCCACTCACGCCGCCAGGAGCCAGCCCGTCATCACCAGGTGATTCCTGAAGGCGCGGAGTTCGACACGTGCCCCCTGAGCTCCACCAGATGTTCGTTGTTCAAACCCACGACGAACGAAGTTTGAGTTCCCGACTCGTCCTCTGCCAACAGGTGGAGGGCGAGTCGTTGCACGTCTGGGTTGAAGAAGACGTTGAACGGCTCGCCTGGTTGGCCGTCGATCTGGTCGTCGGTGGTGACGTAGAGCTTGTCGAAGAAGGCCTGGTTGGCGGTTCGCCGTAGGGAGTCGTCGAGGCTCATGCAGAGCGCGTGGCAGTCTCCGGCGAGGGCCAGGCAGTCGTCCAGGTGTGCCTTGGCGCGGTCGTACTCGATGTCGCCTGTTTCGATCTGTGTTTCGAGGAAGGCCAGCCGGCGGGCGATGCGGTCCTGCTCGGTATTGAGCAGGTCGAGGAAAAGTGACCCCTTCGGCAGTCCTTGTGGTGAGAGCGCGCAACGTCGCCCGAGTCAACGAGAACTCGTCACTGGCACATGGCCTGTGAGAGCTGGACTGACAACTGGATGAGAACTGGTAGCTGACAAATGCGTTTAGCCTTGTGACCTGATTGTCGAGTCGCAACGACTCGCGTAGGTGAGGTATCAAGGTTTCGCTGGTGTCGCGCCCACTTCGCTGGTGTCGAGCGTTTTCGCTGGTGTCGCGCCATACTGCTGGTAACCGCGAAGCCGTAGCATGGCGCCCATGATCGCTCCAGTCGTCAGCCAGGAATGGCTCGTGTCCCATCCCGACGTTGTGGTCGCCGATGTCCGCGCCTACCTCGACGGGCGTTCCGGGGCCGACGCCTACCGTGCCGGTCACATCCCAGGAGCGGTGTTCGTCTCCCTCGACGTCGTTCTGGCCGACCCGCCGTCGAAGGAACGCGGCCGCCACCCGCTTCCCAACCCTGCACGTTTCGCCTCCGGGCTCGCCGCCTGCGGGATCGGCGACGACACCACGGTCGTCGCCTATGACGACGCCGGGGGAGCGATGGCCGCCCGACTCGTGTGGCTCCTGCGCATCCTCGGCCACGATGCCGCCCTCCTCGACGGGGGGATCCAAGCATGGCGAGGAGCACTCAAGACCGAGTCGCCGATGCCAGCCTCCACCCAGTTCACCCCCCGTCCCTGGCCGGCCGAGGCGCTGGCTGACATCGACGAGGCGGCCACCGGGGTTTTCGTCATCGACGCCCGGGCCGCGGAGCGCTACCGCGGCGAAACCGAGCCACTCGACCCGCGGGCCGGACACATCCCCGGGGCGCGCAACTTCCCCTACCTGGGCAACCTGACAGACGACCTGCGCTTCAGGTCCCGAGAGGAGTTGCGCGGGCGGTTCGCAGACATCGCCGACGCCGGATCGGTGATCTCGACGTGCGGATCAGGCATCACCGCGTGCCACAACCTGATAGCCCTCGAATACGCCGGGCTTGGACGCGGACGCCTGTTCCCAGGCTCCTGGTCGCAGTACAGCGCGACCGAGCGACCCGCCGCCGTCGGCGACGAACAGGGGAGCTGAGCGGAACCTCTGGTTGTGTGAGCGAACACGCACGCGAAATGATCATTCCAGTTTCGCGATTCGCTCAGGAATGCGGCCATCACGGTAGCCGGTTGGGAGACTGAGGAGTCGAAGTTTCACCGTCGAAGGACCATACAAACATGAACGTGCGCGGACGCGTCACCCTGCCGATCGAGCAGGGTATGGACGACCAGCTCCCCCAGATCCTGGATCGGCTCGGCGCCGATGCGGTTCGCAACTCGGACGGCACCTGGCTGCCCGAGATCACCTCCCAGCTCGGGGTCAAGGTGTACGAGACGTACTTCCCGGCCCGCGGCAACCAGGAGTTCGCCCTGGCACACCTGGACGCCAGGCCGCGCTTCTACCTGATGTCCGACCGGGTCACCGCGCCCGCCGAGGGGCCGCTGGCCATCGACATCATGAACGGCTACTACAAGATGCAGGTCGAGCCTGACCAGGGTGACCTGCAGCGCTGGTGGGAGGTCATCGACCGCACCACGGGCGAGGTCGTCCCCGTCGAAGGCTGGAGCGTCTCCGGCGAGGGCGCGGACGTGACCGTCACGATCGCCGCTCCGGTCGCCTTCCACGTCTACACCGTCAGCTTCCTCGCCTGGCAGGTGTGGGACTCGACGCAGATGTACAACTACACGACCAACAACTGGGAAAACGACCCAACGCGTGTCCGGGAGATCGGCTACGACGCCCGTCACCCCGACGCATGGGAGTTCATGACCTCCTCGATGCGCAAGTGGTGCGAGGAGCGCCCCGAGGTCGACGTCGTGCGCTTCACCACGTTCTTCTACCACTTCACCCTCGTGTTCAACGACCTCGGCAAGGAGAAGTACGTCGACTGGTTCGGCTACTCCGCCTCCGTCTCCCCGCTCGCTATGGAGGCATTCGAGGCCGAGTACGGCTACAAGCTGCGCGCCGAGGACTTCATCGACGAGGGCTACTACAACAACTCGTTCCGGGTGCCGTCGAAGGTGTTCAGCGACTGGATGGACTTCCAGAGCCGCTTCGTCAGCTCCCGGGTCAAGGAACTCGTCGACATCGTGCACAGCTTCGGTAAGGAAGCACTGATGTTCCTCGGCGACACCTGGATGGGCACCGAGCCCTACGGCAAGTACTGGCCCGAGATCGGCATGGACGGCGTCGTCGGCTCGGTCGGCTCGGCCGCCACCTGCCGGATGATCTCCGACATCCCCGGCATCCGGTACTCCGAGGGCCGGTTCCTGCCGTACTTCTTCCCGGACGTGTTCAAGCCCGGCGGTGACCCGCTCGGCGAGGCCAACGAGTCCTGGCTGCAGGCGCGCCGCGCCATCGCACGCAAGCCGCTCGAGCGGATCGGCTACGGCGGCTACCTGTCGCTGGCCGTGCAGTTCCCCGAGTTCATGGCCCGCATCGAGCAGATCGCCGACGAGTTCCGCTCCATCCACGAGGTCGGTGAGGGGCATCTGCCGCAGTCGTCGACCATCCGCGTCGGCCTGCTCAACGCCTGGGGCGCCCAGCGCAGCTGGCAGACCCACATGGTCGCCCACGCCCTGTGGTACAAGCAGATCTACTCCTACCTCGGTGTGCTCGAATCGCTGGCCGGCCTCCCGTTCGACCTGCAGTTCATCAGCTTCGACGACGTGCGTGACGGCAAGCTCGACGACCTCGACGTCGTCCTGAACGTCGGCGCCGCCGGCACCGCGTTCTCCGGCGGCGAGCAGTGGCTCGACAACGACCTCATCACCGCGCTGCGCGGCTTCGCGGCGAACGGCGGTGGCGTCATCGGCATCGGTGAGCCGAGCGCCGTCCAGCACCAGGGCGCCTACTTCCAGCTCTCCGACGTCCTGGGCGTCGACAAGGAGCTGGGCTTCTCGCAGTCGACCGACCGGTACCCCGTCGAGCGTCCCGAGCACTTCATCACCGCCGACCTTCCGGGCGCCCTCGACGTCGGTGAGGGCGCGGGCGACATCTTCGCCACCGGCGACGCGACGCAGATCCTGCGGCTTCAGAACCGTTCGGTGGAGTTGGCGGCCAACCAGCAGGGTGAGGGCCGCGGCGTCTACATCGCCGGGCTGCCCTACAGCCACGAGAACGCCCGCGTGCTGCACCGCGCCATCTTCTGGGCCGCGGGTCGCGAGGCCGACTTCGACGCGCAGTGGGTGCCGAGCAACGTCGGCGTCGAGGTGTCGGTGTTCCCGGAGGCTGGCAAGGCGTTCGTGATGAACAACCTCACCGAGGCCGCCGCAACCACGCTCCGCGGCCGCGCTACCGGGCTCGACGGCGACGGCGCGATCACCGAACTCCAGCTCGACCTGGAGCCGATGGAGTCGCGCTGGATCGACCTGCAGGGCTGAGCCGGCAGCTTGCGCGACGCCCCCGGCGACCCTATGGTCACCGGGGGCGTCGTCTGTCTTGGACGCCGATGGTCAGGCGCAGGCCCGTCGGGGGCTGGCGGGTAATCTTGGTTGCGCACCAATTCTCTGGAGGTTTCCATCATGCCGGCGCTTCGGTCCCGCACCACCACCCACGGCCGCAACATGGCGGGCGCACGCGCCCTCTGGCGGGCGACGGGCATCACGGACTCCGACTGGGGCAAGCCGATCGTGGCGGTGGTGAACTCGTTCACGCAGTTCGTCCCGGGCCACGTGCACCTGCGCGACATGGGCAAACTTGTCGCGGAATCCATCGCCGAGGCCGGGGGAGTCGGCCGCGAGTTCAACACCATCGCCGTCGACGACGGCATCGCCATGGGCCATGGCGGCATGCTCTACTCGCTCCCCAGCCGCGAACTGATCGCCGATTCCGTCGAGTTCATGGCCAATGCCCACTGCGCCGACGCTCTGGTGTGCATCTCGAACTGCGACAAGATCACCCCTGGCATGTTCCTGGCCGCGCTACGGCTCAACATCCCCGCCGTGTTCGTCTCCGGCGGCCCGATGGAGGCAGGGAAGGCCGTGATCAAGGAGGGCGGCGAGGTCACCTCGCTCGACCTCGTCGACGCGATGGTCAAGGCCGTCGACCCGAACGTCACAGACGACGAACTTGGCCGCATCGAGGCCAGCGCCTGCCCGACCTGCGGTTCCTGCTCCGGCATGTTCACCGCGAACTCGATGAACTGCCTGCTGGAGGCGATCGGCCTGGCGCTGCCCGGCAACGGTTCGACGCTGGCGACCGCGGCAGCCCGGAAGGGCCTGTTCCAGGAGGCCGGGCGACTGATCGTCGAGTTGTGCAGGCGCTGGTACGACGAGGATGACGCCTCGGTGCTGCCCCTGTCGATCGCGACCAAGCCCGCGTTCGAGAATGCGATGAAGCTCGATGTTGCCATGGGCGGCTCCACCAACACCGTCCTGCACCTGTTGGCGGCCGCGCAGGAGGCCGGGGTCGACTTCACGCTGGACGACATCGACGCCATCTCGCGGGTCACGCCGTGCCTGGCGAAGGTCGCGCCGAACTCGGCGCGCTACTACATGGAGGACGTGCACCGCGCTGGCGGCATCCCGGCGCTGCTCGGGGAGCTGAACCGGGGCGGCAAGCTGAACGATTCCGTCCACTCGGTCCATTCTGCGACGCTCGCGCAGTGGCTGGCCGACTGGGACATCCGGGGCGGCACGGCCCGTCCAGAAGCCATCGAGTTGTTCCATGCGGCGCCCGGAGGCGTTCGCACCACCGAGGCGTTCTCCTCCTCGAACCGGTGGGAGAGCCTCGACACGGATTCCGAGGGAGGCTGCATCCGCTCCACCGACCACCCCTACACCGTCGACGGCGGGCTTGCCGTCCTGAAGGGCAACATCGCGGTCGACGGCGCCATCGTCAAGACGGCAGGCGTGCCGGAGGAGCAGTGGGAGTTCACCGGCAAGGCCATCGTGACCGAGTCCCAGGATGAGGCCGTGCTGGCGATCCTCGGGAAGAAGGTCCAGCCCGGTGACGTCGTCATCGTCCGCTACGAGGGCCCGAAGGGTGGGCCGGGGATGCAGGAGATGCTGTACCCGACGTCGTACCTGAAGGGCCTCGGCCTCGGGCCGCAGTGCGCGCTGGTCACCGACGGTCGGTTCTCGGGCGGGTCGTCGGGCCTGTCGATCGGGCACGTCTCGCCGGAGGCCGCCTCGGGCGGCACGATCGGGTTGGTGGAGGACGGCGACCAGATCACGATTTCGATCCCCGAGCGCCTGATCCGGCTCGATGTCGACGACGAAACCCTCGCCGAGCGTCGCGCCGCGCGTGAGGCACAGGGGTGGTTCCCGAAGGATCGGGAGCGTGAGGTGTCGACGGCGCTGAAGATCTTCGGGATGCTGGCCCAGTCTGCCGACAAGGGAGCCGCGCGCAAGCTCCCCTGAGGCGCCATGTTCGCCTGACCCGCACCGAGCAAGGGTGCGGGGGAGCAGGGGGGTCGCTACGATCGGTGCGCGAAGGGGGAGATGCGCCGATGGATATCCCGACGATCGTAACGACTGTCATCCTGATCGTGGAATACGCGATGAAGATCATCGCCGTCGGCGTCGTGCCCGAAAACCGGCGACCCTCGTCATCGTCCGCCTGGCTCCTCCTGATCCTCTTCCTCCCGCTGGTCGGGTTCCCGCTCTACTGGCTGATCGGCAGCCCTTATATGAGCGGCCGACGCCAGAAGGTGCAACAAGCCGCCGACGAGGTCCTGAGGCAGCACACCGGGGACCTGCCCATGCTCCCGGCAGACACGGAGGCATCCCGGTCGCTGGAGCGCATCATCCAGATGAACCGGACCCTGACAGGCATGCCGTGCATGACCGGCGAAGTGCTCGACATGCTGGACGACCCCGCCCAGACCTACGCCGCCATGGCGGCAGAGGTCGACAAGGCGAGCCGATACGTGCATGTGCAGTTCTACATCATGGCGTGGGACGACACCACCGACGTGTTCTTCCAGGCCCTGGCGCGTGCCGTCCAGCGCGGGGTCAGGGTGCGGCTCCTAGTCGACGACATGGGCTCGCGCAAATACGCGGGTTGGAAGCAGTTCAAGAAGCGGCTCACCGAGGTCGGTGTCGACTGGCATCTCATGCTGCCCATCGACATCCTCAGGGGACGGTGGCGCCGACCAGACCTGCGTAACCACCGCAAACTGCTGGTCGTCGACGGCGACATGGCACTGGTCGGCTCACACAACCTCATCGACCCGCACTACGCAAGCAAGAAGAACCTCAAGGTCGGGAGACGCTGGCACGACCTGTCTGTGGTGGTCTCGGGCGACATTATCCTGGAGATCGAGGCCGTGTTCGCGATGGACTGGTATGTCGAATGCGGTGAGGTGCTCGACCCGGAGGAGCACTTTATCGACAAACCTGACCTGGTTCCGGGCGGGGCCGCCAACGCAATGCAACTGGTACCGTCCGGCCCCGGTCACCCCACCGAGCCGAACCAACGGATGTTCGTCGCACTGATGCATCTGGCAAAGGAGTCCCTCACCATCGTGAGCCCCTATTTCGTGCCGGATGAGGCGCTGTTGGGCGCCATCACCTCGGCGGTCTTCCGTGGGGTGGACGTTGAGCTCTTTGTGGGAGCCGAGGCCGACCAGTTCATCGTCGGGCACGCGCAACGGTCCTACTACGCCGCGTTGCTGGAGGCCGGGGTGAAGATCTACCTGTATCCCGCACCGACCGTGCTGCACTCCAAGCACATGACGGTCGATGACCGCATCGGTGTGATCGGCTCATCCAACATGGACTACCGCTCGTTCGCACTCGACTACGAGATCATGCTGATGGCTTTCGGCGGCAACCTCGTCGACCTACTGCAAGCTCAGGACGCGGCCTACCGCGAGGTGTCGCACCTTCTGACGCTCGACGAATGGCGAGGCCAGCCTTGGCCGTCGCGCTATCTGGACAACGTCTGTCGACTGACTTCCGCGTTGATGTAAGCGACGTCTCCCTGCCACGATGAGAGACGCGCCACCGGGGTGTAAACCAGCCCCGCGCGGAAGCGCGGGGCCGGTGCTCAAACAACCGCAGAGGGGTCGACTACGAGCAGCTGGCAGCCTCGTAGGCCACAGAGCTCTCCGCCGTCGACAACCCATCCTCGGTGGCAGCCGAGACACTGAGCGTCCCGGCTGCCAGGTCACCGGAACGGACGGTGAACGCGGCACTTGACGAGCGGCCAGCCGCCACCGTCAGCGTCTTCGAGCCGAACGGCGCGGCCAGCGCGACGGCGACCGGGACCGATTCGCTGTTGGTGACCCGCACGACCGGGGTGACCCGTCCGGCGACGCAGCGCGTCGTGACGCTCGCCTCGACGTCGAGGGCGGTGCCCGCCTCGACGACGACCGTCACCTTGACCGCCCGGTTCCCGGGCGAGACCTCCTCGTTTGCTTCCAGATCGAAGATCGGCAGCCCGTCTGCGGCGAAGTGGACCCGCCGCACGAACGTGTCGCGTCCTGACAGCCCGTTGTGGTTGGTGCGGGCGTGGAACACGTAGAGCAGGTTGCCGTCCTCGTCCTCGGACCACATGCCGTGCCCGGTGCCGAGTTGCCAGGTGCCGTTGAAGATGCCGGACTTCTGGATCGGGTAGTTCAGCTTCGTCCAAGCCGACGGCGAGGTCAGGTCGACCCCTTCGCCCGCGTCGGCCATCGCCAAACCGGTGGTGTACGAGTCGCCGACAGTCGAGCCAGAGTAGATGAGGTACAGCTTCCCGTCACGGACGTGGACGTTCGGGCCCTCCGCGATGGTGTTGTCCCACGCGTATTCCGGCACCACGATCCGCACTGGCTCCGAGGTGAGCCTCGTCGGGTTCGCCGGATCCATCTTCGCGATGAAGATCGACCCGAGCATCTGCCACGAGTAGTACGCCTGGCCCGAATCCTCGAAGTAGGTCATGTCGAGCGAGATGTTCTGGATCGGGTTGAGGATCGACCCGTCGGCCTTCACGACGCGCTCTGCCTTGGTCCAGTTCGTGGCGACGCTCGGATCGAGATCGTTGCCGGCTGCGTCCTTCTTGAGCTGGATGATGCTGGCGCGCCCCGTCCACATGTCGGGTCGGCCGTTGGAGCCGTTGTAGCAGGGCATGAACAGGATCGAGAGGGTGTCGTCGATCACGTGGAACTCCGGCGCCCAGAAGCAGCCGGTCATCGCCGCACCGTAGGCGTCGGTGTCGCCAGCCTTGAGAAGGTCGACCTCCGTGTTGCGGCCCGCGGCGATGGCGTCGTCGGAGAGGTCCTCGATCGTGTCTGCCCAGCGGAACGGCATGTGGGGGCCGTTGGCGGGGTCGATCGGGTTCATGTTGAGGTCCTCGGTGGCGATCATCAGGAACTTCTGCTGGCCGTTCCAGTCGAAGCTGAACACCGAGGGGTCGGCCCGCTCGTCCGCGAACGGCGTCGGGTAGGTGGGCTGCTTGACGGTGCCGGTCACCTCATAGCTGCCGGGGGTGGACGTGTCGACCGCCGCGATGTCGGCCGCGTCCCATTCGACGGCGCGGGTGTCGGTGGAGCCGTCGCTGTAGGTGAGGTCCGCCCGCTCGGGTAGCTCGGCCGACGTCAACGCCGACCCCTTTGCGATGCTGACCTCGTCGAACGCGTCGACGGTGGTGTTGGTGACCCTACCGAAGCGCACCTCGAGCGCGGCCGCCGCCTCGTCGGAGACCACGACCCGGTTGCCGGAGCCGAAGTTGGCGATGCCCGAACCATCGACGGTGAAGGAGGGGAGCGAGCCGCGCTGCGGCACACCGCGGGTCGACTGGTCGGCGAGGTCGCCGAAGGTGACATACATCGGTGCCCCGCCATCCGAGGTCCAGCTGACGACGTAGTGCCCGGCCGCGGAATCCCAGACGGCTGCAGGATCGTTGACGCCGCCGCTCACGCCGACGTTGACCATGGCGACCTCGCGGTAGGAGAGCAGGTCGGAACTCGTGGCGAACAGGACCTGCGAGGCCTGGGTGCCGTCGGCGGCGCCGCCGCGGGCGGTGCGGGTCGCCACGACGCCGAAGGTGCCGTCGGCCAGGCGGAACAGGTGGGGGTTGCGCAGGCTACGCAGGATCGCCTCGGTGGTTCCGCTGGCCGGCGGCGTTGACGCGGTCTTCGGGAAGAAGATGCCGTAGTTCTCGTTGAGCGGCGCCCAACTCTCGCCGTCGTCAAGGGCGAGATGCATGCTGAGCGCGACGTCGGCGTTGTTGGCCTCGGCGACCGTCGTGGGCACCCGGTCGTAGGCCAGGAGCGTGCGAGCCCCGGATGGATGGACGTCGACCTGGAACTCCCGCTCCGTGTTGGCGGTCGTGGCGGGATCGGTCACCCGAACCCTGACGGTGGCCGGCACCGCGGTGTCGCCGTCGGTGGTCAACGCGCCGTCGCTCAGGACGGCTCCGGTGACGGCCAACACGGCGACGGTGGTGCCCTGTGGGGCGGTGGGCAGCTCGTAACCGGAGGCCACGACCGGCTCGACGACGTACTGCTGCGCCAGCCGCTCAACCCTCTGCTGCGCGGTCTCGGTCGACGGCTCCACCGTCACGACGATGCTCTGGCTGGCCGACTGGCCTCGCACGGACGCCGTGGCCGTCAGCTCGACCTCGACGCCCGGCTGGCCGGCGACCGGCGCGTTCACCGTCCCGTCGACGGCAACGACCGTCGGGTCCGACGAAGACCAGGTGACCTTTCCACCGGCGGTCGGGAGGTCGAGGTGTGTGCTGGTGGTGATGTCGACCAGATTGAGGCCGGTCAGGACCGCCTGTGCCTTGGTCGCGATCTCGGCGGTGTTCAGCGCCGCGTCGGTGGCGGAGACCGCTTCGATCTCGCTGGCCGTGAGGGCACGGTCGTAAACGCGGAAGGACGCGATCGAGCCCGCGAACAACGGATCCGGCCAGGGGGCACGGCCGATGGTGTTCAGGGACTGGTCGGCCACGTCGGCAGGGGTCGAAGCCACGGCACCGGTGGCCACGCGCACGCCGTCGAGATACAGCGAAGCGGTGCCCGCCTCGCCGTCGACCACGGAGGTGACGTTGGTCCAGGTGTCGGCCGTGACGCCGCAGGAGCCCTGCGCGAAGAGCCGCTCGACACCCCCGGTCTTCAGTCCGACGAGGGGGGAGCGGCCCGACCCGCAGTTCAGCGACGCGAATAGGTACTCGGTGGCTGCTGAGTCGTTTCCGATGTTCCAGAGGAAGTGGAACGTGTTCAGCATCGCGGCCGAGGCCTTCACCTCGGCGGTCACGGTGGCGCTGGTGGCACCGACGAGCAGGTCGTCAGGAAGCTCGACCCAGTCGCCGGTCGAGGTCTTGGCTCCTCCTCGCAGCCTGAGCGACGTGCCGGTCCAGTCGCCGGCCTGCAGGTTCTGCACGGTCGCGGGGCCGAAGGACGACCCGTCGGCCCGGTTCGGCACCGAGGCGCCGTCGCTCTGGTTGAACAGGTACTCGGCCACGAGGCCGTTGTCGGGGGCGGCTGCGCTGGCTTGTGGTGGCGCGGTTCCCAGTAGCAGCGCGCCCGCGGCCAGCGCCGCCACGACACGTTGGCGTCCAACTCTCATCGTCTCTCCTTTGAGTTCGTATGTGCCACGTTGGTGATCCGCAGGGCGGGAGCGGCCCCTCGAAATTGAGGGGAGACATGTGACCGGTAACACGCTAGCCTATAGCCGAGCCCCAGTGAAGGGGAATCGACACGTTGAACCAGACGAAGCAGTCTCGGGAGGTCGCAGAAAAGATGAGAGCAACAAGGAAACGCACGGCGCTGGCCTGTGCTCTGGCGCTGCTGGCGGGGGCGTTCGTGTCGCCCCCGGCCGGGGCGGACCCGACAACCACTGACCCCAATATCCTGGCGCACTACACGTTCGAGACGGCCGGGGCCGTCACCGACGTGTCGGGCCACGGCAACAACGGCACCCTGCTAGGCACGGGTGCCACCGTCTCGAACGGCGTCCTGACGCTGCCCGGCGGCTCGGCCACCAGCGGCGCAGGCTACGTCCGCTTTCCGAACAACATGTTCGACAACCGGGACACGTTGACGATCTCGACGTGGCTGAAGAACACCACCGGGGCCGGCAACTACTCGGCGATGTTCTTCGGGTCGGCCACGGGTACCTACCCCGCGCAATACTGGCTGCTCAACCCGCGCAACGGTTCGAATCAGTTCAAGTCGGTGATCACCAACGGTTCGGCCCCGTCGTCGCCGTGGTCCACGGAGTACGGCATCTCGCCGACCAACGCGTCGCAGGGCATCGCCGGCCCGGTGACCGACGACCAGTGGGCGATGTACACCACCGTCATCACCCCGACGTCGATCACCGGCTACTACAACGGAAGCCTCATCGGCACGGTCGCCACCACCAGGACGGTCAGCCAGTTCGGCACCGGGCTCGCCGGCTTCATCGGCCGCTCGACGTATTCCGACATCTACTACAAGGGCAACGTCGACGACGTCCTGGTCTCGACCGGCGCATACAGCGGCGCCCAGGTCGCCGACCTCTACCACTCGAACGGGCGGGTCACCGACGATCAGACCCGGACCGTCCTGGCCGCCGACGCGGACAAGGTGACGCTTCCAGCCGAGGCGATCGCCGACCTGTCGCTCCCCGCAGGCGGGG
This sequence comes from Tessaracoccus bendigoensis DSM 12906, assembly GCF_900141915.1. GTDB lineage: Bacteria > Actinomycetota > Actinomycetes > Propionibacteriales > Propionibacteriaceae > Arachnia > Arachnia bendigoensis. The sequence continues at coordinate 2,722 of NZ_FQZG01000025.1, read as the reverse complement.
CGAGCGGGTCGATCGTCACCTGGGAATCAGACCTGCCCGGTGTCATCTCCGCAGCCGGGGCCGTGACCCGACCGGGCGCAGGCTCGGCCGACGCCACCGTGACCCTGACCGCCACCTTCACGCTGGGCGGCGTGTCTTACGCGCGTGACTACGCCGTCACCGTCCCCGCTGTCGACGACCAGCGCGACCTCGCGCGCATCGCCGATGCGTTCACGCTCGGCATCGAGGTGGTCTCCGACGACATCAACCTCGCGGACGCGACGGGCGACTTCGACATCAGTTGGGCGAGTTCCGCTCCGGCCATCATCGCCTCCGATGGCGCGGTCACGAGGCAGGAGGCGGAGACCGAGGTCACGCTTACGGCGACGTTCGCACGGGGCGACCTGAACGTCACCCGGGACTACCGCGTGACGGTGCTCGCCGCTGCGACGGGTGACGTCGTCAGCTATGTCGCCACGGGTGGCACCGCCCGAACCGAGGCGCTCCACCTCGCGATCGCCACCGACGGCGACCCGTTGGTCGCCCTGAACAACAACAAGCCCGTGCTGTTCCCGCGCTACGGCACCGGTTCGTCCCGGTTCGCCAACCCGACGCTCTTCCGCAAGCCGGACGGCAGCTTCGGGCTGATCGCCACCGACAATGCGGCGAACGGCCACGTCTTCGTCTACGACTCCTCGGATCTGGTGACGTTCAGCAACCAGCGCTACGTGTCGACCAACTCGCAGGGCATCGTCGTGTCCCGCGCCGATGTCGCCTACGACAACGCTCTGGCCGCGTACCGCGTCGTCCTTCTGGCCACCAACGGGCAGGCCTGGGAGGTAACCACCTCCGACTTCACGAAGTTCTCGGCCCCCGTCCAGGTGACCGCGCCCGCGGTCGTCCCCGTCCCCGGTCTCCCTGGCAACGCCATCGAGGCCTCGGCCCTGCGCCTGACGGCCGAGGAACTCTCCAACCTGGACAAGCGCCTCGGCCGGATCACCAACACCGGCATCTCCGTCGGTGAGGACGTCACCATCCAGGCGGGCGAGAGCCTCGACCTCCCGGGAAAGGCGACCCTGGACTACTCCGACGGCTCCACGAAGCAACTCGGCGTGACCTGGGACACTAGCACCGTCGATGCCACCCGGCCCGGCACCTACACCGTCACCGGCACCGTCAACCAACCCACGTACGGCGACGCCGACGGCATCCTGGTTCCCGAGCGGGCCGACCCCTGGGTCTTCCGGGACGATACCCGCACCGGCAGCACGGAGTACTACTTCACCGGCTCGTACCCCACGACACAGCAGGTCCCGGGCGTCGGCTATGACCGGGTCGTCCTGCGCCGCTCCGACACGATCAACGGCCTGACCACCGCCAAGGAGGAGGTGCTGCTGTGGTCGCGCAACGCCGCCTCGCCCGACACATCGAACGGTTCGAAGGTCGCCTCGGGCGCCTACCGCTACTTCTGGGCGCCCGAGTTCCACAAGATCAACGGCGACTGGTACATCCTGTTCACCTCCAGCCGCAGCACGAACGTGTGGGACATCCGCCCGGCGATCATGCGCTGCGATGGTGACCTCGACCCGATGGTCGCCTCCAACTGGGAGGAACTGGGCTACATGAAGGCCGCGGCCGGTGACACCGCCGCGTTCGCGAACTTCTCGCTCGACATGACCTACTTCGAAAACGGTGGCAAGCACTACATGATCTGGGCCGAGAAGCCGGGCAGTTCAGACCTGCGCATGGCGGAGATCGACCCGTCCAACCCGCAGCAGTTGATCAGCAGGTCGATCCTGCTCTCCACCCCCAACTATGCGTGGGAACGCACCTCGTCGCAGGTGATCAACGAGGGGCCCGCCGTCATCAAGTCCGACAACGAGGTGTTCGTCTTCTTCTCCGCATCCGAGGTGAACGAGACCTACGCGATCGGCATGCTGCGTGCGCCCACCGACGGCGACCTGATGGATCCTGCGACCTGGCGGAAGACGGGGTTCCCGCTGCTTACCTCCGATGACTTCGGTGGCGCACAGGAGGGGCCGGGGCACAACTCGTTCACGCTGGACGCGGACGGGAACCCAGTGATCGTCTATCACGCGCGCCCGGCCAAGAGCGAGTGGGCACCCGGAGCCGACGGTGGGCTGAACGACCCGAGCCGCCACGCCCGGGTCAAGACGGTGCACTTCGCGGCCGACGGTTCGGCGGTGCTGAACCAGACGCGCGAGGAGGAGTTGGCGCCGTCGAATCGGACGGTGACGCTCACGGTCACCGTCGAGGGCGCCGAACCGAGCCTCGACGTCAGCGCCGCGGTCGTGATGAGGTGCGTCGTGGGTCGCGTGACACCCACGGTGCGGGTCACCAACGGTGAGGGTGTCGCCGTCGCGGCCGACATTGAGGCGCCGTTCGGCTCCAGGTCGCTGTCGGTGGCGGCCGAGCGCTCCGGCTCGGCGGCGTTCACCGTGCGCAACTCGACGTTGGCGGCGGGCACCGTCGAGGTGACGGCGAGGGCCACCGTGAACGGGGCGCCGGTCACCGAGGAGTTGAGCGTCGCCTATGACGCGGTCAGCTGCTCCTGAGGGTCAGGTGAGTTGATGGGTGGGGAGGGTCGGCCCGTGGGGTCGGCCCTCCTTGGGGGGTCCGCCCCGGCGTGCCCGCGAGAATGGGCCAGTGGTCGATTCTGATCCGTCTGGGGTCGAGTATCGGCCACTGTCTGGTGTTTCGAGGGCATGGTGAACGGTCCGGG
>NZ_FQZG01000014.1 GCF_900141915.1 Tessaracoccus bendigoensis DSM 12906 | reverse complement strand
GGCGTTACCAGGGCTATGGCTGGTTACCAGCGGTATACGGTTGGTGACGCGCTGTATCGCTGGTGTCGGCGTCTGACCGCTGGTGTCGGCGACTTACGGTTGGTGTCCGCGTTAGACCGCTGGTGACGGTTGGGCCCCGGGAGGCACTCAACTCATGGGCTGCTGGGCCCCGAACCGTTCTCGGCCATCCAATTCGACTCCCCGGTGGCGGTGCAGAACTCGAGCACGAGCCGCGCGGGGTCACCTCCCGCTCCGTCCAGCGTGAACGTGGCGCGCACGACTCCCTCCGAGACGTCGGTCTCCTTGACGGTGCGCGCCACCATGATGACGACCCGCTCTCCGGCGGCCAGTTCGCCGGAGTGCAGCGCTTCGCCGTCAAGGCACACCCGCACCTCGGCGCGCTCCACGGTACGGACACGGACGTGCAGGGCGAGCGTGTCCCCGACGCGCAGCCCGGGCCCGACCGGCCCGTAGTTGAGGTCCTGCGAGGCGCGGTCGGAGAGGACCTGCGGGGCCTGCGCGTCGTAGCCGACCCCGACCTCCTTGCGCACGGACCGGTCCCACGCAGCGTCGGCAGCGGAGAGCGTCACGGACTCACCGACGCTCCGCCAGGAGGCGGGTCGACCTGGGGTCACGGAGCGCAGCACGGCCTCTAGGCTCACGCCACGTCCGTCGAGGACGCTGCAGGGGTCGACGGTCAGGGCGGCGGGTCCGGCGGCCAGCAACCGGTCGGGGTCGACGGTGGTGAAGACGATCTCGCCATACCCGGCCCGCTCGTAGAGGACACCGATCCGGCCGTCCGGCAGGCGGGTGGCGCTCGAGTAGGCGGAGCTGCCTGGGCAAAGCGTCACCGCGTGCGGCCACGTCTCCCCGTTGTCGCGGGAGAGTTTCAGGACGGTGGCCCGGCGCAGGTCCTCGTCGTGGTTGTGCGTCGCCAACAGCCAGGCGTCGGTATCGGGGGAGGCGAGCCCGGGCATCGGTGCGCCGTCGAATCGGCAGAGCGAACCGTTGTCGCTCGGGTCTACCAGCGCCTCATCTGGCCGGGTAGGCGACCAGGTTTCGCCGCCGTCGTCTGAGACGGCCATCAGGCGGCGTGGCGTGGCGCGCGAATGGAGCAGCAGTCTTCCGTCGTGGAGGCAGGCGACCTTGCTCTCATTCGTGCCGGGGCCGACGGCGGCGCCCAGCCGCCACGTGTCGCCGTGGTCGTCGCTCCAGGCGGACGCGGCGGTGATCGTCCCGTGCTCCAAGAGCACAAACTGCTGGACGAGGCGCCCGGCGTAGCGACCCGTGTGCAGCTGGGTGCCCTGCCCCGACGCGGCGAACAGGCCGGCGACGCCGGGTCGCTTCAGTTGCGCGGTGAGCCGACGGTGCTGCCAGGTGAGGCCGTCGTCGTCGGAGACAGACAGGTCGACGTGCTGGACGGCGTCGTCAGGCTCGAGCCCCTCCACGGCCTCGAAGAACCCGGCGTGGGTGCCTGCCGCGTGGAACAGGTTGATGCGACCGGTGGTGGCGTCGACGATCAGGCTCGGGTCGCCGAAGCCTTCCAGCCCGGTGCCGGTGCGCACGACCTGCTGGGGCAGCCAGGTGCGGCCACCGTCGGTGGAGCGGCGCAGCAGGAGGTCGATGGGGCTGGGCAGGTCGTCGAGATTGGGGCGCCCGTCGTAGGCGGCCAGCAGGGTGCCTCGGGTCGAGACGGCCAGGGCTGGGATCCGGTACTGGCGGTAGCCGTCGAGGCCTCGCCTGGCTAGGGTTCGATCATCGCTGGAGGAAGACGACTCGGGTGTCATCGTCCCGATCCTATAGTTGGGAACCCTCAGCCTCCCGGTGCGGCATGAATTGGATTGATTCGTCCCACGCGAAACCTCACGTAAGAAGCCCGTTTCACCCGGCCAGGTGATCGGTCCGGCCACAATGAGGGCCATGATTGAAATCGTCACCGACGAGGCGCTCCTGAGACGCGTCTACTGCGACATCCTGGCTCCGAGCTTCCCCGATACCGAGTTGATCACCGCTGAGGAGTTCATCGCCTTCGGCGCCGCAGGCGACGTCGAGGTTCTGGTCGCCCGCGACGGGGTCGAATTGCAGGGTGTGATCGTCGGCGAGCGCCATGGTGGTGGCGTCCTGGTCGACTGGCTCGCCGTCGCCTCAACGACGCGCGGGGGCGGCGTCGGCGGCGCACTGCTTTCGGCCGGCTTCGAGTTCTGGCTTGGGCAGGAGGGGGTGCAGGTCGTGCTGGGTGAGGTGGAGCGCCCCGACCTGTTCTCCGCGCACCCGCAGTACGGTGACCCGGCACGCCGCTTCGCCTTCTACGAGAGGCGGGGCGCCACCGTGCTGGATCTGCCGTACTACCAACCGCCCATGGCCGAGGACAAGCCGCGGCTCCGTGGCCTGCTGCTGGTGGTGCTAGCCGCGGCCGACCAGGAACCCGCGCCTCGGGTCCTCACCGCTCTCGAGACCGCGGCCGTGCGCGAGGTCCTGCTCGCGACGATGGGGCCCGCCCAGCCGGGCGACGACGAGACCGCGCTCGTCTACGCCACCGTCGACGATCCCGCCGGCCTGCGGCTGCTGCCGCTGTCGGACTACGCCCGAATCCCGGTGTCGCAGGGGTCCTGAGGATCGCCTGCTTCGGCAGAACCGTCCGCGTTACCTGGGATATGGCTGGTTACCAGTGGAATACGGTTGGTGTCGCGCTATACGGTTGGTGTCGGCGTCGTAGCGCTGGTGTCGGCGTCGTAGCGCTGGTGTCCGCGTCGCAACGCTGGTGTCCGCGTCGCAACGCTGGTGTCGGCGTCGTAGCGCTGGTGTCGGCGTCGTAGCGCTGGTGTCGCGCCAAACGGCCAGTGTCGCAACAGACGACTCCGCCTACCCCGTCCAATCGACGGCGGCAGGCGGAGCCATTCGCTGAGCGGTCAGAGCCGTCCGACGGTCAGAGGCGCCGCGCGGGGCCTCCCGGGCGGGTCAGGACGATCGACGCCGTCGCCTCCCACTGCGGGTACTCCACCAGGTACGCCCTCAGCCACTTCTCGCCGAACTCTGCGGCGCCCTCGGCGGGGACAAGTGCCCAGACGGAGCCGCCGAAGCCAGCCCCGAACCCGGCCGAGCCGATCGCCCCGAACTCGCGGGCCAGCGCCTGGAGCCGGTTCGTCTCGGGGATCTGGTTGCCCAACACCTCATCGGCGTTCCGGTGCGACAGATCGGCGGCGGCACCGAAGGCCTCCAGGTCGCCCGAGCGGAGCGCGGCCACCGCGCGGGGGATCGCGACCTGGGACTCGGTGACGAACGCGTTCAGACGCCGCGTCAGTTCCTCGTCGTGCGCCGCGACGGCCCTCAGCCCCTCGAGAGCGTCGTCGTCGCTGGCCAGGGCGTCGGCCACGGTCGCGTGCTCGTTGCCGGTCGCGTCGTTCCAAAGCTCGGCCAGCCGACGGGCGTTGATCGACAGGCTGTTGTAGTGCTCGAGCGCGGCCCCGGTCTTCTCCGCCAGCACGCCGGAGACGGCGACGACGAACGTCAGGTCGTCCGGCAGGTCGACCGATTCACCCTCGACGATCGGGCAGAACGTGAACTCCGTCAACTGCGAGGGGTGGCAACACAGCATCGCGGTGTGGTCCTCGGAGCCTCCGAAGGTGCCGACGCCGCGCAGGCCCTCTAGCGTGCCGAAGGTCAGGCCGTTTTCCATCGTGGCCATGTAACCGGCCAGATCGATGTCGTTCTTGACGTTGGCCTTCCACTCATCCCGTTCCCGGAACCCGTTGTGGTCGACCAGCGCAAGCGAGACGGCCACCACGAGTGCCGACGACGAGCTCATCCCCGAGGCGAGCGGCAGGTCCGAGTCGATGACGATGCGGGCCGGCTTGAGTTCGCCGAAGTTGAGCTGAAGCCGGTCAAGTACCGCCTGCACGTAGTTGGCCCAGTGACCCTTGGGGAGCTGAGGGTCGGTCCCGGCGACGAGGTGCTGTTCGCCTTCGACGGCCGTGGACGACGCGACGATTCCCGGCTCGTCGGATTCGGTCAACTCGATGGTGATGCCGCGGTCGACCGCTGCGAGCAGCGACCTTCCACCCACGTAGTCGGTGTGCTTGCCGAGCACCTCGAGGCGACCGGGGACGAACCACTTCACAGTCGGACCCCACTGTCGCCGAGAGCCTCGACCACGGATGCGATGTCGCCGCGGTTGCTCATGTCGAGCACACCCTCGTCGGCCTTGACCACGGCGTAGGGATCGCCGTCCTCGATCGCGCGTCGGACGGCGTCGGTGATCTCGTACTCGCCGCGCGCCGACGGTGGGATCACCTTGGCAGCGGCGAAGATCGCGGGTGTGCACAGCCAGCAGTTCATGGAGATGACCGCGTCGTCGCCGAGCCGGGCGATGGTCGCCTCGTCGGGCTTCTCGACCAGTTCGTCGAGGTTGCCGTCGGCGTCGGTGGTCGCCAGGGCGAACGCCGCTATCCGCTCAGGCGCGATGTTCGACTTGGTCAGCATCCCCTCGCGGGTGAAGCCGACCAGTGCCGAACCGGGGACGTCCTTGAGTAGTTCGAGCGCGACGGCCGGGTAGTAGTTGTCGGAGTTGATGACCAGTACCCGGTCGTCTCCGGCGAACTCCTCGGCCGACAGCACAGCGTTCGCCGTGCCCAGGGGCTCCTCCTGGATGGTGTAGCTGATGGTGACGCGCTGCTTGTCGATGGTGTCGTAGTAGTTGCGGATCACGTCGTGCTCGGGACCGATCACGAGGCAGATCTCGGTGAAACCGGCGTCGGCCAACGCGCTGATCACGTGGTCGAGGAAGGGCCGACCTACGGAGATCATCGCCTTGACGCCGGCGTCGGCGGCCTTGGTCTGTTCGTCGCTGAGGGTCACACCCTCGGCTTCTTTGCGCATGCGGGACCCGAGCCCACGGGCAAGGATGACGGCTTTGTGGGGTGCCTGGAAGGTCATGGCACTCAGGCTATTCCACCGGGCCGGTCGGCGATAACAACCAATCACGAATGGTGTTCGTGCGGCCAGTCGATGGGGATCGATCAGGAAAGGCTCTGGGCGGCGATGCGGGCGATGATGCCCACCGACACCGCTCCGGGGTCGATCACCCCGACGGATTCGCCCGCCAGGAGGTGGGCCCTGCCTCGCCTTGCCGCCATGCCGACGGTTGCGAGGGCGCCGGCTTCTGCGGCGTCAGCCGCCTTCTCCAGGGCTACGGCGAGATCCTCGCCGTCGCGCGCCGAGAGGTCCAACGAATCGGCCGCAGGTGCGATCGCGTCGACCATCGTCTTGTCGCCGACGGACGCCTTCCCGCGGGCCATGACCCCGTCGAGACCCTGGCGGGTCGCCATCGCGACCGCACGGGTCGTCGGATGCAGCGGCCATACCGCACCGATCCTGAGGAGGTAGGTACCGAAAAGCGGCCCTGATGCACCTCCGACGTTGCTCACCAGCGCCATGCCAACCTGCCTCAGCGCTTCGGCCCCGGTGACGAGCTCGCTCAGGTCCAGTGTCTGGGCCGCGATGAACCCGCGGCACATGTTGGTGCCGTGGTCGCCGTCGCCGAGGAGCCGGTCCAGTGCGTCGAGTTCCTCACGCCTCGCATCGAACTCGTCCGCGCAGGCGCGCAGCCACCGTGTCACCGCTGCAACTCCGTCGGTCATGGCAGGCCGACCTCCCTCCAAACGGCACCATTTTTCCACAGGGGCGTCAAAGAACGAAATAGCCGATGGGGACGCTTCCAAAATAGCGCGGTGTCGGGGTCAGTCTGTGGCCACCGGATCGGGCGATCTGACGCCCCTGCATGGGCGTCTGACCGTCGAGGGTGTGCATAGTTCTCTGTATGCGTGGAGGCATTCGCTATATGTGGCCGCCTCGACGTATAGAGAGATTTGTGCACGCGGCGGGGTTTGGGCGGGGTTTGGCTCAACCAGCGGCGGGGGCCTGGCTCAACCGACCGATGGATTACCGCAGCCCGCGGAGGAAATCCTCATCGTCGTCAGGCGCCTGTGAGCCACGCGGCGGCAGCCCGGGCTGCTTCACCGGGCGCCCGAGGAACAACCAACAGACGGGTCCGACGACGGGCAGGCAGATCACCGCGAACGCCCACAACCAGCGGGGCATCCGTCGCACCCGGTATCCCTGCGCCTGGGCGACCTCGACGACGCAGTACACCGTCAGCATCACGATTGCGATGATGAGCAGAACCCGGACCATGGGGCAAGCTTACCCGCCGCCGATAGGCTGGCCCGGTGCAGGACCTCGCTACAGCCGTGAAACGCTTCCTTGACGGCGGCCCCGGGCTGTGGCTCGCGCCGGGTCGGGGGGTCGCCCCCACGGGTTGCGTCGTCACCTCGACCTCGGGAACCAGTGGGGAACCGAAACTGGTCGTCCTGGCGCGTGAGGCGCTCCTGGTGGCCGCCGACTCCGCCCGTCAGCGACTCGGCTTCGACGCGACCTGGCATCTGGCGTTGTCGCCGCGCTATGTCGCTGGGCTGATGGTGCTGGTTCGGGGGCTCCGCGGTGCCGGGGTCCGGATCGCCGACCCCACCCTCACGACGCTCGCCCCAGCCGAGGGACGCAACTGCGTCTCGCTCGTCGGCACCCAGCTCTTCCGCGCGCTCGACGACCCTGCAGCGGCCGGACGACTCGCCTCCTTCGACGCCGTCCTCGTGGGTGGGGCGGCCCTGCGCCCCGAACTGCGGGCGCGCGCCGAGGCGCAGGGCATCCGGGTCATCGAGACCTATGGGATGAGTGAGACCTGCGGGGGAGTCGTGTGGGACGGGGTGCCGCTGCCCGGGGTGGAGGTCAGGCTCGGCGACCTCGGGCGCATCGCGATCGCGGGCGATTGTCTGTTCCGCGGCTACCTCGGCCGCGACGACCTGAGCGCCGACGTCCTGGTCGACGGCGCCGTCCTGACGCGTGACCGTGGCCATTGGAACGGCCGCCGGTTGGTGGTCGACGGACGCATCGACGACGTGGTCATCAGCGGGGGTGTCAACGTCGACCTGGCGGTCGTCCGGGCCGCGGTGGCCAGGCATGAGCAGGAAGCCGAGGTGCTCGCCGTCGACGACGCGGAGTGGGGGGCCCGGGTGGTGTTGTTCGCGCCCGGCGGCACCCTCGCGGGTTGGCGCGACCGGCTTCGCCCCGACCTGCCCGCGGCCTGCCTGCCCAGACAACTGGTTTCCGTTTCCCCGTTGCCGCGGACGCCTGGCGGAAAGCCGGATCGCGCACGTCTCCTGGAGCTGCTGCCGTCTGACGATGCCACGACCGCAGGCTCGCAAGCCCCGACGGCAGGCAAGCGCCGCAGGTCGGGTCGGGCAGGCGACGAGCGCCAGTAGAGTTGGCCAATCATGAACGACTCCCTCTCCACCTGGGTGGCCGGTGCCCGCCCCCGTACGCTCCCCGCCGCAATCGCGCCGATCCTGGCCGGGGTGGCAGGGGCCGCGGCGCTGGACGCCTGGGACTGGCCCGTTGCGCTGCTGTGCCTCGTGGTCGCGCTCGCATTGCAGATCGGCGTCAACTTCGCCAATGACTATTCCGACGGAGTGCGCGGCACCGACGACGACAGGGTCGGCCCGCTCCGGCTCGTCGCATCGGGGCTCGCGTCCCCGCGTGCGGTGAAGGCTGCGGCCTTCGCATCGTTCGGGGTCGGGGCACTGGCGGGGCTCGCCGTGGTGGCGCTGAGCGGGCATTGGTGGCTTCTGGTCGTCGGCATCCTGTGCATCCTCGCCGCCTGGTTCTACACCGGGGGGAGGAAACCCTACGGCTACCTCGGGCTCGGCGAACTGATGGTGTTCGTGTTCTTCGGCCTGGTTGCCACGGTCGGCACCACCTACGTGATCTCCGACGTGGCCCCGCCGCACGCCTGGGCGGCCGGAGTCGCCGTCGGTGCTCTGGCCAGCGCGATCCTCGTCGCCAACAACATCCGCGACATCCCCACCGACCGGGCCTCCGGCAAGATGACGCTGCCCGCACGGCTGGGCGACCGCAATGCGCGCCTCTTCTATGCGGCGCTGTGCGCGGTGGCTGCCGCAGGCATCGTCGTGTTCGCGGCCCTGACGACGTGGTCGGCCCTGATCGCGCTGCTCTCGTTGCTGCTGCTAATCGACCCGCTGCGTCGGGTGCTGGGCGGGGCGCAGGGACGTCGGCTCATCCCCGTGATCCAGGCGACCGGGTTCGCCGAGATCGGGCTCGGACTCGGGTTGCTCGTCGGGGTCTGGCTCGGATGAGCGAGCCTGTCGTCTTCGACATTGAGATGCGGGTGCCGTTCCGGGGAATCGCACGGCGCACCGGTGTCCTGTTCGAGGGGCCCGCGGGGTGGGCCGAGTGGAGCCCGTTCCCTGAATACGGCGACCTTGAAGCGGCTGACTGGCTGCGAGCTGCGCGCGAGGTGGCAAAGATCGGACACCCGGCACCGGCGCGCGACCTGGTCGAGGTCAACGGCATCGTCCCGGCGCTGGAGCCGGCGGCCGCCGCGCGCCGGGCGGTGGAATCAGGCTGCCGAACGATCAAGATCAAGGTCGCCGGCCTCGACCAGTCCCTCGACGACGACGTCGCCAGGGTCGGTGCGGTGCGCGCCGCTCTGCCGGAGGCCCGGCTGCGCGTCGACGCCAATGGTGGCTGGAGCCGTCAGCAGGCGAGGGTGGCGATCGGCGAGCTGGCGCCCTTGGGGCTCGAATACGTCGAACAGCCCAGCCCGGACGTCGAAGACCTCGCGTGGCTTCGCGGGCTCGACCTCGGCGTCGCGATCGCGGCGGACGAATCGATCAGGCGCGCAGACGACCCGATGCGGGTGAAGGCGGCCGGTGCCGCCGATGTTGCGATCTTGAAGGTGCAGCCGTTGGGCGGGGCGCGACGGTGCCTGCGGTTGGCTGAGGAACTCGGCATGCCGGTGGTGGTGTCGTCGGCGGTCGAGACGTCTGTGGGGCTGGCAGCGGGGGTCGCGTTGGCGGCGGCGCTACCTGACCTGCCTTTCGCGTGCGGTCTTGAGACACGTCGTCTGCTCGCCACGGATGTGACGGCGAACCCACTGAACCCGGTCGATGGCGTGCTGCGCGTCGGGGCGGTCACCGTCGATCCGGACCTGCTGGCGGCTTGCCGTGCCGATGGGGAAGTCACCCGCTTCTGGCTGGAGCGTTGGGACCGCGTGTCCCGGATAGTGGGGGCGGATCGGTGAGCAGCATCGTGCTCGGATCGACCATCGTCGATGCGCTGGTCGGGATAGGGGTCACCGATGTGGTCCTGGCGCCGGGGTCGCGCTCGGCCGCCCTCGCGCTCGCCGTCGACCGGGCCGACAGGGCCGGACGGCTCACGTTGCACGTGCGTCTCGACGAGCGGGTGGCCGCGTTCACCGCGTTGGGATTGGCGAAGGGGTCCGGGCGTCCGGTTGCGGTCGTCACCACTTCGGGTACCGCGGTCGGGAACCTGGTGCCCGCGGCGATGGAGGCCACAGCCGCGGGGGTTCCGCTGGTGCTGATCACGGCCGACCGGCCTGCCCGGTTGGTGGGTACCGGTGCCAGCCAGACCGGTGATCAGCTAGGTGGGCTGGGGCCGGCGGCGTTGGGCGTGATCCGGTTGTCGTCCGAGTCTGGCACCTCGGATGCCTGGGCTGCGGGCGTGCACCGGGCGGTGGTGCTGGCCTCGGGGGTGAGGTCCAGGCGGCCGGGCGCGGTGCAGCTCAACGTCGAGTTCGAGGCACCGTTGGTGGGTGAGCTGCCGGAACCGCGGGAGCGGCCGCTGCGGGTCGCGGCCTCCGGTGGGCATGAGGCGGTTGAGTTGGATGGGCGCCGCACCGTCGTGCTGGTCGGCGACGCTTCGATGGCGGTCGGCGCCGAGGCGCGGGCGTTGGCGGAGTTGAGCGGTGCGCCGCTGTTGGCCGAGCCGTCCTCGAACGCGCGGGTGGGTGCCAATGCGGTTGCCGGCTACCGGTTCGCGTTGGCCGAGCTTGGGGATCGGGTCGAGCGGGTGGTGGTGTTCGGGCATCCGACGCTCTCGCGGCCGGTCAACGATCTGCTGGGTCGCGGCGATGTCGAGCTGGTGGTGGTGAGTGACCGGGCCGACTGGATCGATCCGGGGCACCGCGCCGTGGTAGTGGCCGACCGGGTGCTGTTGGCGGAGCAGGACCCGGGGTGGCTGCGGGACTGGACGTGCTCCCTGACGCCGGGGCCGAGGGGGCGTTGGAGTCAGCGTCAGGTCGCAGACACCGTCGTGGGGGCGCTCGGATCCGGTGATGACCTGATGCTGGGGTCGAGCTCGATCATCCGGGCCGCGGACCTGAGCCCCATCTCGACGTGTCCGCCACGCGTGTTCGCCAACCGCGGTCTTGCGGGCATCGATGGCACGATAGCGACGGCGACGGGGCTGGCGTTGGCCGGTGGGCGCCCGATGACGGTGTTGTTGGGCGACCTGACGGCCCAGCACGACGTCGGGGCCCTGGTGCGTCCCCCGTCAGAGCGGTGGCCGGATCTGCGGGTGGTCGTCGCCGATGACGGGGGAGGCAGCATCTTTCGGAAGTTGGAGCAGGGTGCACCTGAGTACGCGGAGAGTTTCGAGCGGGTGTTCCTGACCCCGCAGGGGGTCGATCTGGCTGCGGTCGCCGCGGCCATGGGCTGGAAGCCCGTGGTTGTGGGATCGGTCGAGGAACTGGCCCAGGCATTGGACGGTGAAGCCGACTTCATCGTCGCTGCATTGAAGTGACCTGGCGTTACAGTTCCTGCAGCATGTCTGGGATCGGGTTGTACGGGCCGGGGACCATGGGTGGGAGCAGATCGCCTTTCGCGGCCACGGAGTAGGCCTCGAGCGGTACGTAGAGGCAGCGCGGCTTCTCGAAATCCCACTCGCACGGCCGGGGCGATGGCACGTCGGGCGGGCAGGGTCGTGGAGGCCGGATCTCAAACGTCGATGCAGGCAGGACGCACGGGCGCGGCACCGGGATGATCCGGTCCGACGGGTCAACGTTGAGGGCCGACGCGGCGCCCGCAGGAACCGGCAGCAGCGTGATCACCGCAGTCATCGAGACCAGGCTCAACTTGGATCGGAGTTTCATGGTGGTCTCCCTTGGTAGTAGGTGAGACCAGCATTCAGGAAAGGCGCCTTCGCGGGCATCGGCCGAGGACGGGCATCGGCCTACCCCATCGGGGGTACGGCGCCGCCGGGAACGGGGTCCTCCGGGTGTACGAAGCCGGTGCGATAGGCCAACGCCACCGCTGCTGCACGGTCGCGGGAACCGGTCTTCAAAAGGATGCGTGCCACATGGGTCTTGACCGTTGCCTCGCTGAGGACCAGCAGGTCCCGGATCTCCGCGTTGGACAGGCCTGCCGCCACCATCCTCAGCACCTCCTGCTCCCTCGGCGTCAGAAGGGCCGACACGTCGGTTGGGTCGCAGCCCCTCGGCCGGAGCCGTTCCACCAGCGCGGTCGCTGCCGTGGCGTCCAGCCACGTGTCGCCGGACGCGACGCGCCGCACGGCGTCGGCGATCTCGGTGGGTGAAGCGTGCTTCAACAGGTAGCCGCTCGCGCCGGCCTGCAGGGCTTCGACCACGACGTCCTCATCGTTGAAGGTGGTCATCACCAGAACCCGGACGAGCCGGTCGGCCGCCGACTCGGCGACCAGTTCCCGGGTGGCGGTCACCCCGTCCATGCCCGGCATCCGCACATCCATCAGGACCACGTCCGGCTGCCCCCTGTGCACCTGCGGTAGCGCCTCCATCGCGGAGGATGCCTCCCCGATCACCTCAATGTCCTGCTCCCCGGAGAGCAGCATCCTGATGCCGGCACGGACGAGTGGTTGGTCATCGACGATGAAGACGGTGATCATCGGTCCTCCAGGAACGTGTGGTCGGTGGTGGGGAGGGTGGCCTGCAGGAGGTATCCGTCGGCGGTCGACCCCGCTTCAAGGCGGCCGCCGCTGACGCTGACCCGTTCGCGAAGGCCGACGATTCCGAAACCGCCGCTCGGCGTCGTGGCCGTGACGCCGACGCCGAAGGTGTTGTGAACGGTGACGGTGACGCTGTCACTCAGCCAGTCGCTGGTCACCTCGATCCGGGTGCCTGTCCCGCCGTGTTTCATGGCGTTCGACAGGCCCTCCTGCACCACGCGGTACACCGTTCGGGCGATGCTCGGGTCCAATTCGACCGGCTGGCCGTTGGTGCGGACGACCACATCGACGCCTGACAGCCGCGCCTCGTCCGTCAGTTGGCCGAGGGCTTCGAGGCCGTAGGAGGTCGCTGCGCTCTGGTCGGTCTCGCGCAGCATCCCCAGCAACCGGTGGAGCTCACGCATGCTCTGCTCGCCCGCGTGCTGGATGCTCTCCAGCGCAAGGTCGATGTCCGTGTTGGTCACCGTCTTTCGGGCCAAACCGACGCGTGCCCCGGCCGACTGCAGGATGATGCCGGTCAGGCTGTGCGCGACGATGTCGTGGATGTCTCGGCTGATCCTGAGCCGTTCGACGGAGATCGCCTCGGATAGGGCCTCACCAGCCCAGCGTCGCTCCGTTTTCAGACGCTGATCGTTCTGGGCGAGCACCCGGCCGATCACCCAGGTGGTCAGCATCGTGAGCATCCACAGACCAGCGTTGGTGAACAGGAACAACGAATCGCTTTCGGGGTGGAGCCGCATGGCGGCCGTCGTGTTCACAATGATCGGGACTACTGACCCGGCCAAGGCGAACAGCGCCGGGCGCAGGTGCATGAGGCGTGCCATCAGAAACAGGCCGACGAGAAACCCCGCGAAACTGACGATGGAGGGCACCGCCAAGCCGACAAGTGACAAAGTCCACAGCGCCACATATCCGGGGATTGGGGAGCGCCAGATCGCCAGGCTGGCATAGCCGAGGCAGGCGATCGCGACGATGAGCGCCACGGATGCAGACCCACCGGTCGCCGTTCGGGTATCGCCTCCCCAGACCCAGAGATCCACGACCAGCGCCCCCGCCGCGAAAGCTCCCCGGACCAGACGCCCGCGTGGTGGGACGGTCTGCGTGGTCAGCGGCATCCCCGGAGCCCCGGGAACAGGAGGCACCAGAAGGCCACGCGGGCACCCATCGTCTTGATACCCTCGGAGGGATCCTGGGCCTGAGGGGTAGTCGGTGATGCACAGCCCCCATCGAATGTCCCGACGGGAAGCTCGAGCGCGGTCCACGGCTCGTCGGCGCCGAGGGCGAGCGAGGTCGACTCGTGGACGAGTTCCGCTTCAATCGACAGCCCGTCAAGCGTGATGCTGATCGGCTGAACCAGTCCTGCCTTCTCCACGATCACGATGTCGCCCTGCATCACGCGGCCTATCAGTTGCGCGCCGTCCGCGGTCGTGACCGGCACTTGGCGGGGCACGGCGTCGATATCTGGTACGGCGGTGTCGGGTACGCCGGTGTCTGGCATGTCGGTCTCCTCATCGCGTTGCCCCGCTCCGCGGGGACACTGGAATCGACACTATCCTGCGTCGCCAGCGTTTCATCGGCATCGGCCGAACGCAGTACGTCAACTGACGCCGACGGCTGACGTCGAGTGCAGCAGGTCCGCGTAGACTCCGCCGCGGCGTTCGAGTTCGTCGGGGCTGCCCTGC
The DNA here is from genome assembly GCF_900141915.1 of Tessaracoccus bendigoensis DSM 12906. GTDB lineage: Bacteria > Actinomycetota > Actinomycetes > Propionibacteriales > Propionibacteriaceae > Arachnia > Arachnia bendigoensis. The sequence continues at coordinate 62,195 of NZ_FQZG01000014.1, read as the reverse complement.
TCGGCCAACTGCCCTCTGCGGTCGATCACCCACAACTGGTCGGCGTCAGCGACGATCCCGAGCCTGTGGGTGATCACGACCCTGGTGATCTCCAGCTCGGCCAGGATGGCGTCGACGAGCTTCTCGGTGTGTGCGTCGAGCGCGCTGGTGGCCTCGTCGAGGATCATGATCGCCGGGTCGGAGAGGAGGGCGCGGGCGAGGGCGAGGCGCTGACGCTGTCCGCCCGACAAGCCCTGCCCACCCGAGAGCCGCGTCTCCAATCCGAGCGGTAGCCCGGCGATCTCGTCGGCGATCTGCGCCCGGCTCAGCGCGTGCCACACGTCGTCGTCGGTGTAGCGGTCGCGTCCGGCGACCACTGCCTCCCGGATCGTTCCGGTACTTAGCCATACGTCCTGGAATACGACCCCGATCTGGGAGCGCACGGCCGCGAGGTCGAGCCCTGCGAGGTCTTGGCCGTCAAGGAGGATTCTCCCGGAGGTGGGTTGGTAGAGACCGCAGAGCAGATGTGCCAGGGTGCTCTTTCCACATCCGGTGGGTCCGAGGACACCGATCTTCGTGCCGGCCGGAATGTGTCCGCCAACCGGCCCCAGCACGTCATCGGAGAACCGGTCATAGCGGAACCGCACCTCCTGCAGCGTGATCTCACCGCGGAGCCGTCCGGGGGCCACGCCACCTTGCCGCTCCGCATCGGCCGCCTCGAGATCCTCGATCCGGTCGAGCATGGGTCGGAGGTCGGCCGCCTGCACGAGTTGGGCGGCCAACGAGCTGACCGGTGCGAGCGCGGCCCCCGCCAGTGCCATCAGGCCGAGTGCCCCTCCCGGTGTGAGGCCTGCGGAGGAGGACGCGACAACGAGGACGGTCAGAGGCGTGGCCACCGTGAGCCCTGCCAGCAGGCTGAGCGACAGTGCGCTCAACCGGGCGCGGGATCTGGTCAGTTGGAGACGCCGGTCGAGGAGTTTGGCCCAGCTCCCAAGAACGTGGGCCTCCGCACCGTAGACCCGCAGGGTCGCGACACCGGAGACTGAGTCGACCATCGTGGTTGCCGCGTCCGCCGCGACCAGGATCTCTTCCCGCCTGAGGCCGGAGCAGCGTCGGGCGACGACGAGGGTCACACTGATCGACACAGCCACGGCGAGTGAGACGATGCCGGCCACCGGGGGCGCGACGATCGTCAAGGCGATCAGGTAGCCGAGCGTCAGGGCGGCGTCAAGCACCGTGCCGAGCAGAGTGACGCTCAACAACCCGTGTATCGCGTGCGCCGAGTCCACGCGCCCGAACAGGTCGCCGACCGAACGTCGGTCGAAGAAGCGCAGGTGGCGGCTGAAGAGCGAGCCAGTCACCCGGGTGCTGAGCGAACCGGCCATGCGATGCTGCAGCGAGGCGAGCACCAGGTACCTGCCAAGCGACAGCAGGAGAACGACGGCCGCGAGGAAGACGCCAGCCGTCAGCCAGGTCGCCTGTTTACCGGAGTCTGAGATGAGACCGTCGACGATCACCGCGGTCAGGATCGGCAACCCGAGGCCGCACACGGCCAATAGGGCAGAGAGTGCTGCCGCAGCCGAAAGACGGCCGCGCACGGCTCGCAACACCTGGGTGAGGAACGAAGGGCCGCGTGGTGGTGGAGGCGGGGTGGCGGCTTTCTCCGTCGAGCGCGAGGCCAGCAGCACCAGGCCGCTGGCTTGTTCTCGGAGGCCGTCACGGTCGAGCCACCGCCGCCCGACGGCGGGATCCATCACCTGGACGCCGCCGCGGCCCACGCGCTCTGCGATGACGTAGTGCTGCTTCGACAGGTGGATGACGGCGGGCATTGGGAGTTCGCCGATCCGGTCCGCGACCTCATTGGGGGTTGCCAGGAGGGCCTTGAGATCGACTCCCCAATCTGCGGCGGTGTCCCGCAATGCGAGCGCGGAGGTGCCGTCACGCCCTGGGTCCATCAACGCCCGCAGATGTGACAGGGAGGCACGTTGGCCGAACGCGCGTGCCAGCGACACCAGGCACGCCGGGCCGCAGTCGGTCTCGGCGGATTGCAGGACAACTGGTATCCGGGGCATCGATCGGCTCCTCGACAGGGGATGGAAGGGTGAGGGGACTGATCCGGGAGGGCCCACCGGTTCGGTAGGGCCCTCCCGATCGGAGATCAGGCCTGGATGATCACGTTGACGTTGGAGCAGTCGCCGGTTGTGCTGACCCCGGTCACGTTGCCGTTGCGGTCGCGGGTGATGGTGACGGTACAGGCGCCGCCCCGGAACTCGGCCAGTTCGGCGTCGGTGAGGCTCTGGCCGAATGCGATGTCGCTCATGGGATTTCTCCTTCTGGTCAACGGGCGACCCGGTGTCGTCCCGCCTGGCACCAATGGTTTCCCGGTCGAGCGCACCCCCACATCCGCCTGTAGTGGCCCTCCCTCTACCGAAACCGCGGTAGGGCCCTTACCGCAGGAGACGACCTCGCTCATCTCGGCTGCTCTGCTGGACGCGAGAGTGCCCGGCGCGCAGGAGCGCCGGGCACCACCCGCCTTGGAATCAGCGTCCCTTGATGACCACGTCCTTACAGTCGCCGCTGGTCGTCACCTTTCCATCCTTGTCGATTGTGACGGTGCACTGCCCGCCGTGAAACGCTGCCAGTTCCTGATCCTCTACTGGTCGGCCGAACTGAATGTCGCCCATTGTTGCCCTCCTTCGAGCTCCTGCGGCGGCCCGTTGCCACCGGCTGCGGCCAGCATCGTCCACCAACCGGGGGCTGATCACCGGCCCGGGGATGGCATTGGTGTACCGAATCGGTGGTACGCCCGAGGGGCGCCGACCCTCGGCACAGCTGCGGCCGACCGGCCTACCTTCCGGCGGAAGAATCGACCCGCTGCTCCTGAGGCGAGTCGGAGTCGAAGGCGGTCAACCAGTTGCGGACGGCGAGGGTGGCCCGCACATCGTCCTCGTTGTACTCCAGCACCCTTGAGCGTGCTGCGGCGCGCTCCTCCAACGAATCGGCGCCCACGGCCTGGTTGAACCACGTCTGGGAGTTGAGCCCACCCGGCTCTTCGTCGCGCCACGAGAAACCGGGGCCCCGACTGGCGACCATCTTCAGCCCCAAGCCGTCCACCCCGACGAAGTTGTCGCGGACATAGGCGAACAGGTCGACAAAATGGTCGCGGAAGAGGTCGCACACCGCGAGCAGTGTCGGGTCGCCGCTGCGCTCGGCGAGTCGTCGGAGTTGCACCGTCTCGTAGTCGCTGTAGTGGAAGACGAGCATTTCGGGGCGACTCTCCGCCAGATCGAGCAGCCATTGAGCGAAGCGCTTGGCAAGAGCGACCTCCCGTTCGCCTCGGGTCCGCACGAACTCGCTGAAGTCGAGGTAGCGGCAGCCCTCCTCGTCGGTGAGCAGCACGCCCCACAGGTAGACCGATCCATCGTCTGCGTTCTCAATGTCGAGGTCGACCTCGACGGACGAGCGTGGCACACCGATCGGTTCGTCGCTCACCCGCTCCAGATCCACCCCTGAGGCGAGCATCCGAGCCCGACGGGCCGCCTGCCTCAGCCGCTGCTCGGCGCGGTCACGGTGCCCCGTCTGGGGCAGATAGTCCGGCAGTATCAGCTCCACGTCGGCTTCGGCCAGTTCGGCCACCGTCCTGATGCCGAGCGACAGCAGCGTCTGCAGTTCGCGGACGTCGAGCGGCGCCTTCGAGATCCGTAGCGACAGGTCATCGTCGTCGATCTGTGGTCGGCACACCTGCCACCAGGCACACCATTCGCATTCCTTTACCCGGATTGGGCGCACCACCGGTGGCGGGTCGTCGACGCCGGTGCGGGCGAGGGCCTGTTCGGCGACATGGACGCGGAAGCGGTGTTCGTGGTCGTAGCGCTCCAGCGCGGAGCGCAGCTTGTGCCCGGCGGTCTTCGAGTAGGTGCGGATGAAGCGGTGCGTCAGGTCGATCCACGTGATCGAAGGATCGCAGCCATGGGACCGGTCGTCGCCGACCACCCCGCCAAGCGGCTCAGACGACGCGAACCCGCAGGATTCGAGGAGCCTCCAATGGTGCGCCAACTCCAGCAGGGCACCTTCGCGGTACACGCGGTAGCGCAGGTCTGGCAACGGAAGCACCTCGCCGGGGGCATTCAACGGGGAGGTGCGCAGTTGGTCGGCACCCGTCTGCTTCTCACGGACCCGGTACGGTTTCACCTTGAGGGGCCAATAGCCCGGGGTGCCTGCCGCGGTGTCAGCGCCCCGGATGAGCGCATCGGGACGCCCGCTGCGGTGGCCATCCAGGTCGAGGGGCAGCGTGCCGCCGATGACGACGGCCGCGCCGGAGCCCATCGCAGCCAGGCAGGCGTCCACCCGTTCCTCCCAAGGGGCATCAAGGCCGCGCAGGTCGACGACCCCGGCGCAGCGGGCGATGCGGCTAAGGACCGCGTCCCGGAAATCCGAGCCCCCCTGGAACGACTCGTGCAGCGACTCATCCAGCGGCGGGTGTGACAGCGTCGGGTCGAAGGCGTTGAAGGTCTTGACCGGGCACCCGCGGGCGGCGTATGCGTCTAGGACGAAAGAGCTCACCTCGTCTTCCAACCCCGGTGCAACGCAACGATCCCCCCGGCGTGGTCCTGCCAACCGACATCCACCCAGCCAGCCGCTGAGAGTCTGTCGGCCAGCCCGACCTGATCCGGCCAGGCCATGATCGATTCGGCCAGGTATCCGTACGCGACCGGGTTGCTCGAGAGTTTTGCGATCCGGGGCAGCGCCGCCACGAGATAGTTGGTGTACACGTGGCGGAAGGGCGGGTTCGTCGGCGTGGAGAACTCCGCGATCACGATGCGACCGCCAGGCCTGGTGACCCTCAGCATCTCCCGCAGCGCCGCGCCGGTGTCTTCCACATTGCGCAGCCCGTACGAGATCGTGACCGCGTCGAAGGTGTCGTCCGGGAAGGGCAGCGCGAGGGCATCGCCCGCCACGAAATCGATGCCCGGCTGCTGCCGTCGACCCTGCTCGAGCATGCCGAGCGAGATGTCGCTTGCCACCACATAGGCGCCGGATGAGGCAAGCGCCGCCGACGATGTGCCCGTGCCCGCGGCGAGGTCGAGGATGCGCTGCCCGGGCCGCGGATCGACCGCGGCGACGGTGGCCCTACGCCAACGGTGCACCTGGCCGAGGCTGAGCACCGTGTTGAACAGGTCGTAGCGCTTTGCGACACCGTCGAACATCGCCGCCACATCGGCGTGCTGCTTGTCGAGACCCGCCCTCTGATTCTGCATTCCGTCAGCCTAGCGAACCCCTCCGACAGGGTGCGTTACGCACCGGTCCCGCGGATCGGTCACAATGGGAGCCGTGGCTAAAAGAGATGTCGTGCTCCAAGTGGACAAACTGAAGAAGGGCTACGGCCCGGTGACGATCGTGGAGGCGTTCTCCATGAAGGCTCACGAGGGGGAGGCCGTGGCGCTCACGGGGCGCAACGGTGCAGGCAAATCCACCGTGCTGCGCTGCCTGGTCGGCGCCGACAGACCCGATGAGGGCACCGTCACCGTCGGCGGGGTCAAGGTGTCGGAGACAAACCCGGTGATCCGGCGTGACGTCGCCACCGTCATCGACGACCTCGACTTCTTCCCCGACCTATCGGTCGTCGAGCACCTCGACCTTCTGGCCCGAGCCCACGGGCTGACCGACCCCGACGCACTCGTCGACGAGGTGCTCGAAGAGGTCCAACTCGTGGTGCAGGCAGGACAGCTCCCGTCGACCCTGTCGTCGGGCCAGCGTCGACGCCTCGCTCTGGCGACCGCGTTCGTCCGGCCACGCAGGCTCCTGGTCCTCGACGAACCGGAGCAGCGACTCGACGTCGAGGGCGTCCAATGGCTGGGTCGCCGCTTGAAGCAGGAACTCGACGGTGGGCTCGCGATCGTGCTGGCGAGCCACGAACCGGCGCTGCTTGAGGCGATCGGCGCGAAGCAGATCCGACTGGGGGCCTGATGAGCGTGTCCGACCAGCGCTTCGGCGAGCTGGGGGTCGTCGACGAGAAGCAGCTCAAGCTGCTGATGAAGGATTGGCGCAAGGGCCGTGCCGACCGCAGCATCTGGCAGGTCCTCTCCGATGGCTACGTCATGGTGTTCAGCATCGTCCTGATCGGTGCCATGATCGTCTCCTCGATCATCCAGGCCCAGGACGTCGTCGCAGCCTGCACCAGTGAGGGTTGCATCGCCGCCCGCGGCTTGCTGCCGTGGGCCGCGGTGGCCGCGGTGCTCGCCGCGACCCTGATCCTGTCGCGCATGTTCGGGCCCATCGTGGCATCGGCGGCCGAAGGGTTCTGGCTCATGGACGGGCCGACGGACCGCCGCAAACTACTGGCCGGGCGACTCGTCGCGGCGATTTCGCTGGCGTTGGTCGGTGGGGCGCTACTCGGAGCGCTGATCGCGGCCCTGACCGGCTCACCGCTGGCGAATATCGGGATCTGGGCACTCGCAGGTGGGCTCGGGGCCGCCGGGCTGGTGGCCTTCGCCGCTGCCGAACAGGGGTTGGACCGCACGTGGATCGTCACCGCGATCCAGTGGGTCATCGGTGCCGTCGCGATCGGCACCCTGGTCGCACTGGTCGGCGGCGCCGCGGGTTGGTTCGCGCTCGGCGCACTCGCCACCCTCGCCGTCGAGCTGGCGTTCATCGTTGCAGGCGGTGGCCTGCTCCTGATCATCGTCGCCGGGCTCATCGCCTACCGTCGCCTACGTGGCGTGCGACGCCAGCGCGTCACCTCGGGCGGTTCACTGCTGTCGGGCCTGCAGGGCGCCGCCTTCGCTCTCGAGTTCGCCCTGATCCGCGACATCCTGGTGGAGAGCAAGTCGAAGCAACGCGGCCACGTGCGGCCGACCCGTGGGGTCAGCTCAGGCACGAAGGCGTTGATCATGCGTGACGTGCAGCGGCTCTGGCGCCAGCCACTGCCGCTCTTGACGTTGGCCGCCACGGTTGTGGTGCCCTACGCCATCCAGGCGCTCGGACTTGCCGCGCTGAACCCCCCGATCTCCGCGCTGGTCCTGATGACGGCGCTGATCCCGTTCATGAACTCGCTGCGGGTGCTGACCCGCACCAAAGGCCTGCAGCGCTGCTTCCCGTTCGATCCCGGCCAGATCAAGCAGGCCACGATGGTGGTGCCCGCAGTGCTGGCGCTGCTGTGGTCGGCCGCGGCCCTGCCCGCCTTCCTGGGACTTGCGGGAGGCGTGAGCGCCTCCTTGACCGACGCCGCGTCGTCGGCTCTCGTGACAGGGGTGGCAGGCTTCCTGGCGGCGGTCCGGTGGATCTCAGCCAAGCCTGCCGACTACTCTGGTCCGATCGTCGCGACCGGTGTCGGCGCGATGCCGCCCGGCCTCATGTTCTCGCTCCTGCGCGGCTTCGACATGGTGGCGTTGGTGACATTGCCCATCGTGTTCGGCTGGTCGCCCTGGATTTCGCTGGTGATCGCCGCCATCGCGTTCGCGATCCTGCGCTCGGGCCTCGACAAGGAATCGATGATGGAGCAGCAGGAGGAGCAGAAGCGACTCCTGGACGAGGAGAAGGCGCGCCGCAACGGCACCGCCCAGGGAAAGCAGAAGATCCAGGTGCAGCGGAAGCGCTGACGGCAGATCACAGACTGCGCCCACTCGAGGCACAGCGAATGCGCAGGGTCTCCCGGTTGGCTGGTTTCCACAGCAACCAACCCGGAGACTGACCAATGAACAGCATCACGCTCACCATGATCGGCATCGACCTCGTCGCCGTCGCCGTCTTGACCTTCGCCATCTACTTCCGACGACACCACAGGAGAGACCTGGTCGTCGCGTTCCTGGGCGTCAACGTCGGTGTGCTTGCCGTCGCATCCGTCCTCGGTACCGCCGAGGTGGCGCTCGGGCTTGGGCTGGGACTGTTCGGCGTGCTGTCGATCATCCGACTGAGGTCCTCGGAGATCTCGCAGAGGGAAGTCGCCTACTACTTCTCGGTGCTGGCCATCGGCCTCATCGCCGGGCTGCCCCACTCCAGCCTGCTGGTGCCAGGCGGGCTGATCGCGCTGATCGTGGCGGTGATGTTTGTCGCCGACCATCCCGCGCTGCTTTCCAGGGCCGCTTCACAGGTGGTGCGGTTGGACCGGGCCATCTCCGATGAGACGCAGCTGCGGGGTGAACTTGAGCAGCGGCTCGGCGTCGAAATCACGACGATTGTGGTTCAGGAGGTCAACTTCGTCAACGAGACCACCCTCGTTGAGGTCCGGTTTCTCAAGGCCCGTGCGCCGCGCCAGGTCGGCGCCGCCAGCGCCTTGAAGGTCGCGGCGTGATCGAGCTCGATCTGGACCGGTTCGTCGCGATCGAACTCGAGGAGTTGGTGGCCCGTGCCGAGCTGATGACGAGGGTGGACCGCAAGTACGTCCTCGGGCAGGCAGCCGTGGGGGAACTGCTCAACCAGATGGAACCAGGCACCGAGGTCCTTGAGATCGATGCCAGGCGACAGCTCCGGTACGCGTCGGTCTACTTCGACACACCGGACCTGCTCACCTACCGGATGTGCGCTCAGCAGCGACGACGTCGGCTCAAGATCAGGTCGCGTGGCTATCTTGATTCCAGGCTGGCGTTCCTCGAAGCCAAGACCCGCAGCGGCGGTGACCTCACCGTCAAGGACCGGATCGCCTGCGACTGGTCCGACCGGGAGCGACTGAACCGGGGGGCCAGGAGCTATGCAGCCGGGGCTTTGCTCGGGGTGGGGCAGGACCCGCGCCTCGCGGACGACCTGCTTGCCACGCTCTCCACACGGTACCGCAGGACCACCCTGCTTGCGCCGGACGGGGTGGGCAGGGTGACCATCGACACCGACCTCAGCTGGGAACTGCCCGGCGGCGACCGACTCGACGCGGCCGACCTCGTCATCGTCGAGACCAAATCCGCCGGCCCGGCCACGTCGTTCGACCGCATGTTGTGGCGCTCCGGGACGCGGCCCGTCTCCATCAGCAAGTACGCCACCGGCCTGGCGGCCCTCCGCCCCGACCTCCCACACAACCGATGGGCGCGCGTCCTACGCGACCGGTTTGCCCCGTATCCGAAGGAATCCACATGCGTCGCCGTCTGATCGCCTCCCTGACCACACTCGCCCTGTTCGGCCTGAGCGCCTGTTCCGCCGCGACCGGATCGGGCACCGAAACCCCGGCCGCGTCCGCAGAGGGCGGGATCGCCACCACCACAGACCTGACAGCCGAGGCCGTCCTGGCGGCCAACAACGATGTCACTGTGGTGCGCGACGATGAATGGTCGGCCGCCGATGCCGTCGACGTCACGTTGCAGGGCGACACCGCAAGCAGCGGGTCCGATGCGGTCACCGTCGAGGATGCCACCGTGACGATCACGGGTGGTGGGGTCTACCGGCTGTCGGGCAGCCTGAACGGTGCGGTCATCGTAGATGCCCCAGACGACGCGCTCGTCGTTCTGATCCTCGACGGGGTCGACATCGCCAATGCCGAAGGCCCGGCGATCAGCGTGACAAGCGCAGATGACGTTGCACTATCGCTGGCTGACGGTTCCACGAACACCGTGTCCGACACCTCCAGCTACGCAGAAGACGCCGACGCCAACGCGGCCATCTATTCGGCGGCCGACCTGACGATCACCGGCACCGGGTCGCTCCGGGTAAGCGGCAACGGCAATGACGGGATCACGAGCAAGGACGACCTGGTGGTCCTTTCAGGGACCATCACCGTCGAGGCGGTCGACGACGGCCTGGTCGGCAAGGACTCGCTGAGCGTCGAGGGCGGCACGATCACCGTCACCGCAGGCGGCGACGCGCTCAAGTCCGACAAGGACGACGACGAGACCAAGGGTTTCGTGCACATCGCGGGTGGGGATCTGACGTTGACCGCAGCCGATGACGGCATCGACGCCACCACCGACCTGGTCGTTGAGGACGGGACCCTGCGCATCACCGCGGGGAGCGGTGCCTCCGCAGCCTCCGAAGAGGCGAGTGCCAAGGGCCTCAAGGCCGGGGTCGCATTGGTACTGGCTGGCGGCACCGGAGAGGTCGACTCGGCCGACGACGCCGTCCACAGCGACACGTCGATCGGGATCCAAGGCGGGGCATGGACGTTGGCCGCGGGCGATGACGGAGTGCATGCCGACCAACTGGTGGCGATCTTCGACGGCACCCTCGACATCACCTCCTCAGTGGAGGGGATCGAGGGCAACGACATCGCGATCAGCGGGGGAGCGATCTCGGTGGTGGCCAGCGACGACGGTCTCAACGCCTCGGGTGGTACGGGCTCCGAGGGGCAGGCGCCGGGCGGGCCGGGGGAGGGGACCGGCACCGGGACGGGGGAGACCTTGACGATCTCGGGCGGCACGGTCTTGGTCGACGCACAGGGTGACGGTATCGATTCGAACGGCACCCTGACCATCTCCGGCGGTGAGATCACGGTCCTCGGCCCGTCGATGGACGGCAATGGCATCTTCGACAGCGCCGGCGCGTTCACCGTCACCGGCGGAACGCTACTCGGGATCGGGTCGAGCGGGATGGCGCAGACGCCAGGGGAGGAGTCGACCCAGAACTGGGTCGCGACGCTGGCCGACATCGGTGCGGGCCAGGCGGTCTCGGTGCTCGATTCGGACGGCAACGAGGTAGCCGGGGCAACCACCACCAGGCAGGCATCGATGGTGTTCTACTCCGGCCCTGAGGTGAGCGACGGGGGCACCTTCACCGTAAGGGTCGACGGTGCGGACGCGGCCACGGCGACCGAGGGGGCGAGCACCGTCGGTGGGATGGGCGGTGGCCCTGGTGGCATGGCTGGCGGTCGCGGAGGCTCGGGCGGTGGCCCGGGTGAGATGGGCGGCAACCCGGGTGGGATGGGCGGCAACCCGGGTGAGATGGGTGGCAACGGGGACACTGGCGGCCAAGGCGTTGCCCCGAGCGCGCCCCCGAGCGAGCCTCAGGCCTGAGCCTAGCCTGGGTCGGGTCAGGCGTTGAGCACTATTCAGGGTTCGTTTGCGGAATTGACGCCCAGTTGCGGCGTGTCGCGGATCGAACCCGGGATAGTGCTCAAGCGCGTCCCGACGGCGTCCCGACGACGCCCGCGTCGCCCCGACGGCGTCAGCGTGCTCCGCGGGACCACCCCGCCCCCCTAACACGAGCACTATCCCGGGTTCGTTGGCAATATGAACGTGCAAACGCGTCAATTCCGAATCGACCTCGGAATAGTGCTCAACGCTTAACCCAGCCCGAGCGCCTGCAGCATCGGGACCAACTTGGCGTCGGTTTCGGCGAGTTCGATCTGGGGGTCCGAATCGGCTACGATCCCCGCCCCGGCGAACAGTTGAATGTCGTTTGGGCTGTCGGCCCGGACCTGGCCACCACGCAGCGCGATCGCCCACTCGCCGTCGCCGTTCATCCCGACCCAGCCGACCGGCCCTGCGTAGCGGCCGCGGTCGAGCGACTCCAGCTCGCTGATGATGTCCAGAGCCAGGTGGGTCGGCGTCCCGCACACGGCGGCGCTGGGGTGTAGTGCAGCCGCCAGCCCCAGCGCGCCGGACTCCGGCCCCACCACCCCGGTGATGTCGGTGGCCAGGTGCATCACGTTCGGCAGCCGCAGCACTGAGGGCGCGTCCGGCACGTTCATCGCGTGGCAGTACGGGGCCAGGGCCTCTGCCACCGAGGTGACCGCGAACTCATGTTCGGAGATGTCCTTCTCGGAGCGGGCCAGTTCGGCGGCGAGCTGACGTCCCTCGTGGCCCTCGCTCCCTTGCCACACCGTCCCAGCGAGCACGCGCGAAGTGACGAGGCCGTCCTGCCGACGCAACAGCAGTTCGGGCGTGGCGCCGACCATGCCGTCGACCAGATAGGCCCAGGTCATCGGATAGTTCTCGATGAGGCGGTCGAGGAGAAAGCGCAGGTCGATCGGTTCGTCGGCGCGGACACGCAGGTCACGCGCCAGCACGACCTTGGCGACCTCGTCGCTGCGGATCAGGGAGACCACCTCTCCCACGATGCCGGTCCACACGTCCTCGGACATCGAGCCGCCGATCCGCGTCGAGCCGACGGGGGCCTGCACCGGCCCGCGGGGCGGAGGCAGTGCCATGTCGTTGTGGGAGACGCCGAGCCGCGTCATCCAGCACCGTCCGCCGCGACGCCCGATCACCGTCTGAGGCACGGTCAGCACCGACCGCTCCTCCGAGCGGTCAGGATCAAAGGTGAACAACCCGACGGCGAGCGGACCGACCCCGAACTCGCCCGGCATCTCAGAATCGTGGTCGATCTGCTGGGAGATCTCCTCCCACCACACGTCGGCGGCTTCGAGGGTGTCCGTCTCGAATCGGGCCGCTTCACCGAGCCCGACGAAGCCCTCGCCGCGGCGGATGAATGCGGTGGACGGACCGGACTCGGGAAGGAAACGCTCCAACGGGCCGGGGTCGTCGATGGCCACGGTCGTGGCGCGCATTCGTGCGCTGCCGAAGTCCAGGATCACCTTCGCGAGCATAGCCGTGGCCGGGCGGACGCGGCCACCCGGCCCGGAATTCGAATGTGGCGCCTTCGGATGGCGGTTCCGCAGCCGGTGGGGCACCCGATGTTTAACGCAATGCTCAGGTGTCGAAAATTGAGCCGGAAACCCTTGTCGGCTCGGGTTTAGGACTCCGGTGATTCTGGTTGGCTGAATATCGCGACCGCCCTTAGACTGACCGGGATAACCCATGCGTCAAGACCCAGGAGCGTGTATGTCGTTCGCCAAACCCGAGGGTGAGGCCGTCGAGTCTGACGTCGTTGTAGTTGGCGCCGGTCCTGGGGGCTCCTCGACCGCCACCTACCTTGCACGCCATGGCCTGACCGTGACGCTCCTTGAAAAATCGCACTTCCCCCGTGAGAAGGTGTGTGGCGACGGGCTGACCCCCCGTGCGACCAGGGCGCTCACGAGGATCGGCGTGGACACCTCCGAAGCCAACGGCTGGCTGCACAACCATGGCCTGCGGGTCTACGGGGGGCGCGTCGAGCCGTTCGAGTTGCCGTGGCCCGACCTGACCGATTTCCCGCCATACGGCCTCGTCCGTCCCCGGGCGGATTTCGACGACATGCTAGCGCGCCACGCCGTCGCAGCCGGGGCGAACCTGATCGAAGGGGCCAACGTCGACGGTGCGGTCCTCGACGACCGCTCCGGCCGGATCACGGGTGTCACTACCAAGGACGGAAGAACGTTCAAGGCGCCGATCGTCGTGGCCGCCGACGGCAACTCCTCACGGCTGTCCGTCTCGATGGGCCTCAACAAGCGGGCCGACCGACCCATGGGGGTGGCCGTGCGCACGTACTACAAGAGCCCCCGCACCAACGACGACTACCTCGAGTCCTGGCTCGAACTCTGGGACGGCGAACGTGGCAAGTCCAACCTGATGCCCGGCTACGGCTGGGTGTTCGGGATGGGGGACGGGACCAGCAACGTCGGCCTCGGGGTCCTGAATACCTCGAAAGGCTTCGGCCAGACCGACTACCGGGCGCTCCTGAAGCGCTGGGTCGACCACACGCCGGAGGAGTGGGGATTCCGCGACCAGAACATGGTCGGCCGGATCCAGGGAGCCGCCCTTCCCATGGCCTTCAACCGGCAGCCGCACTACGGTCGAGGCCTTGTCCTCGTCGGTGACGCCGGTGGCATGGTCAACCCGTTCAACGGTGAGGGCATCGCCTACGCGATGGAATCGGCCGAGTACGCCGCGGCGGCGATCGCTGAGGCTGCCTCGCGTGGTTTCGGCACCGCGTCGGCCGAAAAGGCGATGCGTGCCTACCCCGAACAACTCAAGGCGAGCTTGGGAGGCTACTATCGCCTCGGCACGATCTTTGTGAAGCTGATCGGCGACCCGCGGATCATGCACCTCTGCACCCGCTACGGGCTTCCTCGCAGGACGCTCATGAGGTTCGTGCTGAAACTGCTGGCCAACCTGACCGACTCGCACGGTGGTGATGCGATGGATCGCATCATCAACGCACTGTGTAAGGCCGCACCGTCGGCCTGACTGGAAGGAACGATAAAGGATGAATCCCTATATTCCCATCATCGGCATGGTGGTCCTTGCCAGTGTGTTTGTGCTGGCCTCCATGGGTTTGAGTCTCGTGGTCGGCCCGGCACGCTACAACCGGGCGAAGTACGACAGCTACGAGTGCGGCATCCAGCCGACCCCGCAACCGGTAGGCGGTGGCCGTTTCCCCGTCAAGTACTACATCACCGCGATGATGTTCATCGTTTTCGACATCGAGGTCGTGTTTCTGCTGCCGTGGGCGGTGGCCTACAACCAGTTGAGCACCTTCGCCGTCATCGCGATGATCGTGTTCGTCGTGTTGTTCTTCATCCCCTACTTCTACGTCCTGCGCCGCCGCGGCCTCGACTGGGAATGATCGGAAGGTAAATCAGATGGGTATCGAAGACAAGCTTCCCAGTGGCATCCTCCTGACCACTCTCGAGGGAGTGTTCGGCTGGTTGCGGCAGGCGTCCTTCTGGCCGGCGACGATGGGTCTGGCCTGCTGCGCCATCGAGATGATGGCCTTTGGCACGCCCCGCTACGACTCTGGTCGATGGGGTCAGGAGGTGTTCCGCGCCTCCCCTCGCCAGGCCGACCTGATGATCGTCTCCGGGCGTGTCTCGCAGAAGATGGCCCCGGTGATCCGCCAGGTTTACGATCAGATGCCGAATCCCAAGTGGGTCCTGTCCATGGGCGCCTGCGCGTCATCTGGAGGCATGTTCAACAACTACGCCATCGTCCAGGGTTGTGACCACTTCCTGCCGGTCGACATGTACGTTCCCGGTTGTCCGCCCAGGCCGGACATGCTGATCGAGGCGATGTTCAAGCTCCGCAAGATGGTGCAGAACCGCCCGATCGGCCCGAACGAGGCCGCCGCGATCGAAGAGGCCGAGCAGGCTGCGCTCGCCGCCCCCGCCAAGATCGAGATGAAGGGCCTCATGCGATGAGCGAGCAGACCCCGGAGCAGAACCTGCCGGCCACCGGCGACGAGGCCGTTTCCCGATCGGTGTTCGAGACCCGCAAGGGGATGTGGACGGCCGGTTCCAGCGACACCTCCGGCTACAACGGCCTGGTCCGTCACCTGTCGATGCCGGGCCAGACGGAACCGCCGTTCGGCCAGCCGTTCGACGCCATCCACAGCAGGGCGATCGAACTGATCCCATCCCTTGCCGACGCGCGATTCCTGTTCGACCGTGGCGAGTTGACGATCTACGTGCCGCGTGATCAGTTGCTCGAGGTGGCCAAGGTCTTCAGGGACGACGCGCACCTGCGGTTCGAGGTGTGCGTCTCCGTCAACGGGGTTCACTACCCCGAGGAGAGCGGGAGTGAACTGCACAGCGTCGCCCATCTGCTCAGCTACACGCACAACCGGCGCGTCCGACTCGAGGTGACGTGTCCCGAGGATGATCCGCACATTCCGTCGCTGGCCGCGATCTACCCGATGGTCGACTGGCACGAACGCGAGACGTGGGACATGTTCGGCATCGTCTTCGACGGGCATCCGTCACTCACCCGGATCCTGATGCCGGACGACTGGCAGGGACACCCGCAACGCAAGGACTACCCCCTCGGCGGTGTCGACGTCGAATACAAGGGTGCGAAGGTGCCCGCTCCCGACAACCGGAGGTCCTACTTCTGATGAGCACGCACGCAGCTACCGAAGACATCTTCGCCGGCACCGGGGATGAGAAGGTCGACCGCGTCTACCTGGCGCAGGGTGGCGACTGGGCGGACATCGCCGGTGAACAGGCAGAGCGTGGCGATGAGACCATCGTCGTCAACATGGGCCCGCAGCACCCGTCCACGCACGGTGTCCTCCGCCTGATCCTCGAGATGGACGGTGAGACGGTCAAGTCGATCCGCCCCGGGATCGGCTTCCTGCACACCGGTATCGAGAAGAACATGGAGTTCAAGACCTGGACCCAGGGCGTTACCTATGTCACGCGCATGGACTACGTCGCACCCATCTTCAACGAGGCCGTCTACTGCCTCGCGGTGGAGAAGCTGCTCGGCATCACCGATGACATCCCTGAGCGGGCCACGGTGATCCGGGTGCTGATGATGGAGCTCAACCGGCTCGCCTCGCACCTGGTCGCGATGGGCACCGGTGGCATGGAGATCGGGGCGCTCACGATGATGACGATCGCGTTCCGTGAACGCGAGATGATCCTCGACTTCTTCGAGGCCGTGTCCGGGCTACGCATGAACAACGCCTAC
This sequence comes from Tessaracoccus bendigoensis DSM 12906, assembly GCF_900141915.1. Taxonomy (GTDB): domain Bacteria; phylum Actinomycetota; class Actinomycetes; order Propionibacteriales; family Propionibacteriaceae; genus Arachnia; species Arachnia bendigoensis. Next base: position 46,014 of record NZ_FQZG01000014.1, on the reverse strand, counting down.
ATCCGGCCGGGCGGTGTGGCAAACGATCTGCCAGAGAATGGGCTCGAGCACCTCCGCACCGTGATCGACTGGTTGAAGAAGCACCTGCCCGAGTATGCCGGGTTCTGCAACGAGAACCCGATCTTCATCGGCAGGATGGCTGACATCGCAAAGATGGACCTGTCCGCCTGCATGATGCTCGGTGTGACCGGTCCGCCGCTGCGCTCCACCGGCTACGGCTGGGATCTACGGAAAACGCAGCCCTACTGCGGCTACGAGACCTACGATTTCGATGTCGTTACCTGGGCTTCGGATGACGCCTACGGCCGGTTCAGGATCCGACTCCAGGAGTGCTGGGAGTCCCTCAGAATCGTCGAGCAGTGTTACGAACGCCTCGCCAGGAGCCAGGGCGAGCCGGTCATGGTGGCCGATCCGAAGATCGCCTGGCCTGCGCAGCTCACCGTCGGCCCCGACGGCCAGGGCAACTCCAACGAGCACATCCGCCACATCATGGGGCAGTCCATGGAGGCGCTGATTCACCACTTCAAGATCGTTACCGAGGGTTTCAAGGTGCCGGTCGGCCAGGTGTACCAGGCCATCGAGTCTCCCAAGGGTGAGCTCGCCTGCCACGTCGTCTCCGATGGCGGCAACCGCCCTTACCGTGTGCATTTCCGTGATCCGGGCTTCAACCATCTGCAGTCTGTACCGGCGATGTGTGAGGGCGGCATGATGTCCGACGTCGTCGTCGCCGTCGCCAGCCTCGACCCAGTCCTTGGAGGTGTGGACCGATGAGCGGCCACTTTGCCAGCCACTTCCCCGACTCCGGTTCGGTCGACTACACCGACCAGTCGACCGACATCGACGAGTTGGGGCTCGAGGAGCTCCGCAGCCTCGCCGAACGCTACCCCCAGCCCCGCTCGGCCCTGCTGCCGATGTTGCACCTCGTCCAGTCGATCGACGGGCGGATCAGCCCCCGCGGCATCGAGGTCTGTGCGGAGATCCTGGGGATCACCACCGCGCAGGTCTCGGGGGTGGCCACGTTCTACACCATGTACAAGCGTCGCCCCGCGGGAAAGCAGCACGTCGGCATCTGCACCACCGCGCTCTGTGCGGTGATGGGTGGCGACATCCTGCTCGAACGGGCCAAGGAGTTCCTCGGCATCGACGAGAACCAGACGACCCCCGACGGCCAGATCTCGCTGGAGCGTCTCGAGTGCAACGCCGCATGTGACTTCGCGCCCGTCACGATGGTCAACTGGGAGTTCTTCGACAACATGACGCCGCAGAAGCTCGAGCACCTGCTGGGTGACCTGCGGGAAGACCGTGAGGTCGTCTCGCCACGCGGGGCTACCATCACGAGTTGGCGTGAGGCCGAGCGGGTGTTGGCCGGTTTCCCCGACGGTCGCGCCGACGAGGGGCCCTCCGCGGGCCATGCCTCGCTCCTCGGCCGCGAGATCGCCGCCGAGAATGACTGGACGGCGCCGTCCCCGGACGCCCCGCCGGCCGCGCCGAAGCAGGGAGAAACCAAATGACCGATCTCCTCACCCCCGTCCTCAGCGCCAACTGGGGCGCGGACAATTCCTGGAAGCTGGCTCGCTACGAGGCGACCGGCGGATACCGGGCCATGCGGAAGGCGCTCGCGATGGCGCCCACCGACGTCATCTCGCTGGTCAAGGACGCCAACCTGCGTGGGCGTGGCGGCGCTGGGTTCCCGACGGGCATGAAGTGGTCATTCGTCCCGCAGGACAACCCGAACCCCAAGTACCTCGTCGTGAATGCAGACGAATCGGAGCCTGGCACCTGCAAGGACATGCCGCTCCTGATGGCCAGCCCCCACACGCTCGTCGAGGGCATCATCATCTCGTCGTTCGCGATCAACTCACACACGGCGTTCATCTATTGCCGGGGCGAGGTGCTGCACGTGATCCGTCGCCTGCAGCAGGCGGTGCGGGAGGCTTACGCCGCAGGCTACCTCGGCAGGAACATCCTCGGCACCGGCTACGACCTCGACATCATCGTCCACGCCGGCGCCGGTGCCTACATCTGCGGTGAGGAGACGGCGCTGCTCGACTCCCTTGAGGGACGCCGCGGCCAACCCCGCCTCCGCCCGCCGTTCCCGGCCGTCGCCGGCCTCTACGCGTCGCCTACCGTGATCAACAACGTCGAGTCGATCGCCTCCGTGCCGTCGATCGTGGCGAACGGTGCCGCCTGGTTCCAGTCGATGGGCACCGAGAAGTCCAAGGGCTTCACGCTGTACTCCCTCTCGGGGCACGTGAAGCGCGCTGGCCAGTTCGAGGCGCCCATGGGCATTACGCTCAGGCAACTGATCGACCTCGCCGGCGGTATCCGTGACGGCCACGAGCTGAAGTTCTTCACCCCCGGCGGCTCATCCACCCCGATCCTCACGGCTGACGCCCTCGACCTGCCGCTCGACTACGAGGGGATGGCCGGGGCTGGCAGCATGTTGGGCACCAAGGCGCTCCAGGTCTTCGACGAGACGACCTCAATCGTGCGCACCACGCTCCGGTTCGTCGAGTTCTACAAGCATGAGAGTTGCGGCAAGTGCACCCCATGCCGTGAGGGCTCATGGTGGCTCGTGCAGATGTTGATGAAGTTCGAGGCCGGCACCGCGCAGGAAGGCGACGTCGACAAGATGCTCGACATCTGCGACAACATCGGTGGGCGTTCGTTCTGCGCGCTGGCCGACGGCGCCGTCGCCTGCCTGACCAGCGCCGTCAGGCATTTCCGTCCCGAGTTCGAGTTGGGCTACCACACGCCTGCCTGGGAGCTGTTCCCCTATGAGAAGAGCGCCCTGTTCACCGTGGAAGGAGACGCACGATGACCGTCGACGCCAAGACCTCCGCTGAGGTGACCCCGAAACCCGACATGGTCACGCTGACCATCGACGGCACGCAGGTCAGTGTCCCGAAGGGGACCCTGATCATCCGCGCCGCCGAGATGATCGGTACCGCCATCCCCAGGTTCTGCGACCATCCGCTGCTCGACCCAGTCGGCGCCTGCCGCCAGTGCATGGTCGAGATCCCCGATGCAGGCAACGGGCGCGGCTTCCCGAAGCCGCAGGCCTCCTGCACGATGCCGGTCGCAGAGGGCATGAAGGTCAACACCCAGGTCAGCAGCCCCGTCGCCAAGAAGGCACAGGAAGGCATGCTCGAGCTGCTGCTGATCAATCACCCGCTCGACTGCCCCATCTGCGACAAGGGCGGCGAATGCCCGCTGCAGAACCAGTCGCTCAGCCACGGCTACGGTGAGAGTCGCTACCTCGGTCGCAAGCGCACGTTCCCCAAGCCCGTCAACATCTCGGCGCAGATCCTGCTCGACCGTGAGCGCTGTGTGCTGTGTGCCCGCTGTACCCGGTTCTCGGAGCAGATCTCAGGTGACCCCTTCATCGCGCTCGTTGAGCGAGGAGCGCTACAGCAGATCGGCACCTACGAGCAGGACCCGTACGATTCCTACTTCTCCGGCAACGTCGTCCAGATCTGCCCCGTCGGCGCGCTGACCTCGGCCGCATACCGCTTCCAGTCCCGGCCGTTCGATCTCGTGTCGACGACCACCACCTGCGAACACTGTGCTGCCGGGTGTCAGTTGCGCACCGACCAGAGACACCACCAGGTCAAGCGACGCCTCGCGGGTAACCTCCCGGAAGTCAACGAGGAATGGAGCTGCGACAAGGGCCGATTCGGGTTCATGTACGGGCGGGGCGACGATCGGGTCACCCGTCCGCTGGTGCGTCGTGACGGCGTCCTGCAACCCGCGTCCTGGCCGGAAGCCATCGACGTGGTGGTCCACGGGCTCCGGGCGGCCGCCGGGGCCGTCGGGGTACAGACCGGTGGTCGGCTGACGGTTGAGAATGCCTACGGCTACTCGAAGTTCGCCCGCGTGGTGCTCGGCACCAACAACATCGATTTCCGCTCCCGCCCCGCCTCGCACGAGGAAGCCAGGTTCTTGGCCGCTAACGTAGCCGGTCGCACGGTCGCAGAATCCGTCAACTACGCCGACTTCGATTCGGCCTCGCATGTGGTGCTGGTCGGCTTCGAGCCGGAAGACGAATCCCCGATCGTCTTCCTGCGGCTCCGCAAGGCGGTACGGAAGAACCGCCTGCAGGTCACGACGCTTGCACCGTTCGCCTCGCGCGGAACCGCCAAGCTCAACGCGACGCTCGTCCCGGTCGCCCCGGGCGGCGAGGCCGCAGCACTCGCCGGCCTCGACGGACTTGATTCCGGCACGGTGGTCCTGCTGGGGGAGCGGGTCGCCACCCTGCCGGGCGTGCTCAGCACCGCGACGGCGCGAGCCGCTCAGACCGGCGCCAGGTTGGCGTGGATTCCCCGCCGCGCGGGCGAGGTCGGTGCGCTCGAAGCCGGTTGCCTCCCCGGCCTGCTACCCGGTGGGCGCCCGACCACCGATGTACGCGCACGCGTCGATGTCGCGGCCCATTGGGGCGTCCCGACCCTTCCGGGAACTCCCGGTCTCAGCGGGGATGAGCAGTTCGCGGCGCTGGCCAACGGCAGCCTCAAGGCGGTCCTGATCGCGGGAGTCGACCCCTACGACCTGGCCGACCCGACGACGGCCCTCGCGGGGCTCGACAACGCGGACTTCGTGCTCAGCATCGAGCAGCGGATGAGCGCCGTCACCGAACGCGCTGACGTGGTGCTGCCCGCGTCGCTCCTGGAGGAGCAGGCAGGTAACTTCCTGAACTGGGAGCACCGCGCCGGACGGGTCAACAACGTAAACCGGCAGCCGGTCACGCCGATGACCGACCTGCGCATCCTGGCCGCCCTCGCCGACGCCTTCGGCGCCGACCTCGGGTTCCGGGCCGCGAAGCAGGCGTTCGCCGATCTCAACGAACTCGGCCAGTGGGACGGCACCCGCCCCGCTGCCACGAGGGGCGGCACACACGTCAAGAGCGAAGGCATCGCGCTTGCGTCCTGGCGTGAGCTTCTCGACGCCTCACAGGGCAACGACTTCGAGTTGGCGCTCCGGGCCACGGCCCGCCCGGCGCTCGCCCGGCTCTCACCGGTGACGGCCGAGCGTCTCGCGCTCGGCGACATCGTGCGAGTGAGCGACGGAACGCGCGAGGTGCTGCTGCCCCTTGAGGCGACAGATGGCATGGTCGACGACGTCGTCTGGGTCCCGATGAATCCAAGCCGGACCGACCGCCTGTGGGCGGCACCCGGCACCCCGGTCACGGTCTCGGCCGTCTTCGCGGACGAAGGAGAGTAAGAGATGCCCAACTGGTTCTTCCACGACCCCTGGTGGCTCACCCTGATCAAGGTGGTGGCGCTGTTCGTCATCCTCCTGGTCTGGACCATCTTCAATGTCTGGTACGAGCGCCGCCTCGTCGGCAAGATGCAGCACCGTCTAGGCCCGATCATGAACGGCCCGTTCGGCCTCGGACAGGCGCTGGCAGACGGAGCGAAACTGCTGGCCAAGGAGGATTTCCGTCCGAAGCATGCCGACAAGTTCATCTTCTCGCTGGCACCGCTGTTGACGGCGGTGGCCGCGTTCACCTGCTGGACGGTGATTCCATTCGGCGGTGACGTCACGATGTTCGGGGTCGAGACCCGGCTCCAGGTCACCGACCTGCCGGTCGCGGCGGTGTTCATCCTGGCGACCGCTTCCATCGGCATCTACGGCATCGTGCTGGCCGGTTGGGCGGGCAACTCCACCTACTCGTTCCTCGGGTCGATCCGCTCGACCGCGCAGATGATCTCCTACGAGATCGCGATGGGTCTCGCCATGGTCGGTGTCTTCCTGATGGCGGGCACGATGTCGACGCACCAGATCGTCGAATCCCAGCGCGAGACCGTCAGTTTCGTCATCCCGATCATCAACCAGCAGATCAACTTCGGGCTGCCCGGCTGGTATGCCCTGCTGTTGTTCCCATCGTTCGTGATCTACGCGATCTCCATGGTCGGCGAGACGAACCGTGCACCGTTCGACCTGCCGGAGTGCGAATCCGAGCTCGTCTCCGGGTACCTCACCGAGTACAGCGGGTTCCGCTACGCGCTCTACTTCCTTGCCGAATACATCAACATGGCGACGGTTTCTGCGGTCTGCACGACCCTTTTCCTGGGCGGCTACCTCACCCCGTGGCCGCTGAACATGATCGAGTTCTTCAACAACCCGTGGTTCGGGCCACTCTGGTTCGTCCTGAAGGTGCAGTTGCTATTCTCCGGCTTCGTGTGGCTGCGCGGCACGCTGCCCCGGTTCCGCTATGACCAGTTCATGAACCTGGGCTGGAAGGTCCTGATCGAGCTTGGGCTGATCTGGATCGTGATCGTGGCACTCGTGGCCAACAGCCCCTGGCGCAACGCCACCATCGGGCTGGGTCTCCTGGTGATGTTGGTCCTCTACTGGATCTTCGGCGCGAACCGGCCGCAGTCGACCGAGCCGACGGTCGAACAGCCCGCGGCCGACGAGGTCTTCGACGCCTTCGCGGGAGGCTACCCGGTGCCCCCGATGCCCGGGCAGGTGCTGCCTGAGCTCGTGGGGGTCGTGGCCGGGGCCAGTGCGGATGAACCGGCCGTCGAGACGGTCGTGGAAGGGAAGGAATCCTGATGGGCTTCAAGGAACAGTGGGCCGGGTTCGGTATCACCTTCAACACGATCTTCCGCAAGACCTTCACCCAGGGGTATCCCCAGAAGGGTAAGGAGAAGGTCACGATGCCGCGCTTCCACGGCCGCCACCAGCTGAATCGCTGGCCGGACGGCCTTGAGAAGTGCGTCGGCTGTGAGCTGTGCGCATGGGCCTGCCCGGCGGATGCGATCTACGTGGAGGGCGCAGACAACACCGAAGAGAACCGCTATTCGCCCGGTGAGCGCTTCGGCCACGTCTACCAGATCAACTACCTGCGCTGCATCTTCTGCGGTATGTGCATCGAGGCTTGCCCGACCAGGGCGCTCACGATGACAAACGAGTTCAAGATCTCCAATACCACCCGCACGAAGATGATCTACGAGAAGCAGGATCTGCTTGCACCGCTGCTGCCTGGCATGGAGCAACCACCACACCCGCGCAGGCTCGGCGACGACGAGCAGACGTATTTCCTCGGGCTGCCTGACACGGGCACCCCAGACACCCGCACCGCCTCGAACTCAGGAGCGGCCAAATGATCCCCATGATCCCGCTGGTGACCGCAAGCTCGGTCGCCTTCTGGGTGTGCGGCCCGATCGCCGTGCTGTGCGCGCTCGGCCTGCTACTGGCCCGCAAACCCGTGCACGCCGCGATCAGCGTCGCAGGCGTGATGATCGCGATCGCCGTGCTGTACGCCGCGCAGGACGCACCCTTCCTGTTCGTGATCCAGATCGTGGTCTACACGGGCGCGATCCTGATGATGTTCCTCTTCGTGGTGATGCTCGTCGGGGTCGACTCGTCGGACTCTGTCGTTGAGACGCTCAAAGGTCACCGGATCGCATCGACCCTGGTGGCGATCGGGCTCGGCATCCTGCTGATCTCGGCCGTCGGCCAGTTCACCCTCGGTCGTGAGCCCGCAGGGCTCGCGGAAGCCAACGACGCCTACGGCGGCAACATCCAGTCGCTCGCGGCGTTGCTGTTCACGAAGTATGTGTTCCTGTTCGAGGCGACCGCCGCCCTGCTGATCACCGCAGCCGTCGGCGCGATGCTCCTAGCGCACGGCGAACGGTTGAAGAAGAAGGTGAGTCAGAGCGAGCAGCTCGAAGACCGGGTGCGGTCCTACGCCGAGGACGGCGTGTCACCGACGCCGCTTCCCAACTCGGGAGTCTTCGCCCGCAGCAATGCCATCTCGACGCCAGCGCTCCTGCCCGACGGGTCGGTCGCTGAGAAGTCCGTAAGCCGGACACTGACCATGCGCGGCGCGCTGGTCAACGTCGAGGAGCTTCGCTCCGCCACCAACGCGGCCTACGCGGTCCTCGAGGCGCGCGATGCCGAGATCGAAGGAGACGACGAATGAACCCCGAGGGCTTCCTGGTCCTTTCGGCGATCCTGTTCGTGATCGGGCTCGCAGGATTCCTGCTGCGCCGCAACGCGATCATCGCCTTTATGAGCATCGAGCTGATGCTCAACTCCACCAACCTGGCATTCGTCGGGTTCGCCCGGTTCCACGGCAACCTGGAGGGCGAACTCGCGGCGTTCTTCGTGATGGTCGTGGCTGCCGCAGAAGTGGTGGTCGGCCTGGCGGTAATCGTCGCCGTCTATCGTGCCCGCCGCTCGGCTTCGGTCGACGACGCCAACCTGATGAAGTTCTAAGGGGTTTAGAAGCGTGCAACTCCTCGAAACCGTTTCCGCATTCGCGAGCCCCGGCCTGATGGTCTGGTTGCTGATCGCGATTCCGCTGGCCTGTTCCGCCATCCTGCTCTTGGCGGGCAAGGCAACCGACGCCTGGGGGCACCTGCTGGCCACCGCCGCCGTCGCAGTCTCCTTCGTGCTCGGCGTCGTGCTGTTCGTCCAACTGCTCGGCTCCCCGGCCGAAGCACGCTCGATCAACACCGGCGTCTACGAATGGATCGCCACCGGCTCGTGGAAGGTCGAGTTCGGCTTCCAGGCCGACCAACTCTCGATCCTCTTCGTGCTGCTGATCACCGGCGTCGGTACCCTGATCCACATCTACTCGATCGGCTACATGGCCCACGATGACAGGCGGCGCCGGTTCTTCGCGTACCTGAACCTGTTCATCGCGGCCATGCTGATCCTGGTGCTGGCCGACAACTACCTCGTGCTGTTCCTCGGCTGGGAGGGCGTGGGCCTCGCCTCCTACCTCCTGATCAGCTTCTGGGCACACAAGCCCTCCGCTTCAAAGGCCGGCAACAAGGCGTTCATCGTCAACCGCGTCGGCGACCTCGGTCTGTCGATGGCGATCTTCACGATGTTCGCGCAGTTCGGCTCGGTCCGGTTCGAGGACGTCAATGCGGGTGCCGGGGAGCTGACCCCGCTGTGGGCGACCCTGATCGGCGTCTTCCTGCTCATCGGCGCCTGCGGCAAGTCGGCGCAGTTCCCCCTGCAGTCCTGGTTGCTGGACGCGATGGAGGGCCCGACCCCCGTGTCCGCCCTCATCCACGCCGCCACGATGGTCACGGCCGGCGTCTACCTCGTCGTCCGCTCGAACGCCATCTACGCCGTGGCACCGATCGCCCAGACCGCGGTCGTGGTCATCGGCACGATCACGCTCTTGTTCGGCGCCTGGATCGGTACCTCCAAGGACGACATCAAGAAGGTCCTCGCCGGTTCGACCATGTCGCAGATCGGTTACATGATGCTCGCGGCGGGCCTCGGCCCGATCGGCGCGTCGTTCGCGATCTTCCACCTGCTCACCCACGGCTTCTTCAAGGCCAACATGTTCCTTGGCGCCGGTTCGGTCATGCACGGCATGAACGACGACGTGGACATGCGCCACTACGGTGGCCTCGCGAAGGCGATGAAGGTGACCTTCCTGACCTTCGCGATGGGCTACCTGGCGATCATCGGGTTCCCGTTCACGGCCGGCTTCTTCTCGAAGGACCACATCATCGAGGCCGCGTTCGAGCACAGCACCCTGATCGGCGTGCTGGCCTTGGTAGGCGCAGGAATCACCGCGTTCTACATGACTCGCCTGATGATGATGACCTTCTTCGGGAGCCAGCGCTGGCAGAAGGGCGTGCACCCGCACGAGTCGCCTGCCGTGATGACGGTCCCGTTGATCCTACTGGCCATCGCCTCGATCATCGGCGGCCTAGTGATGAACAACTGGATCCAGGAGTGGCTTGAGCCGACGACCGGCCAGGTCGCGCACGAAGCATCGCTCTTGCACTTCACGACCATCGGGTGGATCACCCTGGCCGTGGTCGCGGTGGGTGTCGCCCTCGGCTGGATCCTGTACCGCGGGGAGACCGCAACTGTGCAACCCCCCACCCGTAACCCACTGGTCTACGCGGGTCGAAACGACCTGTTCGGCGATGCGGTCAACGAGTACGCGGTCATCCGGCCGACTCTGGCCACCGCAGAGGGCCTCGCCACCTTCGACCACGCCGTGGTCGACGGTGCCGCGCGGGGTTCCGCCACGGTCGCCTCCGGGCTCGGCCAGTGGCTACGCAAGGCTGAGAACGGCTACTCGCGCACCTACGGCCTGGTCCTCGCGGCCGGCCTGCTGGTGCTCGGGGTCGTCATGTGGCTCGGGCAGCTGGGCTAAGGAGAACTGAGATATGCCATTGCCACTTCTGACCATCCTCGCCTTGGTGCCGATCATCGGTGCCGTGGTGGTCTTCTTCCTCAAACCCCAGGTCGGACGACTCGTCGGTTACGGCCTCGCCTTGACCACCGCCGTCATCGGAGTGCTCGCCTTCGTGCTCAGCATCCAGGGCGCTGACGTCACTGAGCGGGTCAGCTGGATCCCCGCGCTCGGCGCGTACTACGCGCTCGGGCTCGACGGAATCAGCGCCACCCTGGTCCTGATGACCGTGATCCTCGTACCCGTGGTGCTGCTCGCCGAGTGGCACGTCGGGGAGGATGCGACCGCGCGGTGGGGGAGCAACGTCTTCTTCGCGCTCGCGCTGCTCCTGCAGGGCTTCGCTCTTCTGGTCTTCATGGCCGATGACCTGCTGTTGTTCTACCTCGCGTTCGAGGCCACGCTGATCCCGACATACTTCCTGATCGCCGGCTACGGCGGCCCGGCCCGTCGGCAGGCGGCTGTGAAGTTCCTGATCTATTCGTTGGTCGGCGGGCTCGTCATGCTGGTCGCCGTCGCGGGCCTGTATGCGGTGTCGGCGTCTGCGGGGGAGCCGAGCTTCCTGCTCGGTGACCTGATGGAACTCGACCTGGACAATTCGCTCGGGCGTTGGCTCTTCGCCGGGTTCTTCTTCGCCTTCGCGGTGAAGGCCCCGATGGCTGGGCTCCACACCTGGCTGCCGGACTCGGCTGAGCAGGCCACCCCCGGAACGTCCACTCTCCTGGTGGGCATCCTCGACAAGATCGGCACCTTCGGCATGATCAAGGTGTGCCTGTGGGTGTTCCCGGAGGCTTCGCGATGGGCGACCCCCGTGATCCTGATCTGGGCGATCGTCTCGGTCATCTACGGTGCCCTGCTCGCCATCCAATCCAAGGACCTGCTGCGGCTCGTGTCCTACACCTCGATCAGCCACTTCGGTTTCATGGTGTTTGGAATCTTCGCCCTGACGACGCAGTCGCTGAGCGGTTCGATCTTCTACATGCTGAACCACGGACTGTCCACCGCAGCAATGTTCCTGGTGGTCGGATTCATGATTCGACGCCGCGGGTCGGCCGACATCGACGCGTTCGGCGGCGTCCAGAAGGTCGCGCCGGTGCTTGCCGGTGTCCTGCTGTTCTCCGGACTCTCGGCGCTCGCGCTTCCCGGCATGGGCAGCTTCGTTTCCGAGTTCCTGGTGATGGCCGGTTCGTGGCAGCGCTACCCGATCCACACGGCGGTGATCACGCTCGGGACCGTGCTGGCGGCCGTCTACGTGCTCCGGATGTATCTCCGCACAATGACCGGTCCCGTCACCGACCAGGTCGAAACCCACGTCACGACAGACCTCTCGCTCCGCGAGAAGGCGGTCGTCGCCCCGTTGATCGCTCTCCTGTTGCTGTTCGGCTTCTTCCCCAAGCCGCTGCTCTCCGTGGCCGATGAATCGGCGCGCGGCACGATGGTGAGCGTCGGCGTGACCGATCCCGCCCCGCAGGTCGAGGAAGGCAACTGATGATCAACCTGTTGGAGACCCTCCCTGATATTCCGGCGGTCGAGCTCGAGTGGATGGCGCTGTCGCCGCTGCTGGTCCTGCTCGGCGTCGGGTGCCTCGCGATCGTGCTCGAGGCCGTCGTGCCGAGGTCGTATCGCTACCTGGCCCAGACCGCCCTTTCGGTGCTCGCGATCGTCGCTGCTCTGACGCTGACGGTCACGAACTGGGCAACCATGCCCCCAAGCATCGTCGCCGAGGGCCTGGTCGCCGTCGACGGCCCGACCAACGTGTTCTGGTCGCTGCTGCTGGTGGTCGGCCTCGGCGCGGTGGCTCTGTTCGCCGAGCGTGGCTTCGACGGCCGCTCGGCGTTCGCATCGGCCGCCTCGACCGTGCCCGGGTCGCCGCTGGAGCGGGAGGCGGACCGGCTGCGCCGGGAACACACCGAGATCTTCCCGCTGCTGTTGTTCTCGCTGTTCGGCATGATGCTGTTCGCATCCGCGAACAACCTGCTCGTGCTGTTCGTGGCCGTGGAGATCTTTTCGCTGCCGCTCTACCTGCTCACCGGCATGGCACGTCGTCGCCGACTCCTCAGCCAGGAGGCAGCGCTGAAGTACTTCCTGCTCGGTTCGCTGGCGTCTGCGATCATGCTCTACGGCATCGCGCTGCTGTACGGCTACTCCGGTGGCCTGCAGTTGGCAGACATCGACGCCGCGATCACCGCAGGCACCGCGAGCCAGGGCCTGCTCCTCGCCGGGTTGCTCCTCACCTCGGTCGGGTTGCTGTTCAAGATCGGCGCGGTACCGTTCCACGCCTGGACCCCCGACGTCTACATGGGAGCCCCCACGCCGGTCACGGCGTTCATGGCTGTGGCCACCAAGACCGCCGCGGTCGCAGGGCTGCTCCGGGTGTTCTATGTCGGTCTCGGTGGGGCGCAGTGGGACTGGCAGTTGCTGTTCTCGGTAGTCGCCGTAGCGACCATGGTGCTCGGCTCGACCGTCGCCCTCGCGCAGACCGATATGAAGCGGCTGCTGGCGTACTCGTCGATCGCGCACGCCGGCTTCATCCTGGTTGGCGTCGTCGGAGCGGTGGGTGGCGGCGAGGGCGTGGCCGTCTCGTCGGTCAGCTCAATCGCCTTCTACCTCCTGACCTACGGCCTAGCGACCCTCGGCGCCTTCGCGATCGTCACCATGGTGCGTCGCTCCGGCGGCGAGGCGAACGCGCTCGACGCGTGGAAGGGGTTGGGGAAGCGGAACCCGCTGCTGGCGGTCCTCATGACGCTGTTCATGCTCAGCTTCGCCGGCATCCCGCCGACGGCCGGTTTCATCGGGAAGCTGACGGTGTTCTCCGCGGCCTGGGTGGGCGGCTACGGCTGGCTCGTCCTGGTGGCCCTTCTGACCTCGGCCGTTGCCGCGTTCTTCTACCTGAAGGTCGTCGTGGCCATGTGGTTCCAAGACGCGGACGAGGACACCGTCGGAGACGTCGAGTCGCCCTCGCTGTGGACGTGGGTTGTGCTCCTGGTCACCGCGGTCGCTACTCTTGTCCTCGGCCTCGTGCCGGGCAGCCTGCTGAGCCTGTTCGCCGACGCGGCCCAGTTCATCCGCTGACCGATCAGGAGAGTGCGCAGTGGCGGAGTCCCCGCTTGAGGATCAGTTGACCGGGCTCCTCGAAACGTTCGAGGAGCGCCTGGTCGACGTCGCCGTCGCGAACTCACCCTTCGTGACAGAGGCCGCCCGCCACATCATCTCGGCGGGCGGAAAGCGGTTCCGGCCGCTGCTCGTGTTCCTGGCCTCGCGGTTCGGCGGCCACGTCGAGCGCGACGATCTGATGCGGGCCGCGATGGTGATGGAGCTCACCCACGTCGCCAGCCTGTACCACGACGACGTCATGGACGTCGCAGACCTCCGGCGTGGCGCGCCGTCAGCCAACCGGCTGTGGGGTAACTCGGTGGCGATCCTGGTCGGCGACTTCCTGTTCGCCCGAGCCTCCACGACCGTGGCGGAACTCGGCGTCGAATACGTACATCTGCAGGCCGAGACCTTCGCACGCCTGGTTCAGGGGCAGATCGCAGAAACCAAGGGCCCCGGTGAACACGACGATCCGCTGCGGCATTACCTCGATGTGATAGCGGACAAGACCGGGTCGCTGATCGCGGCCTCCGCCCGATTTGGTGGCATGGTTTCTGGGGCGTCGCCGGAGGTGTTGGACGCCCTGACCGCCTTTGGTGAGGAGGTCGGGCTAGTGTTCCAACTCTCGGATGACCTGATCGACATCACCTCCGAAAGCACTGGCAAGACCCCGGGGACCGACCTGCGTGAAGGGGTCCCCACGTTGCCGGTGCTGATGCTTCGTGCCGACGCAGACCCAGCCGATGCCGACCTGCTCGCCCTGATCGGGGGAGACCTGAGTTCGGACGAGTCGCTTGCGAGCGCGCTTTCCGCGCTTCGGGCCCATCCTGTCATGGGGCGGGCGTTGGAGGAGGTCAAGCGCCGCGCCGAACTGGCCCGTGCCCATCTGGCACCCCTGCCGGCAGGGGACGCCAAGGAAGCGCTGCTGAAGGTGTGTACCGACCTGGTGGAGCGCACCATCTGACTGTTACCCCTCGCGGGGGATGCGTCCATCATGGAAAGGCACGATGATGTGTCGCAGATTGGAAGGTAGAAGTGATGCGCATTTCAAAACCACTGGCCGCGCTGTCGGCCGTCCTGCTGCTAGGTGGCTGCGCCGGGAGCGCCACGCCCTCCGCGCAGTCCGACCCCGCGGATCTCGTTGGGGTGACCTGGCTGCTCACCGAGGTCGGGGGCGCTGAACCCGTCGAAGGTGCACCCGTCTCGGTCCGCTTCGGCGAGGACGGGACGGTCAGCGGGTCCGGCGGGTGCAACCGGTTCAGCGGCACCTACGACGCGGAGCCCGGATCGCTCAGCATCGCTGAGGACATCGCTTCGAACATGATGGCCTGCCAGGACGACGTGATGGCTGTCGAGGCGGCGTTGCTGAAGGCGTTGCCCGAGGCGACCGGCTTCGAGGTTGGGGATGGTTCGCTGACCCTAACGGGGACGGAGCCGCTGGCGACCTTCAAGGCGCAGTCGCAGGACCTGGCCGACACTTCGTGGAAGGTGACCGGCTACCTCGTCGGTGATGGGATCGTCAGCCCCGAAGCCGACGCCGAGCTCGCGTTTGCCGCGGATGGGAGCATCTCCGGAACCGGTGGCTGCAACCGACTCATCGGCAAGTTCACCGCGGGCGACGACGGCACCATCGGGTTCGACTCCGTCGGCAGCACCCAGATGGCCTGTGAAGAGGCCGCGATGGTGCAGGAAGCGGCCTTCATCGCCGCGCTCGAGAGCACCAGCAACTACCTGGTGGAGGGCGACACGTTGCAGCTCACGGCAGCTGACGGTGCTACCACGGTTACCTTGACCAAGGCCTGAGGATTCCGACCCTCAGTCGAGGCCGTCCAACAGCCCGGATGCCCGGGCTGTTCGGACGGCGTCGCGCCTGGTGTTGACCGACAACTTCCGGTAAATCGACTTCAGGTGCTGTTTGACCGTGTTCTCGGAAACGTTGAGGGAACACGCGATCTCCGCGTTCGACGCCATGGTCTGGAGGTACAGCAGGACCGCGCACTCACGATCCGTCAACGCAGCCGGTCTGGGCCCCGGGACCCGTGCCGAGCGACCGGTGGACAGCGACCACTCGGCCAGTTCGCGATTCGTTCCCCGCACCTCGAGATGACGCCGAAGGGAGGAAGCCAACTGGTTTCCGGGGCGGAGGAAGGGCAGCCGCACACCGTCCTGCGCGGCTACTGCGAGGGCTTTCGCCGTAGCTTCCGCGGCCCTCGTGTCGTGGCGTTGGTGATCTTCGGCGGCGGCCACAGCCAGCCAGGCTTCGACCGTCGGCACCCCGTGGCCATTCAGGAGGGGCGCGACGGTGGCTCGGACCTGCTCGCCGCAACCGACCGCGAGTTGCACCCTGGCGCGCGCGTTGACGACCGGTGGGGCCTCCCCGATGAGCGTGTCTTCTCCGTGGGGGCTGAGGAATGGGACGCAACGGCCCGCTTCATCGCGGGCCAACCAGAGATCCACCTGGGCGGCCACCAATGACGGACGCAGGGCCGGAAGGCCGGGATGTGCGGCGAGGGCGTCCGTGGCCTGACCGAGGGCTCGTTCGGCGCCGTCCAACTCCCCGGTGCGCAGCAGCCGACGCCCGGTGGAGATGCCCAGCGCGATGTCGACGAATGGGTGCAGACGGTCGCCCGCCACGCTTCGGCACCTTCCCTGGGACCGCCTGCTCTGTTCCAATGATGCAGATTCGAGCTCAGCTTCGGAGCGCGCCAGCCACGCCCACTGCAGGTGATGGCGGACAGCCGCTCCCGGCGCCTCAGGGACGCCAAGGGCCTTGTCCGCGGCCGATGCGGCAAGGGCGATCCTGCCTTCGTGTGAGAGCGCCACGGCCATCGCGCCGGACGCGCTCAACGCGTGGGACTTGGAAGTGGTGGAGTACCCCGGGCGTCTCAACGCGACGTCGAGCACCTCGGCAGCCGCACGCGGCGGCCCCGCCCAGAGTTCCCCGAGCCCCTGCGAAATCAGGGCGGCCGTCTGCAGCAGTTCCCAGGTCGGGAAGTCGGTGTCTCCGACCGTGCCAAGGCGCTCCCGGGCCGCAACGGCATGGCCCAACAGCGCGGGACCGTCACAATCGCTGAACGACCGTCGCGCCCGAAGCAGTTCCAGCACACCCCCGCTCACCGCCTGCCGCGGCTCCGGCAACTTCGCGACGGCGGCCTCGGCCAACTCGATGGCCGCGGTGGGCTGCACAGTGGCTCTCCCGAAAGAGGCGGACAAGGCTTGGGCGACGATGAGCTCAGGCGATCCTGTCGCCGCGACGGGCAGCGTAGCCAGGAGGTCCGCGAAATGATCCCGATCGGAGCTGAGGACGGTCTTCACCCCGGTTCGGAGCGCGACCGCCCCGATCAGATCAGCATCCGCCGAGGCGATCGCGTGCTCCAGCGCCTGAATGGGGCTCCCGTTCGCCTCGAACCATTGCGCGGCACCTCGATGGGCCTGGGAGGCGGTGTCGGGGCTGGTGGTGTGCAGCCGTGCCCGCAGGACCCGCGTGAGCAGCGGATGGGTGTGGAACCACCCGGAATCGGTGACCTCGTGGGCCAGGAGTTGCGCCTGCGCGAGTGCCTCAAGCATCAGGTCCGCATCCGGTTTTCCGCTGATGGCGCTGGCCAGGGGGGCGCAGAGCCGTTCAGAGACGCTGGTGCGGAGCAGGAACTCGCCGAAGTCAGGGGGAAGAAGCTCCAGCACCTCGTCCCACAGGTACTGCGAAATGTTGAAGCCCAGGCCTCCGAACGTGTCGATCACCTGATCAGGGTCGCCGGAGATCTCCAGCGTCAGGCAGGCCAGGCGGAGGGCAGCGGCCCACCCCCCGGTGGACCGGGTCAACTCGGAGAGCGCGTCGCGGCCAAGGCTGACCCCTCCGCTTCGAAGGAGCTGGTCCGCCTCCTGCTCGTCGAATGCCAGGTGGGATGAGCGGACATCGCTGATCTTCTCGGCCAGCTGCAACCTCTGCAGGGGAAATGGTGGTTCGTGGCGCGTCAGCAGGACCAGTTGGAGGCCCACCGGTGGCCAGTTGACCAGGTCCTCCAGCCAGTCGAGGGCGCTTCCCCCGTCGATCCTGTGCAGGTCGTCGATGATGATCCGCAACCGGCCACCGTTCAAGGCGACCACCCGTTGCAGGAAATCAACCTCCGGCTCGGCTGGTGGCGCGACCGATGCCATGGCATCGGGAGCGGCCACGGTGAGCGCCGACACCAGCGAAACCCAGAACCGCTCGGTGGTGGCATCGGAGCGGTCGAGGCACAGCCAGGCGGTGCGAGCGCGTCGCGTGGCACGGTCCCAGTCGGCGACGGCCAACGTCTTTCCGGTGCCTGCGGGGCCCGTCACGAGGATGGTCGGACGACCGGCGGCCTGCTGCAGCAGCGCCGTCACCCGCGGACGCGGAACGAACCTCTCCGCGACGTTGGGGGCACGGAAGCGCATCTCATTGAACGAACGCGGCGCCCGGTACCCATCCACCTGCCGTCCCCCTCTCGCGGCGTTGCGCTCATCGTAGCGCGGGTGCGTAGGTGGGTCCGAGGCTGCTCCCTCAGCAGGCATCTACCCGGATCTCGCGCAGATCCAGCGCCAGGGATTCGAGGTGCTCAAGCACCTCCACAAGGCCCGCTTCCCCCGGGACCTGCATGATGAGCGTCGTCGACGGCGGTGATTCGAAAACCTCGATCTCCTCCGACAACCCGGCGACGGCGTCGGCGGCATATCCCTCGACCTCGATCTTGACCTCGAGGTGCGCGTCGGAGGGCTCCGTCAGGGGGCAGGCGAGGCGCTGAAGAGACCTGAGCCGGATCCCGGCGCGGCGGAGCCTGCCCAGCATCCCCCAAAGTTCGGCAGTGTCGCGGCAGGTGCCCGTGATGGCCGTGCCGCCGGGGACGGGCTTCCGGCGCAGCGAACCGAGATCGACCTGCACCTGTGGGTCCAGTTCGCCCTCGGTGAGGATGCGCACTTCGATGCCGGCCATTGCTGTCCTTCCCAGCCGCGCCGCCGGGGCGACCGCTTCCATTGTGCCTGCTCACGTGTCCCGTAGGAACTACCCATGACGGGTGATGCCCGTACCGGGCACGGACAGCCACCATAACCGGTTAGACCCACGCATGGTGCGTGGGCGAGCCTCGAAAACGGGAGAACCAACGTGAGTGAACTCATCATCATCGGATACGACGACCATGCCACGGCCGAGAAGGCGCAGGAGACGGTGCTCGGCCTGCAGCGGGACTTCGTGGTGAAGCTGTCAGGAATCGCGGTCGTCCGCGTCGACGAGGACGGCAAGAAGCACATCGACACACCCAGCAGCATCGTCGGCGCCTCGGCCGCGGGCGGTGCCCTGTGGGGCGCGATCATCGGTCTGCTGTTCCTCGTCCCAGGCCTCGGCCTGCTCATCGGTGGCGCTTGGGGTGCCCTGGCGGGGGTCGCAGGAAAGGCCGGCGTGAACCGGGACCTCCGCTCCCGCGTCGACGGGTTGCTGGTGCCTGGCAAGGCCGCCCTCGTGGTGATGACCACCAAGCTCACCGAGGACAAGTTCTCGGCCGCGCTCGCCCCTCTCGGCGGCACCGTGCTGAAGACGTCGCTCTCAGATGAGGATGAGAAGGCGCTGGCCGAGGAACTCGCCGAGTAAGCGCCGAAACCCCACAGCTTCCGGAAGGAAAGTCGCCGTGTCAGACACGACCATCACCTTGTTGATCCTTGCGGCCACGGTGGTCCTGTTCATCATCGACCGACTTCCGGTGGCGGTGGTGGCTCTCCTGGTGCCGCTCAGCCTGTGGGCCGGCGGGGTGCTGGACCTCGGTGAGGCCATGGCCGGGTTCGGCGACCCGACGGTCCTGTTCATCGCGGCCCTGTTCGTCATCAGCGAGGCCCTCGACGCCACGGGGGTCACCTCCTGGGTCGGGTCCCTCGTGATGCAACACGGTGGCGACAGCCGCACCCGGCTCCTGACCATCATCATGCTGGTCGTGGCCCTGCTGACCACCCTGATCAGCCCGAACGGATCGATCGCCGCGCTGACCCCCGTGATCGTGGTGATCGCGATCCGGGGGAAGCGCTCACCGTCCGAACTCCTCATGCCCGCCGCATTCGCAGCCCACGCCGGTTCACTGCTGATGCTGACAGGATCACCCGTGACGGTGGTCGTCGCCGAATACCTCGAAGAGGCAGGTGGGGGCCGGTTGGGACTGTTCGCCATCGGCGCGATCGGTGTCCCACTTGTGCTGGCAACCATCGGGTTCGCGGTGCTGTTCGGGTCGCGGCTGGTGCCGAAGCGCACCCCGGCGACGAAGCTGCGCGACTTCGGGGCGCACGGCAAACTGTTGTCCGAACACTACGGCGTCGGAGCCCAGGACCTGCTGCACCGCGGCGCGGGCGCCGCCGAGTTCATGGTGCCGCCCCGCTCGCCCCACCTCGGCGACCTGGTCCATCGCGGCCTGGTGACCGATAGCGGGGAACTCGTCGTCACCGCCGTCCACCGCAAGGGGCAAGACGTGCGGGACTCGATCAAGCTGATGGTCGGCGACACGATCCTGTTGGCGGGTTCCTGGGAGGCGCTCGACCGGGCGGCAACGGACGAGGGCCTGATCGCCGTCGACGACCCCGGTGCAGTGCGCCGCCAAGCGGTGCCGCTCGGTACCGGGGCGAAGCGGGCCATCGCAATCCTTGCGGCAATGGTGGTGCTGCTGGCGACCGGCCTGTTGCCCTCTGCCGTCGTCGGAATAGGTGCCGCCCTTGCGCTGGTGCTGCTGCGCGTCCTGACGGTCGAGGAGGCATACAAGGGCATCTCCTGGACCACGGTCATCCTCGTGGCCGGCATGATGTCGCTATCGGCCGCCATGGTCAAGAGCGGCGCGGCGGAGATGCTCGCCGACGGCCTCGTCAGCCTGTTGGGCGACCTCGGGCCGTCTGCCCTGCTGGCGGGCCTCTTCCTGATCACCGCGGTCCTCGGTCAGCTGATCAGCAACATGGCGACCGCGTTGATCGTGATCCCGATCGGTCTGGCGGCCGCAGTCGAACTGGGTATCTCACCGGCCCCGGTGCTCATCGCCATCGCGGTCTTCGCCGCGGGGGCGCTGCTCACCCCCGTCGCCACCCCCGCGAACCTCATGGTGATGGAGGCCGCCGGGTACCGCTTCGGCGACTACTGGAAGCTCGGCCTCCCGCTCCTGCTGATCTACGGTGCGGCAGGCATCTTCCTGGTGCCGGTCTTCTGGCCGTTCTGAACCTGGCTCACCAGATGGTGACCCGCTCGGTGGGATCGAGCCACAGCGCGTCCTCCTCATCGATGCCGAACGCTTCGTAGAAGGCGTCCAAGTTGCGCACGATCTGATTGCACCTGAACTCGTTCGGGGAGTGTGGGTCGGTCGCCAGAAGCACCTTCATCGCCTCAGGGCGACGCTTGCCGCGCCACGCCTGGGCCCAGCCTGTGAAGAACCGTTGCGCAGGCGTCAGCCCGTCCACCGGCTCCCCCTCGGGGTCCCCTCCTGCGAGCAGCCAGGCCCGGTAGGCGATGCCGAGGCCACCGAGGTCGCCGATGTTCTCCCCAACCGTCAGCTTCCCGTTGACGCTGCCACCGTCGACCCCCTCGGGGACCAGACCGTCGTACTGGCCCACCAGCCTGTCGGCCAGCGACTCGAAGGCCTC
Organism: Tessaracoccus bendigoensis DSM 12906; assembly: GCF_900141915.1. GTDB lineage: Bacteria > Actinomycetota > Actinomycetes > Propionibacteriales > Propionibacteriaceae > Arachnia > Arachnia bendigoensis. The sequence continues at coordinate 25,127 of NZ_FQZG01000014.1, read as the reverse complement.
GCGGTCGGCCGCCTGCCACCAGTCCCGCAGCCGCCCATCACCGTCGCAGGTCGAGCCCTTATCGTCGAACCCATGTCCGATCTCGTGGCCGATGACCGCGCCGATCGCGCCGTAGTTGACGGCGTCGTCCGCGTCGGCGTTGAAGAACGGGGGCTGCAGGATGGCCGCTGGAAAGACGATCTCGTTTCGCAGCGGATGGTAATAAGCATTGACGGTCTGTGGGTACATCTGCCACTCGTCCCGGTCGACCGGTCGCCCGATCCGGCTGAGCGTCCAGTCGAGCTCGAACGAGTTGGCCGCAAGCACGTTGGCGATCAGGCCGTCCCCGAGTTCAAGCGACGAGTAGTCGCGCCACTTGGCCGGGTAGCCGATCTTCGGGGTGAACTTCGAAAGCTTGTGCAGTGCCTCCTGCCGGGTCTCGTCGGTCATCCAGTCGAGCCGCTCGATAGAGGACTGGTAGGCGCGCAGCAGGTTGGCGACAAGCTCGTCCATCGCGGCCTTCTGCTCGGGCTTGAAGTGCAGCGCGACGTAACTGCGACCCACGGCCTCGCCGAGCACCCCCTCGACCAGGGCGACGCCGCGCTTCCAGCGGGGCCGCTGTTCCTCGTTCCCGGAGAGGGTCTTTTCGTAGAAGTCGAATCGGGCGTCGACGAAGTCGCTCGAAAGATAGCCGGACAGCCCGGAGATGGCCTTCCAGCGGGCCCAGGAACGCCACGCCTCCAGCGGGTGTGACGCGACCAGCGGGGCTATGCCCTCCAGGAAGGAGGGTTGCGAGACGATCACCTCGGCCAACAGGGCGGCGTCGATACCTGCGCCTTCGCGGTAGGAGTCCCAGTCGAAGCCGGGTGAGAGTGCCACCAGCGCTTCGAGGGTCATCGGGTTGTACATCGCCCTGAGGTCGCGCAACCGCACGCGGTCCCAGTGGTGCGCGGCGATCGCCGTCTCCAACTCCAGGACTGACGAGGCCTGCTCGTCTGCATCAGCGAAGCCAGCGATCGAGAAGACGCGTTGCAGGTGCGTGAGATAGGCCTCGCGGATGGCCGCGTGCTCGTCGAGTCGGTAGTAGGCCTCGTCGGGTAGCCCGAGGCCCGCCTGCGCCGTGAACACCGCGTAGCGCTCCGGGTTGCCGGGGTCGGATTCCTCGTACAGCGCCACCAGCGGGCTGAGCCCGTGCCGCAGGGACCAGCCGAGGTGACGGGCAAGCGCAGAAGGGGAGTCGATCGCGGCGATCGCGTCGAAGATGGGAATGAGCGGTGTCGCACCGAGCTCCTCCACCGTCTGCTCATCCATGAAGGATGCGTAGAGCCGGGCGATCCGGTCGTCGTCGGAGCCATCACCCTTCGCCACGATGGCCTCGATGAGGGAATGCACGTCCCGTTCCGCGGTGTCGGTGAGGTCGACGAAGCCTCCGGCCGATGACCTGTCGGGGTCGATCTGTGCGGTGGCGAGCCAGTTGCCGTTCACGTGACGGAAAAGGTCGTCCTGCGGGCGGACGGCGGCGTCCTGGTTGGCGAACTCGATGGCTTCAGTCATGGTTGCCAGCGTAGTGGCACGGCATCGGGCCCCGACGCCGGTCTCCCCGGGTAATGCGGGTCGACCTCGCCCACGAAGTGTCAACGCTCCCAGGTCACCGTCACCTGATCCGCCCGGGCCACGAGGAGGTTGGCGCTGACCGTCGCGACCTTCTCTTCGAGGCCTGGGGTCTGCACACCGCCAGCCAGCCACGCGTAGGACAGCTTGTACCGGATTGTGACGGTGACCTCCACGATCGTCTGGTGGCTCGCGGTCAGGCTCGGTCGCGCCGCCGCCCACGGGTCGTTGTCCAGGACCCGCCTGATGCTCGACTCGTCGATGGCCGCGTCCCGGTCCATGCCGACCGGGCAGTTCGGCGGTGCCTTGAGGGGCGCCGCGAGGCAGGCATCCAAGGAGTGGCCGGCGGCGCCGAGGAACGCGTCGAGACCCGCAGCGGTCAGCTGAGGGACCGGGCTGGCCTTCTGCTCGTCATCCAGGCTGATGACCGTGATGGTGGAGGTGTCCGGATAGCCGATGAACGGGAGCCCGGTCGTCAGTTCGTAGACCCCGGGAACCGCCTCGTAGGGCTTGCCCTGGTCGAGGCTCACCCCGTTGACGATCAGCGGAAGGTCCTCCCCGCCGGGCACGTCGAACTGGATCGGCACGGTGGTGCGTTCCAGCTGGTACTCGCCGGTGTCGAGAAGGTTGAGGCTGATCATCGTGTCGAACGACCGCTCGCCGAGCCGGTAGCGAACATGGACCCGGGTTGCGTCCGTCTCCCGCGTCAGGATCTCGACACCATTGAGGTTCGAGCGCTCACGGGTGGCCGTGAAATCGGCCCGGGTGAGTAGCCGCTCGGAGCCGTTGCCACCCCGCGGCCCCATCGCCAACGCCCGCTCGATGTCACCCTCTTCGAGGGCGGCGAAGTACTGGGAGACGATCTGCTGAGGCGTCTCTGCCCTCACCTGGTTCGATGCGGTCGAGGTTGGTTTCGCGATCACATTCGGGTCGATCTGCCGTGGGCGCAGGAAGGTGACGTAGCCGAAGCCGATCAGGATGCCGGTCAGTGCGATCGCAATGAACGCAAATGTCAGCGCCCGGAACGGAACCGGCCTGGCGGCCCGCTCCTCCTCGATCTCTGGCGCCGTGAAGCGGCTCTGGTCGCTGGCCCGCGTCAACACCGAACGCATCCCGGCGGCGTCGAATCTCGGCGCCTCCGGGACCACATCGTGCGGGGGAGGGCGGACAGGGGTCGCCGTGGATCGCGGGTCGTCGTCCCCCGCGACCCGGGGATCGGAACCTTGGGCGCCGGGCATGGCTGGTGGCCAGTCCCGCTGCCCTCCGGTCATTTCTCGTCTGCCTCCCACGTGTCGCCCCCGGCGATGACAGAGGCTAGCGCCGAGGTGGGGTCATCCGCACGGACATCTGTGATCTGGTCCCGGACGAGGTCGTCGTAGGCCGGTCGTGTGACGTTGCGGAAGATGCCGATGGGGGCCTGCTGCAGGATGCCCGGCTCGGTCAACCGCGACAGGGCGAAAGCCTGCGAAGGGTCCGCGCGTGTCTCATCGTGGACCACGATCGAGGCGGGATCCACGTCGGCCGTCACCGACACCTTCAATTCGCCCGAATCCGTGCGGATGACGCAGTACTCACCACCGGCGAACAGAACCGGCTCCCCATCGCGCAGCGAGATGAGGGCACCTTCCGGGCCCTTCAGGGTCTCGAAGGCGTCGTCGTTGAAGATCGGGCAGTTCTGGTAGATCTCTACCAGTGAGGTGCCGCGGTGCCTTGTGGCGGCGGTCAGGACCTCGGTCAGGTGCTTGCGGTCGGAGTCGATGCTGCGCGCCACGAACGACGCTTCGGCGCCGATCGCCAAAGAGATCGGGTTGAACGGGGTGTCCAGGGAACCGAACGGTGTCGACTTCGTGATCTTGCCCACTTCGGATGTGGGTGAGTACTGACCCTTCGTCAACCCGTAGATGCGGTTGTTGAACAGCATGATGGTCATGTTCACGTTGCGCCTGAGCGCGTGCATCAGGTGATTCCCGCCGATGGACAGCGCGTCCCCGTCACCGGTGACGACCCAGACGTTCAGGTCGGGCCGGGTCATGGCTACTCCCGTGGCGATCGCGGGGGCGCGCCCGTGGATGGAGTGCATGCCGTAGGCGTCCACGTAGTACGGGAAGCGGGAGGAGCAGCCGATACCGGAGACGATGACGGTGTTCTCACGCTTGATCCCGAGCGTGGCGACCATCGACTGGAAGGTTGCCAGGATCGAGTAGTCACCGCAGCCGGGGCACCAACGCACCTCCTGGTCGCTGGTGTAGTCCTTCTTGGTGAGTGGCTCAATGCTCAGCGGGACTCCGGCGAGGCCGGTCGGGGCGGTCATCGGTTCTCCTCCTGGAGGGCGTCGATCGTGGAGATCAGGTCTGACTCAAGTTCGGTGATCGAGATCGGCAGGCCACGGACCCGTGAATAGCTGGAAACGGGCACCAGGTAGCGGGCCTGCAACACCGTCGCCAGTTGTCCGAGGTTCATCTCGGGCACCAGGACGCGGTCGTAGGCGGTCAGCACCTGACCGAGGTTGGCCGGCATCGGGTTCAGGTGACGCAGGTGTGCGGTCGCCACGTTTCTGCCGGTCTTGCGGACCAGGCGGGCAGAGGCGTCGATCGGGCCGTACGTCGACCCCCAGCCGAGCACCAGGACCCTCGCCTCGCCACTGGGATCGTCGACCTCCAGATCGGGGATGTCGCGGACGATGCCGTCGATCTTCGCCTGCCGGGTGCGGGTCATCAGCTCGTGGTTGTCCGGGTCGTAGGACACATTTCCGGTCAGCGCCGCCTTCTCGATGCCGCCGATGCGGTGCTCGAGACCCGGGGTTCCGGGGATCGCCCACGAGCGCGCCAGCGTCTCGGGGTCGCGATCGTAGGGCATGAAATGGGGCTTGCCGTTGATCTCGCCGTTGATCTCGGTGGCGAAACCGGGTTCGATCTGCTCGATGTCGTCCAGGTTCGGGATCTTCCACGGCTCGGCCCCGTTGGCGAGGTAGCCGTCGGAGAGCATGATCACTGGGGTGCGGTACTTCACCGCGATCCGGCACGCCTCCACCGCCGTGTCGAAGCAGTCGGTCGACGACTTGGCGGCAAGCACCGGCACCGGGGATTCACCGTTGCGGCCGAAGAGCGCCTGCAGGAGGTCGGCCTGTTCGGTCTTGGTCGGCATGCCCGTTGATGGGCCGGAGCGCTGGACGTTGACGACGACCAGCGGTAGTTCGGTCATGACCCCGAGCCCGATCGCCTCGGATTTCAGCGCCACACCGGGGCCGGAGGTCGACGTCACGCCGAGCGAGCCCGCGAAGGAAGCACCGATCGCCGCGCCCACAGCGGCGATCTCATCTTCGGCCTGGAACGTCATGACGCCGACGTCCTTGCGTTTCGAAAGCTCGTGCAGGATGTCGGAGGCGGGTGTGATCGGGTAGGTCCCGAGGAACAGCCGCATCCCCGCCTTCTGCGCCCCGACGATCAGACCGTAGGCGGTGGCCAGGTTACCGGTGATCTGCCGGTAACGGCCCTTGGGCATCGGGGCGGGCGGTACCTGGTACTGGACCTCGAACACCTCGGTCGTCTCACCGTAGGCGTAGCCGGCCTTGAAGGCGGCGATGTTCGCGTCACGGATCACAGGGAGTTTGGCGAACTTCTCTCCCAGGAACCGGAAGGTGGCGTCCGTCGGGCGCGAGTAGAGCCAGCTCAGCAGCCCGAGCGCAAACATGTTCTTGGTGCGTGACGCGTCCTTGCGGCTGAGCCCGAACTCGGAGACCGCCGCGGTGGCGAGGCCGGTCAGGTCGATCGCGTGCACCGAGTAGTTGGTCAGGCTGCCGTCTTCGAGCGGGTTCGACGCCCAACCGATCTTGGCGAGATTGCGCTTGGTGAAGTCGGCGGTGTCGACCACGATCACCCCGCCGCGCGGCAGATCCCGGAGGTTCGCTTTCAACGCGGCTGGATTCATCGCGACCAGCACGTCCGGAACGTCTCCGGGGGTCACGATCCCGAAGCTGGCGAAGTGGAGCTGGAAGCTCGACACCCCTGGCAGAGTGCCCTGTGGGGCCCGGATCTCGGCGGGGAAGTTGGGTAGGGTCGCGATGTCGTTGCCGAAGAGCGCGGTCTCCGCTGTGAAGCGGTCGCCGGTCAGCTGCATTCCATCGCCGGAGTCGCCGGCGAATCGGATGACGACTCGCCTAAGTGGCAGCGTTTCAGGCACTTGGATGGTTTCCTTGGATTCTCGTGGGCGTCCGGCCCATTCTATGACCCGGGGCTGGGCACCTTGGATCTGCCCGTTCCTCCATGAGTGAACGGGTGGGGGTCACGGGCCGAGCAGGCCCATGATGTCGTCAGCGCTGAGCGGTGCGCCCGCGTCAGAACCGGTTCCTACGACGGAGTCGAACAGGTCGCGCTTGCGTTGCTGCAGCGCAACCACCTTGTCTTCGACCGTGTCGGAGGAAACGAGCCGGTAGACGTTGACCGGCTTGTCCTGGCCGATCCGGTGCGCCCGGTCGATGGCCTGGTTTTCGGTGGCCGGGTTCCACCAGGGGTCGAGGATGAAGACGTAGTCGGCTTCGGTGAGCGTCAGCCCGAACCCGCCCGCCTTCAAGCTGATCAGGAAGACGGGCGCGTCGCCCTCCCGGAAGGCCTCGATCCGGGCCGCCCGGTCGCGTGTGCGGCCGTCGAGGTACTCGTAGGCTATCTCCTCCTTCGCGAATCGTTCCCGCACGAGGGCTAGGAATCCGGTGAACTGCGAGAAGACGAGGGCCCGGTGTCCTTCGGCCACCACCTCCCCGAGCATCTCGATGAGCGCGTCGATCTTGGCCGACCCGTGGGCGGCCTGCGCATCGACCAGGTTGGGGGCAAGGCTCAGCTGACGCAGCATCGTCAGCGAACTCAGGATCGTGATCCGGTTGCGCTGCAGGTCGCCCAGCAGCCCCAGCACCTTCTGCCGTTCCCGGGTCAGGTACCGGTCGTACATGCGGCGGTGCCCGGGCGACAACTCGACCGGCACGAGCTGTTCCTGCTTCTCGGGCAACTCGGCGGCCACCGCGGCCTTGGTCCGACGCAGGATCAGCGGCCGGATGCGACGACGCAGCCTCGAAAGGGTCTCCTCATCGCCGGACTCGATCGGGCGCCGGTAGTCGGCGGTGAAGGCCCGTGGATCGGGGAACAGCCCAGGCGCCGTGATCGACAACAGGGACCAGAGATCCATGACGTTGTTCTCCAGCGGGGTACCTGTCAGCGCCACCTTCACCCGTGCGTTCAGCACCCGGACCGCGTGGTGCGCCTTTGCGGTGTGGTTCTTCACGAACTGGGCCTCGTCGAGGAGCACCGCCGACCACGTCAGGTCGTGGTAGGCGTCCGCCTCGAGCCTCAGCAGCGTGTAGGAGGTGATGACGATCTGCGCGTCCCCGACGGTCGCGTCCAGCGGTTCGCCACGCTTGGCCTCAGTCGCGGAGACGGCGACGACCTTCAGGCCTGGAGCGAAGCGGGCAGCCTCGCTGGCCCAGGTCCCGATCACGGAGGTGGGGGCGACCACCAGCATCGGCTCGTTCAACTCGCCGGCCTCGAAGGCGGCCTGTGCCGCGGCCAACGCCTGCACGGTTTTGCCGAGGCCCATTTCGTCGGCCAGGATGCCGCCGAGCCGCGCGCGCCACAGGAACCTCAGCCAGCGAAATCCGGTCTCCTGGTAGGGCCGCAGCTTCGCAGCCAGGCCCGCAGGGACCGGTTCGTCCGGGAGCGTTGCCGGGTCGAGGAGGGCGTCGACCGACTCTCGCCAGGAGTCGGCCTGGCTGGTCACGATGCCCAGCCTGGCCAGATCGTCCCAGAGGCCTGCGTGTTCCGGGCGGAGTCCGAGGGCGTCTTCCTCTCCGTCGGGGTCGGCGAGCAGCCGCGCCTCGGCGATCAATTGCCTGAGCTCGGCGAGTTGAGGGGTGTCGAGATCGAACCAGGTTCCCGACTCCAGCAGCAGGTGGTCATCGCCTGAGGCGAGGGCCCGCATCAGGTCGCCGAGCGGTACCGCCTCGCCGTCGATCGTGATGTCGATGTGCAGATCGAACCAGTCACCGGCCATCGGGGACTCGCCGACGCTGAGTCGGACCTCCGGGGCGTCCTCGGCTTTCCGGTAGCTGGGGGCCTCGGTGTTGGTTTCGACGTCGACCCGCTCGTCGGAGTGCAGCGCAGGCAACGCGACAGACACGAACTCGATGAGGCTGCGGCCGGTGAGGAAGGCGGGCAACAGTTCGCCTGCGGACTTCCACGGCCCGTCCGGGGCAATGGAGTGCAACGCCTGCTCGGCGAGGTGATCCCTGGCAGGCTGCCCCTCGTTCGCCGCGAGGCCGACATCGATGGTCTTTCCTCCCAGGCGGTAACGGTATCCCCAGTGCACCGACGCGGAGGTGCTGCGGAACTCGACCCGGCAGAGCAGGTGCGGTGGGCTCGGCTCGGGCAGGTCGAGACCTGCATCGACGTCCACCCTCAGCCGGGTGCGGAGACGGGGTAGGAAGCGCAGCGCGAACTCGGCGACGTCGCTGGACGGCACCTCCACGCCGCCCTGCTGGAACAGCGGCTGCTCGGCGGTGTCGAGGGGGCGTGAGAGGGGAGCGAGGTAGAGGGTTCCGTCCCTGGTGAACGCCACTCCGTGAGCCGGTCGACCCAGGTAGGCCTTCGCTGGGAGACAGAGTTCCCCGAACTCCGCTGTCTCCACCATCGGATCGATCCGGAGCGCGCCGTCCTGCCCTGACGCCACCCTGACGATGGGGACGTAGCTCTCACCGACCAGGACCGGATCGGGCAAGTCCCGACCGGTGAGTGACGTGCCTGGGAGCAGGACGACACCGGCCCCGACCGCCCGACGCAGGGCCAGCCAGGCGCTAGGTGGTAGTTCACCGAGGGGGAGGGCGTCGGTGCGGCTTCGGCCAGGTTGGTGCGGGCGCGTGGCGAGCAGGGCGAGCAGCGCATCGCGCTGGTCCGGGGCGAAATCGGAGGAAGATCGGGCCAGGTCGTCCCAGGAGGCGCCGCCCCGCACCCAGTTCCCGCGCGTGCCACGCCGCACTGCCCTGAGGGTCGGGGACGACTCCTCGTCGTCGACCTGTAGCCCGAGGCTGTGACCCGAGCCGGTGCCGGTGCCGTTGAACGGCGCCAGCACCTGCTGCCAGGTGGGTGCCGTGTGGTGGTTCTCGGGTGAGCGCATGGTCAGGATGAGGGCGACGCAGTGCTTGCAGTCTTGGCGCACCGGGCAACTGCACGTGCCGCGCAGCGATCCGATCCCTGAGGCGGCGCTCACCGAAGTGACGTAACTGCGGTAGCCGCTGCCCCGGACGGGGGCCGTGGCCAGGTGCCCCGAAACCTGGATTGCCCCGACCCTGCCCAGATTGGCGTACTGCCTGCCCCGGGCGACGGTGCTGGCTCCGAAGCGGCGGTTGAGCGTCGCATCGTCGGCCTCGTGGGTCCAGGCAGGGAAGTTCATCATCGGGTACGAGAGTCTAGGCGAGGCTCTGGCCAGGAGCGAATGGGGAAGCCATGAGGCCGCGTAGACTGCCCGCATGGTTGCAGCTCGGGACTGGTTCGGCGACGGGTCCCTCTACGTCGTCGACGTGCCGCTTGCCTGCTGCGCGCTCGAGACGCAGGCCGCCACGGGAGAGCGCACCGGGGTGCCGCTGGAAGACATCCCCGAGGGGGCCGGCGTGGTCGTCACCTTGTCTGGAACCATCACGGGGCCGATGCTGCCCTCCATCTCTGCGGTGCTCGGCGCCGTCCCGGAGCGCTCCCGGGTCGTCGCGTTCGGGGCCTGCGCCTGTGCCGGGGGGCCGTACTGGGATTCGTATGCGGTAGTGAGAGGCGCAGGCGCGGTTGTGCCGGTCGACCACTTCATCGCGGGTTGCCCACCGCCACCGTCAGCGCTGGACGATTTCCTCGCAACCGAGCGGGCAGGAGCCGAGCATGAGCCTGTATGAGGATGTTGCGGCCGCGAAAGCGGATGGTTACCGCTTCCTGCTCGGGTTGACGGCGGTCGACGAGGTCGGGATCTCCGACGAGATCCGGGTCGCCGTCCGGCTCCTCGACCCCGACACCGGGCAGGATGTGGTGGTCGAGGCGCGCACCGACAGAGACGACCCGCGGCTACCCGATCTGGCCCCGTTGTTCCCCGGTGCCTCCTTCCTGCAACGGCAGGCCCACGACTTCTTCGGTGTCCGCTTCGAGGGCGGCGACAACCGTCCACTGATCCACCATGGCGGGGGTGCCCCGATGCGTAAGGATGTGCTGCTCGAACAGCGCCAGCTGACAGGTTGGCCTGGGGCGCTGGAACCTGGCGAGTCGGGGTCCTCACCAGGCAGGCGAAAGCTGGTGCCACCCGGGGTGCCCGACCCTGCCGTGCTCGCCGACCCTGGGGCGGCGGCCGCGGACATCGCGCTGTCGGCGACCGGTGCCCGCGTGCGGAGGCCGAGATGATCCACGGTTCGATCGCCTTGATCGAGGAGGCCTGCACTTCGTGCATGATCTGCGCACGGGAGTGCCCCACGTGGTGCATCACGCTCACCTCGCACCAGGAGCAGACCGTGCCGGCCCCCGGCTCGCGTCCACGGACCCACAACGTGCTGGACACGTTCACGATCGACTGGGCGCTGTGCATGTACTGCGGGGTCTGCATCGAGCAGTGCCCGACCGATGCACTGGTGTGGGACGGGGCACACGTGCCGTCGGCCGACCGGCTGGTCGACCTGTTGTATGACAGGGGACGGTTGGTCAGGCGCGACGGTGCCTGACCGGATCGTCCGGGCGATCGGTGACCTGCAGCGGGCGGCATCGTCGCGCGCGGTGTGGGCAGGTTTCGCGGGCAGTCTCGGCATCCTGATCGGGTCGCTCAGCCCCGCATACCTGCCGCAGGCCTCGCCGATGTGGGATGTGCTGCGTGGGCTCGGCATCGATGGGCCCACGACCAAGTGGGTCGGCACGGTGGCGACGCTGCTCGGGTTGATGCTGCTGCTCGAATCGTGGTTCAGGCTGCGTCCGGCGAAACGGCGGGCCCAAGGTCGGCCGCAGTTGAGGCATTGGGCGGTGCTGGGCATCATCTCGTTCCCGCTTCTGTTCGGGCCGCCGATCTTCTCACACGACGCCTACTCGTATGCGGCGCATGGCTGGCTGATCCACAACAACCTCAATCCGTACGCCGTCGGACCCGGGATCCTGCCCGGCTACTACGCCGACCAGGTCGCCTGGGTGTGGCGCGACACGACCGCGCCATACGGACCGTTGGCGTTGTGGATGAGCCACGGCATCGTCCTCCTTGCAGGGCTGGATCCGTTCCTATCCGCGGTCCTGATGCGGGTACCGGCACTGGTCGGGGTCGCGCTGATCGGGACCATGGTGCCGAGGATCGCGAGGTTGGTCGGGGTCGACCGGGCGGCTGCGAGCTGGTTCTCCGTGCTCAACCCGATCCTGGTGATCGACTTCATCGGCGGCGCCCACAACGACTCACTGATGACTGGCCTGATGCTGCTGGGGATCTGGCTGACGATGCGCTACCGGCGCTGGTGGCTGGGCGCCCTGGTCGTCGGTGTCGCAGCCGCGGTGAAGCAGCCTGCGTTCCTGACCGCGGTCGCACTACCGTTCCTGGTCGTGCCCTGGACCTCCTGGCGCCCGAAGAGCGTGGCGTGGGCTGCAATCAGGGCGCTGACCTCGCTTGCCCTCTCGGTCGCGGTGTTCGCGAGCTTCTCCTTCGCCTCCGGGCTCGGGTTCGGCTGGGTCAACGCCATCAACGTGCCCGGGATGGTGGACACGGTCTCACCATTTACGGTGCTTGGCCACATCGTGCAGTTCCCGATCAATCTGCTCGGTCTGGACCCCGGCGGCGGCCGGACGGCGATCACGGTGTTCCGAGGCATCGGCTCCGTGGTCGGGGTCCTCGGGATCGCCTGGTTCGCCTGGAGACATCTGGGCCGACGACCGCTTCACTTCATCAGCTATTCGTTCATCTGGTTCGCGCTGTGCGCCCCCGCCATCCATTCCTGGTATCTGCTCTGGGGGGCGGTGCTGCTGCCGATGACGAGGCCGAGTTCGCGGGCGCTGCGGGCCGCGATCGTGGCGACCGTGGTGCTGCTGGGCTTCAACGCCATGAACTTCGGCATCCGCAACGGACTCTGGATGCTGGTGCTGATCCTGTTCGCAGCCACCTACTGGACGGTTCACTCGCACGAGCTCAGCCAGCCGATGGAAGGGCCAGACGTGGAGACGGAGGCGGGGGCCTGAATCAGGCCGCCAGCGTCGAGGTGTCGTAGTCGACTACGACGGGGGAGTGGTCACTGATGCGCTCGTCGTAGGTCGACTCGCGCCCGACGAACGCCGAGGTGGCAGCCTTCGCGAGCCTAGGCGTGGCGAGGTGGTAGTCGATCCGCCACCCCGCATCGTTGGTGAAGGCCTGCCCCCGCCACGACCACCAGCTGTAGGGGCCGTCGGCGTCCGGGTTCAGGGAACGCACGACGTCGACCATGGTTCGTGGGCCGGTCACCGAACCGAACCATTCGCGCTCCTCGGGGAGGAACCCTTCGGATTTCTGGTTGCTGCGCCAGTTGCGCAGGTCCTGCCTGGTGTGTGCGATGTTGAAATCTCCCATCACCAGTAACTCCCGGCCGTCGGCCGCGGCGTCGCGGCGCGAGGCGACCAGGGTGCGGGCGAGGCCCCGCATGAAACGCATCTTGCGCCGGTACTTCTCCTCGGTGCCCAATTCGTGGGGCCAGGCCGCTCCCTTCGGCAGGTAGAGCGAGGCGACCCGGACGGGGGCGTCGGCCAGGTCGACCTCCAGGTAGCGGCCCTCATCAGCGAACGCGGCGAGGTCTCGTCCGACGACGCGCTCCGAGTCGATCGATCGGGGCTCATCGCCCTGTGCGATCGACGTCACGGTGGTGGTCAGGGAACGGATGCGGGTCGGGGGCGTGCGGGTGAGGATCGCCACCCCGTTGCGCCCGGCGAGCTGGCCGGTGTCGAGCGTGACGTGGTAGCCGTCGAACGCATCGAGTGGGAGGTCGGCGACCCGGCAGCGCACCTCCTGCAGCGCGATCACATCTGCCTCGGCCGAGTCCCAGAAGGGGCGGAAACCGCGTCTCAGCGCTGCCCGGATGCCGTTTACGTTGTGGGTGCCGATCCGCCTCATCGGGCGATGTCCAGCACGGCCTGGGGCCATGGGTCGGTGGTGAGGCGGCCGTAGGTGAGCACGTCGACGCGGGCGCCGTCGATCAGGAACTTTCCTCGCTCGCGACCCTCTCGGACGAAACCGGCCGCGCCCGCCACGTTGCCCGAGAGCGGGTTGTCGGCCCTGTGACCGAGTTCGAGACGCTCGCAGTCGCCGGTCGCCAGAGCCCAGTTCGCGACCGCGGTCGCGGCCTTCGACGCCCAGCCCCGGCCGCGATGCGACTGGTTCATCCAGTACCAGAACCAGCCAACCTTGTTGGTGGGGTCGAGCGTGACCCCGACCAGCCCGACGAGCCGGTCGTCGTCGGTGATGGCGAAGGAGTACCCGTCGCCCAGGAGGCCTGCGACATACCCCTCTGCCTCCGCCATGGTCGTGACGGTGCCTTGCCGAGACATGCCGGGGTCGGACTGGAACGCGGCGAGCACGTCCGGTGCGTCGCCTTGGCGCAATGGTCTGAGCGCGAGCACAGCAGCCTCCTGGGGTCGGTTCGGTTGGTCAGCGGTAGTTCACGTACTGTACGGCGAAGTCGTAGTCCTGGTCCTTGATGAGTTTCTGGACCTCCTGAAGGTCGTCCCGGCTCTTCGAGGAGACGCGCAGTTCGTCGCCTTGGATCTGCGCCTTGACGCCCTTCGGTCCCTCGTCGCGGATCAGCTTCGAGATCTTCTTGGCGTCCTCCTGTTTGATCCCCTCCTTGGTAGTGGCGGTGATCTTCCAGAGTTTGCCAGAGGCCCGGGGCTCGTCGGCGTCGAGTGCCTTGAGGCTGACCCCGCGACGAGCGAGCTTCGATTGGAACACGTCGAGGACCGCCTTGACGCGCTCCTCGGAGACGGCCTGCATCTCGATGGACTCGCCCGACCAGGCGATCTTTGCGTCGGTGTTCTTGAAGTCGAACCGCTGCGACACCTCCTTCGCGGCCTGGTTCAGGGCGTTGTCGACCTCCTGCCGATCGACCTTGCTGACGATGTCGAATGAGCTGTCCGATGCCATGGCTGTCCTCCGTGGGCTGGGTGGGGCGTTGAGCACTATTCCGGGTTGGATCGCCGAACGGCACGGTTTGATCGCTAATACCGTGATCGACCCCGGAATAGTGCTCATCTTCAAGCCATTGTGCCAGCGATCGAATGCCTACAGAGCCCGGCGTGTCGACACCACCGTCGCTGCTTTGCCGAGCCCGTCGACACCCTGCTATGCTCGTGCGGCGCCGGGTTACCGGCACGGCAGGTTGCCCGAGCGGCCAAAGGGAACGGTCTGTAAAACCGTCGCGCAAGCTACGTTGGTTCGAATCCAACACCTGCCACAAGGCCCCGAATCGGATTGGTTCGGGGCCTTGTTCGTATTCCGGCACCACCGAAGGAGGCCGACGATGGCCACTCCGCACATCGCATGTGAGCCCGGCGACATCGCTTCCCTGGTACTCATGCCAGGGGACCCGAAGAGGGCCGAACGGATCGCACGCACCCGGATGGACGGTGCCCGCCTCGTCTCGGACGTGCGCGGCATCGGCGCCTGGACCGGGACGATCGACGGCATCCCGGTGACGGCGATGGCCTCCGGGATGGGCGTCCCGAGCCTGTCCATCTACGCGACCGAGTTGTACGAGCAGTACGGGGTCGACAGGATCTGCCGCGTCGGCACGTGCGGTGGCATCTCCCCTAAGGTCGCCGTCCGTGACGTTGTCGTGGCGTCGTCGGCGCACACCAGCTCGAAGGTGTCGACCATCGATCTTCCCGGGGTCACACTCTCGCTCGCGCCCTCATTCGACATGCTCCGCGGGGCGGTCGACCATGCCAGGTCGTCAGGTAGGAGCGTCCACATCGGGCCGGTCTTCACCAGCGACTTCTTCTACAGCACCCGAACCGACATAATCCCGGCGCTGGACAAGCTCGGCACGCTAGGTGTCGAGATGGAAGCTGCCGGTCTGTATGCCTGCGCGTTGCGGGCCGGGCGGGAGGCGCTGGCGGTGCTGACGGTGTCCGACCACCTGTTCGACGGCTCGGGCGACCTGACTGCCGACGAGCGCGAGACGCTTTTCGCGGAGGCGCTCGAGACTGGAATCGCGGGCCTGAGGGCCTGACCCTCAGGCGCTGCGCTTCCCGAGGAGCCGTCGTCGCTGATGGATCAGCGACTCGATGGTCTCGACCAGTTCGTCGAGGCTCTTGGCGGTGAACCTGATGATCTGCCAGCCGGCGCGGCTCAAGGCGCGGTCCCTCCGCCGGTCGAGGTGGAATGCGTCGTCAGTGTCGTGGTAGCTGGCCCCGTCGAGTTCGATGCCGAGACGCACAGCTGGGATGGCGATGTCGAGGAAGAACGTGTCGGTGCCCAGGTCGACCCTGTAGTTGGTGGACCAGCCCGTGAGGCCGGCGGCACGCAGCAGGCGGTGCGCCTCGCGCTCAAGGGTCGACCAGGGGGCATCGCGCGAGTCCTCCAGGAGCTCGCGTCGCAGACGGTTCCCTCGCCGTCCGGGGGTGAGCAGCAGCGCGCGACGCAGACGGGGTAGCGTGACCGCCCGGCGGCGGAGGGACTCATCGATCGCGCTCGCGCCAAGGTCGACGATGAGGTCGAGCACCGTCAGCTCCGGTGAGGTGACGTTGAGGCCGAAGCGGCGTGTCGTGAGGTCGGGGCGGATGAGGCGCTGCTCGAATCTGAATCCTTTCCCGGTCTTGATCTCAGCTGGGCTGGCGACGTCGATGTCTTCGCCGCACTCGATCTCGGGCCACCAGGTGAGGGCTGCGGCGTCACGTCGGGTGATGACGAGCGGCTGCCGGTAGGCGCAGACGGCCTGCAGTCGGGTCGCGCGGTCGTCGTGGTCGGGGGCCGCGTAGATGCCGGGGAGCAGCCGGATCAGTTCGCCTCGGAAGGCGCAAGAGTTGAGGGCGCGGGCAAGGTGGGGGTGTTCGCGGGCGGAGGCGACACCGTCGGTCAGGAGAGCGACAAGTTCCGGGTTCATGGTCCGAGCCTGCCTCGTGAGGGTCGGGTGGGGAGGGGAATCGCGCGGGCTGTGGATAAGTCTTGAGCACTATCCAGGACTCGATCCGCGACACGCCGCAACTGGGCGTCGTTCTGCCTGACGAACCCCGGATAGTGCTCAACGCCAGACCTTCACCGAGCACCCGGGAACCCCGATTTGTGGTGCCGGCGGGAAGTCGTATATGGTTGGTCGTCGGCTGGCCCCTATAGCTCAGTAGGCAGAGCGTCTCCATGGTAAGGAGAAGGTCTGCGGTTCGATTCCGCATGGGGGCTCTGTTCGTCCCGTGGCACCACCCTCGGGACGGACTACCTGACGGGGTAGCTCAGTCGGTAGAGCAAGCGGCTCATAATCGCTGTGTCGCGGGTTCAAGTCCCGCCCTCGTCACCACAACAGACGCGTAGCACTCACAAGCTCGAAGGAAATGCGAAATGGCTAAGAAGTCTCAGGACGTCCGTCCGAAGATCACGCTCGCCTGCACTGAGTGCAAGGAGCGCAACTACATCACCAAGAAGAACCGCCGCAACGATCCCGATCGTCTCGAACTCAAGAAGTTCTGCCCGCGTTGCCGTGTGCACCAGGTGCACCGCGAGACCCGCTGATCCCGGACGAGAGCCCGAGAGACGGCCGTCCCCAAAGGGGGGCGGCCGTTTCGCATTCCCGCGATAGGCTGAGCGCCATGCCCATCACGCCCGAGCACGTTGGTCGCCGGTACCCACCCGCGCCGCCCTACGTCGTCAGCCACGCAAAGATCGCGGAGTTTGCGCGCGCGATCTGCGACGACAATCCGGCCTACTTCGGTTCGACGCCGATCGCGCCGCCGACCTTCGCCGCCGTGATCGCGGCCCAGGCCTGGGACGCGTTGTTCGGGGACGAGGAACTCGGTCTGGCCCTGAACCGGACCATGCACGGCGATCAGGGGTTCGTGTTCCGCGGGCCGCTGCGCCCAGGCGACGCGGTGGTGGCGACGCTGAGCATCGAGAAGGTCCGCAACCGGGGCAACCTCGACATGGTC
This sequence comes from Tessaracoccus bendigoensis DSM 12906, assembly GCF_900141915.1. GTDB lineage: Bacteria > Actinomycetota > Actinomycetes > Propionibacteriales > Propionibacteriaceae > Arachnia > Arachnia bendigoensis. The sequence goes on along the minus strand of NZ_FQZG01000014.1, from coordinate 8,406 downwards.
ACCATCCTCGTGGACCTCACCGTCGACGATGAGACCGTCTGCGAGGCCCGGTCCACGCTCATGCACACGACAGGAGAGGCCGATGCCTGAGTTCACAGTCGGACAGGTCCTACCGGAACTCAGGGTCAAGGTCACCCGGTCGACCGTCGTGCGGTATTCGGGTGCGTCGACGGATTTCAACGAGATTCACTTCTCGGATCGGCATGCCCGCGCGATCGGGCTGCCGGGCGTCGTCGCCCACGGCATGTGGACGATGGGCGCCGGCCTGAAGCTCGTCACGGACGCCGTTGGCGACCCCGGCCGCGTGCTCAGCTACTTCGTCCGCTTCACCCGCCCCGTCGTCGTTCCCGACACCGACGACGGCACCGAGGTCGTCTACTCGGGCAAGGTCACCGAGGTGGCAGACGGGATCGCGAAGATCGCGCTCACCGCGACCTGCGGCGACGACGCCGTCCTGGGGGCCGCCCGCGCGGAGGTTAGCCCCGCGCGGAGGTTAGCATTGTCCAGCTGTAGCGCCGACCGCTTCGAGGTGGCGTCCACCGGAAGGCCGATCGACCCGTCTCCGCTGCTGCGCGACCACACCACGCTCCGCGTCGGCGGCGCGGCTGACCGTTTCGTGGTGGCCGGTTCGGAGGCGGAACTGATCTCGATCGTGACCGACTGCGACGAACGTGGCGTCCCCGTCCTCATCCTCGGCGGCGGCTCCAACCTGCTTGTAGCCGACGCCGGGTTCCCCGGGACGGTGGTGCGGGTAGCGAACACCGGGATCGAGGCGGACGTGTCGGCCTGCGGCGGAGCCGCGGTGCGGGTGGCTGCGGGCGTCGACTGGGACGACTTCGTCGCTCACGCCGTCGCGCAGGAATGGTGTGGGATCGAGACGCTCTCGGGTATCCCAGGCAGCGTCGGTGCTACGCCGATCCAGAACGTCGGGGCCTACGGGGCGGAGGTGGCACAGACCATCTCCTCGGTGCGCACCTGGGACCGGCGTGACCGGGCCCAGAAGACGTTCCCGGTTGTCGACTGCGGCTTCGGGTACCGCACGTCGCGCTTCAAGCGGGAGCCGGGACGCTACGTCGTGCTTGAGGTCTCATACCAGTTCACCCTGGGGAACCTCAGTCGACCCATCGCCTATTCCGAGCTCGCCGGCCGACTCGGTGTCGAGGTCGGCGCAAGGGTCGATTCGCGGCTCGTCCGCGAAAAGGTCCTCGAGATCCGCCGGGGCAAAGGCATGGTGCTCGACCCGTCCGATCACGACACGTGGAGCGCGGGATCATTCTTCACCAACCCCATCCTCGACGCCGACGCCGCGGGTGCGCTTCCCGACGACGCGCCACGGTTCCCCGCCGGTGGCGGCCGGGTCAAGACCAGCGCCGCCTGGCTCATCCAGCACGCCGGCTTCTCCAGGGGCTACGGGAATGCGCGGGCGGCCCTTTCGGGCAAGCATGTGCTGGCGTTGACAAACCGGGGTGGGGCCTCCGCCGCCGATCTGGTCGAGGTGGCAGGTCAGGTCCGCGCAGGTGTCGCAGAGCGGTTCGGGGTGACGCTGGTGCCGGAGGTGAACCTGATCGGCCTTGAGCTTCCCGAAGCCTCAAGCTGAGCTTGAGAAACTTACAGTCAAGCCCCGAACCCCGCTAACCTCGGCCCACCCCCACCGACCCCGGGAGGACGTCCAAATGCGTTGGATCAAGGTCGCGGTCGCTGCCGCGCTCGTGCTCGGCATCGCCGCCATCGTGCCCAATCAAGCCACCGCCTCCGTGCAGTCGGAGTTCATCGAAAAGCTGGTCAAACCGGCGCAGGAGAATGAGCGCAAAACCGGCATCCCCAGTTCCGTGGCGATCGGGATGGCGGCGCTGGAGACCGGGTGGGGGCGCTCGAAGATGGCAGGTGATTACACCGTCGACAAGGGCCTGCCGACCGAGACGGTATACAAGGTCAACACCTTGTTCAACATCAAGTGCACCTCGACGAAGTCTCCCTACCAGACCGGCTGCGTCCCTGTCAGGACCGCCGAGTACAAACCGGACGGCGCCCAGTACTTCATCGTCGACGAGTTCCGCACCTACGCCAGTTGGGGTGACTCGATCCTGGACTACGGTCGGCTGCTCACCTCGGCGTCGCGCTACGCGAAGGCGTTCGAATACAAGGCCCATCCGGACCAGTTCGTGACCGAGGTCCGTTCGGGAGGCTATGCGACGGATCCGAGCTACGCCACGCAGGTGATCTCGATCATGAGGTCCTACGACCTGTATCGGTACAACCTCAGCGGGGCCGGCTCCGGGTTTCCGTCAGGCATGGGAGACGGGGGAACGAGCGGTGGTTCCGACGCAGGCACCGGGTTTGCGGTCGGCGGCGACTTCCCCGCTTACCAGTCTGGCAGCAGCGGCCAAGGCGTGAAGACCCTGCAACTCCTGCTCAACGCCGCCGACGCGGCGGGCCTTGAGGCGGACGGCAGCTACGGGAAGCTGACGGCTGCCGCCGTGTCGAGCTTCCAGAAGAAGCAGGGCATCACCTCGACCGGCACCATGGACGACCAGACCTGGGAGAAGCTCCTCCCCTCGCTCAAGGCGGGCTCCAGCGGGCCGGCGGTGACGGCGCTGCAGGGCGAGTTGAACGAGGCGGGACACGACGTCGACGTCGTGGGCTCTTTCGGCGAGGCCACCACCAAGGCTGTAGGCGCCTTCCAGAAGGCCAACCGGATCAAGGAGACCGGCCGGGTCGACAGTCTCACGTGGGCCAGGCTCATCGGCTAGAGTGCGTCGACGGCGGCCGCGTAACCGCAGGCAAAGGCGCGTGCGGCCAACTCCAAGGCGTCGCGCCCGGGCAGATAGGCCCCGTGGTGCAGGCCGACACCGTTGACCCGGCCGGTACCCACGAAGCACATCAGGGAGGCCGCCGAGGCGCCGTACTCGGAGAAGTCGTCCGACCCGCATGATCGGAAAGGTGTCTCTGCCACGGTCAGCCCCACCGAAGTCAGGTGATGATCGGTCCGCCGTGCCAGACCGGGGTCGTTGATCAGCGCCGGCCCCCCGGTGATGATCTGCACGCTCGCAGCGGCACCGCGGCCCGTTGCCACGCCCTCCGCGGTCCTGGCGATGGCCTCCTGCAACAGTGACCTGTCGGACTCGTGGAAGGCGCGGATGGAGCCCCGGCAGACGGCGGAGTCGGGAATCACGTTCGGGGCCGTGCCGCCCTGGATCTGGCCGAATGAGACCACCGTCGCGTGCGTGGGGTTGATGAGACGGGAAGGCAGGGATGAAACCTCCCCGATGATCGCGGCGAGCGTGGTGATCGGATCGACGCCCAGGTGCGGATAGGCGCCATGCGCAGGGGTGCCCGACACGACGATCTCGAACGAGTCGTAGGCGGCGTTGACGGCGCCGGCGCCCGTCGACACGACTCCGGCGTCGATCGCCGGCTGGACGTGCACGCCGATCATGGCCTCGATGGATTGGTGGTCGAGGAGCCCCGAGGCCACGACATCGGCGGCACCCGGTGGCGTGATCTCCTCGCGTGGCTGCAGGATCGGCACCATCGCAGCGGGGAGCGTGAGCCTCCGCGCCGCCGTCAGGACGGACCACAATGCGGCCAGGTGCACGTCATGTCCACAGGCGTGCATCACGCCCGGGATGCGGGACTCGAAGGGTACCCCGGTCGACTCAGCGACCGGCAACGCATCCAGCTCGGCTCGAAGGCCGACCGCCGGGCCCTCCGGCCCGAGCCGTCCCCAGGCGCCGGTGGCCGCAACCGGGGTCCAGTCCAGCCAACCGAGCGACGAGGTCATGGCATCACGGGTGTCGCCCTCCTGGCCGCTGAGCCGTGGTTCGGCATGAAGCACGCGGCGCAGTGCGGCGGCGTCGGGGAGGACATCCGTGATCCCGGAGAGCAGCCCTCGTAGCAGCTCGGTGGTCATGTCCGAGAGCCTACTGTTCCCGGACGGCGCCGGTAGGGTCGCCCGGTTCGATCAGCGGGACGAACACGTAGGCACCCGACCGGGTGACGTCCAGGCCAGAGCCCGATCGACGCACCGTCCACAGCTGCCCGTCGACCGGGATCACCAGCACCCCCTCGTCCGATAATTGGGCGGTGAGTTGCTCCGGGAGGTGTGAGGCCATCGCAGAGACCAGAATCCGGTCGAAGGGCGCCTCGCCGGGGCAACCCAGCACCGTCGGATCGGCGACCTCCAACCGGGCCCAGACGCGGCCGGTGTGGCCGAGCCGCTCGGCACCCCAGGCGGCGACCTCCCCATCGATCTCGAGGCCGAGCACCGAACCGGTGGGCCCTACGAGCCAGGCCAGAAGCGCGGTCGTCCAGCCGGAACCGGCACCGACGTCGAGGACCCTGCCGCCGATCGGAACGTCCAAGCTGTCCAGCATCCGGGCAACCGTCGAAGGCTGGGAGTTCGTCGCGCCCCTGAACAGCGGCAATGCCATGTCGAGAGACGCGAGGTGGCGCTGGGAGTCGGGAAGATGCGCGGCTCTCGGCGTGGCGGCCATGGCCGCCCTTACACGATCGGAAACCTGCATGCACCCAGTGTGACCCGACGACGCGCTGCGCGGTGCCTGAGCGCTGGTTCGACTCATGCCGGGAAACCGCCTATAGTTGGGGAGCACCGGCAAACGTCGCCAAGGTCGAAGCGTGCTCAAATGGGCGCTGGACAAGGGGGCATGGTCGGTAAAAGGGTAGTAGCTCAACTGGCAGAGCAGCGGTCTCCAAAACCGCAGGTTGGGGGTTCGAGTCCCTCCTGCCCTGCTAGGTGGTCGGCGCTTTCGTCGGTTACCTCGCCACGCCTGTCGGCCTGCCGGCGAGGCATTTTGTTTGTCAAGCGAAGGGAAGCAGCGTGAGCGACAAGTCGCGCGACGCCGAGCACGAGGATCTCGTGCAGGGTGGGACGGACGCTGCCGAGTCGGCCGTCGAGTCGGATGAGGACACGCTCAGCGCCGCCGACATCGAAGATCCCGAGGCGCTGGAGGCTGCCTCATCTGCCGTCGCTGGCGATGAGGACGCACTTGAGGTGATCCCACCTGCCATCGGCCCCGACACCGACGATGAGACCATCGCCGAACTCGAAGAGGGGTTCACCGCCGAGGAGCGGGAAGCCGCCGCCGCTGCGATCGTCCGGAAGACGTCCAAGGCCCCCGTCCGCAAGAAGGAGACCCGCACGCGCAGGCGTAGCGAGGCTACCCAGGACCACGAGGACCACTACAAGGCGCACAATCCAGCGCAATTCGCCGCACAGTCCGCCGCGGAGTTGAAGCGGGTCGTGTGGCCGACGTGGCCGGAGACCGCCTCCATGTTCAGCGCAGTGCTGATCTTCGTGCTCATCATGATCGCCATCGTCGGCCTGCTGGACTTCGGTTTCGGCTGGGGTCTGCTCAAGCTGCTCGGGAGTTACTGATGACTGAATCCGACAACACGGATTTCGAGATCGACCTCGGAGCCATCGAATCCGAGGCTCCGTCGGACGACATCGAGATTGATCTGGGCGCCCTCGGCGAGGAAGAGGGCGACGGCGACGCCGTCGAACTTTCGCCGCTGGTCGAGGACGAGCCTGACGAGGAAGAAGACCTCGACAACGACGACGCCGTAGCCAAGGCGCTCGACGCGCTCCGTGAGGAACTCGAGGGCAAGTGGGGCGACTGGTACGTCATCCACACCTATTCGGGCATGGAGAACCGTGTCAAGCAGAACGTGGACTCCCGCGCGCAGAGCCTCAACATGGAGGATTACATCTTCGAGACGATCGTCCCGACCGAAGAGGTCGTGGAGGTCCGAAACAACGCGCGAAAGACCGTCACGCGCAGTGTGACTCCCGGCTACGTGCTGATCCGCATGGAACTGACCGACGATTCGTGGAGCCTTGTGCGCCAGACGCCGTCGGTGACCGGCATCGTCGGACACGGCCAGCAGCCGGTCCCGCTGTCGATCGACGAAGTCGTGCACATGCTCACCCCTTCCGTCATCGCAAAGGTGAACGCCGCCCAGGCTGGTGCCGTGGTGCGGAAGAGGAAGGTAGAGGTCGTCGACTTCGCCGTCGGCGACTCCGTCATGGTGACAGACGGCCCCTTCACAGGCGTGCACGCCACGATCACCGAAATCAACGCCAACAATCAGCGGCTCCGTGCGCTCGTCGAGATCCTCGGCCGTGAGACGCCCGTCGACCTCGAGTTCAAGCAGGTCGAAAAGGTCGTCTAAGATTGTGCGTTGCGTCGGTTTCCGCCGACGCATCCACCCATACAGGTAAAGGACCCAAACCCATGCCTCCCAAGAAGAAGGTAGCGGCCCTCGTCAAGGTCGCTCTGCAGGCCGGCGCTGCCACGCCTGCACCCCCGGTCGGTACCGCCCTCGGTCCGCACGGTGTCAACATCATGGAGTTCGTGAAGGCGTACAACGCCCAGACCGAATCCCAGCGCGGCAACGTCATCCCCGTCGAGATCACCATCTACGAGGACCGCACGTTCACCTTCATCACGAAGACCCCTCCTGCCGCCGAACTGATCAAGAAGGCCGCCGGGATCAGCTCCGGTGCGGCCAACCCGCTGACCACCAAGGTCGGCAAGATCAGCAAGGATCAGGTCCGCGAGATCGCCACCACCAAGCTGCCCGACCTCAACGCAAACGACGTCGAGGCCGCAATGAAGATCATCGAGGGCACCGCGCGCTCGATGGGCGTCACGGTCGACTGACCACCTGAAGAATCTCACGTGGCAGGGGAGTGCTCCCCACACCACAACTGGTGACCGGGCCCGAGAGCCCGGCCGAACACAAGGAACCAGCATGAAGCACAGCAAGGTCTTCCGCTCGAACGCCGAGAAGCGCGACGCGGACCAGCAGTACACCCCCGAAGAGGCATTGCGCCTCATCAAGGAAATGACCTCGGCGAAGTTCGACGAGACCATCGACGTCGCGGTCCGCCTCGGTGTCGACCCGCGTAAGGCCGACCAGATGGTCCGCGGCACGGTCAACCTTCCGCACGGCACCGGCAAGACGGCAAGGGTCCTCGTCTTCGCCTCCGGCGACAAGGCCGAGGCCGCGCGTGAGGCGGGAGCCGACGAGATCGGCACCGACGAACTGATCGAGAAGGTTGCCGGCGGCTACCTCGACTTCGACGCCGTCGTCGCCACCCCGGACATGATGGGCAAGGTCGGTCGCCTCGGCCGCGTCCTCGGCCCCCGCGGCCTGATGCCGAACCCGAAGACCGGCACCGTCACGATGGACACGGCCAAGGCCGTCTCCGAGATCAAGGGCGGCAAGATCGAGTTCCGCATCGACCGCCACGCCAACCTGCAGTTCATCATCGGCAAGGCGTCGTTTGGTCAGCAGCAGTTGATCGACAACTACTACGCCGTCCTCGACGAGATCCTGCGTCTCAAGCCGTCGTCCTCGAAGGGTCGCTACCTCCGCAAGATCGCGGTCTCCGGGACCATGAGCCCCAGCGTCCTGGTCGACACCGGCGTCTCCAAGCCTGCTGAGTGATCGACTGAGCAAGGTCTATGGTGGGCGGGTACCTTCGGGTGCCCGCCCACTGTTTTTCTCGGCCGGGCCATTGGACGTCAAGGACGGGTGGTGGTTGGCATGACGCGAGTGCTGGTGACCGCGTTCGAGCCTTTCGGGGGCGACGCCGTCAACGCGAGCGGGGAAGCGGTTGCCCGCCTGGCTGCTAGTTGGGCCGACCCGACCGTCGAACTGGTCAAAGAGATTCTGCCCGTGTCGTTCGAACGCGCCCCTCTGGCGCTCGCCGACGCCATCCGCGGGCACAGGCCCGATGCCGTGGTGTGCATCGGTGAGGCGGGCGGCCGGGTCGCCGTCACGCCGGAGAGGCATGCGGTGAACGAGCGTGTCGCCCGGATCGCCGACAATGACGGGGCGATGCTCGACGGCCCCATCGACGGCGGCCCGGACGTCTTGGAGACGCGGCTCGACGTCGCTGGAATTGTCGCCGCCGTACGCTCCCTCGGGGTTCCGGCCGAGGGGTCGGAGGACGCGGGCAGGTTCGTGTGCAACACCGTCTTCCGCTCTGTGTTGACGCTCTTCGACGGCCCGGCCGGGTTCATCCATGTGCCTGCCGTGCGCGATGTTGGGGAGGCAACGGTGGGAGCCGAGACCGACGCTGCGGCCGGGCGTCGGAGTCTGGAGATGACGTTCGAGGACCTAGCCCTGGCCCTAGACGCCGTGGTGAGGTGCGTGGCTGTTGGACTCGAGCACCGCTGACACTGGGAAAATCGGCCAGTGGTCGATTCTGGTGTGTCTGGGGTCGAGTATCGGCCATTGCCTAGTGTCTGGGTGGTGGTTGGGGTCGGCGTGCTGCCTGGAAAATCGGCCAGTGGTCGATTCTGGTGTGTCTGGGGTCGAGTATCGGCCACTGCCTAGTGTCTGGGTGGTGGTTGGGGTTGGCGTGCTGCCTGGAGA
>NZ_FQZG01000016.1 GCF_900141915.1 Tessaracoccus bendigoensis DSM 12906 | reverse complement strand
GCTGGTTACCAGCGGTATACGGCTGGTGTCGAGCGATACTGCTGGTATCGGCCACAGATCGCTGGTGTCCGCGCCGATCAGCAGCATCAGCGTCGTCTCGAGGCAAACGTCGTGGGGCCGCCCGGTCGCTGGCCGGGTGCGCGTCACCAGGGACATGCCGTCGATACCTGCGGAAGGGCCGCCCCAGACCTTCACGCTCGAACAGGCGGTGAAGGATCTTGGCCTGGACGATTGAGCTTGATGAGGTCGCGATGAAACAAGTTGGCGAAACTCGCCAAGCGTGACCGTGTCACAGCTCGTCGCATCACGGATACCCTGGCTGAGCTGAGCGATCCGCGAGTCCCGGGCAAGGCCCTGACCGGACCCCTCGCAGGTCTGTGGCGGTATCGGGTGGGGGACTGGCCGTGATCGTCGACGTGCAGGAGGGGCGATTGGTGACCCTTGCCCTCGACATTGAGCATCGGTCCACCGTCTACCGGCGCGCGTGACTGACCCACCCGCCGGTCAGCGGCTCGCTGAAGAGGAGGTTGGGAGCATTCGCGCTGGCGAGTCAGGTCGCTGGGCTGGTGCTGCCAAGGGGAGCGACGCTATCGGAAGGCCGATGGGAGCGCGGCTATACATACGAAAAACGTAAAATTGAGACAGCTCAGACTGATACTCTTGCTTCATGATCGTGCTCAGCTTCACCGTGCGCAACCACAAGAGCATTCGCGACGAAGTCACGCTGGACCTCGTTCACCCTTCACTGCGGACTCTTCAGCCCAAGGACGGCGACTGGAGCTCAGCGACCTACCCGCTGGCGGGCATCTTTGGCGCGAACGCAACCGGAAAGTCGGCCGTGCTGGACGCGATGCACTACGTCTTTGCCGCGATTCGCCGCTCGGCCACGGCGTGGCAGGATGCGCCGTCAATGATGCGGGCTCCCTTCCTACTCGACGGCGACTCCCGGACGTCCTCCAGCACCTATGAGCTGGATTTTGTGGACGCCGGGCGTCGTCATCTCTACGGGTTTGAGGTAGATGCCGAAGGGATCAGGCGCGAGTGGCTCCGCGATGTCCCAAGCTCGCGTTGGCGCTCGCTGCTGGAGCGAGACCGTGTCGATGGCACCCTCAAGCTCCACCCGAGCATGCGCACCGTGGGTGCCGTGACAAACCGCGAGTTGGTGCTCAGCCGAGCGCTCCTCATGCCCGACTCGCCGCTCCACGCGATCGCCGAGAGGCTCGTCAAGGGGTTCGACTACGTCACGGTGAAGGACTCTCACCGCGAGGCGCGCCTCAAGAGCATCGCGGACTCGCTGACGGACGGAACCATTACGTTCTCTGACCTCGAGTTGTTACTCCAAGTTGCTGACATCGGGGTCACCCGCGTGAACATCGAGGAAAGCAATATTCCCGAGGAGATCCGCCGGGCCGCACTGCGATTCATCCGTGAGGTTCGGAGCGCAAACGAAGACGTGGGTGAGGTTGGCGAAACCGTCGAAGCAGACAGCCCGGGTGAACTCGACGACGACCAGCTCGAGCAGGTCGTTCGACACCTCATCTTCACCCACCGTGGGACGACGGACGACTGCCCCCCGTTCACGATCCACCAAGAGAGCGACGGCACCATCGCGTGGCTCGCGACCGCCGTGCCGGCACTGGAAGCGTTGCGTGCCGGAGGGCTGTTGGCCGTTGATGAGATCGACGCCAGCCTCCACCCCCATCTGCTGGAGTTGCTGCTGGAGATGTTTGCTGATCCGGGCGTCAATACTCATCACGCGCAGTTGGTGTTCACCAGCCATGAGTCCTACGTGCTCTCGCCCTTGAGCGAGGTGCAACTGGCACCGGAGCAGGTGTGGTTCACGGACAAGACGTACGACGGTGTGACCAAACTGACGTGCCTGGCGGACTTCCCGCAGCACCCCGATGCCAACGTGGCCAAACGCTACCTGACGGGCCGCTACGGAGGCACGCCGCGGCTATCGGGCAGTTTCTTTGCTGCCCTCGTCAGCCCTGGGGCTGAGTGACGCGCAGTGGCAGCCAGCAAGAACTCCAGCCAGCGCAGGCGTCGCCACCTCGACGCGAAGCCTGGCGCGGCCCGTGCTGGTTGACCTCCCTCTGGGTGGCGCTGACACGCTCATCGCAACGACGTCTGCGGGATTTGGACGAACATGGGTGCATGGCCTGTTGACGCAGTCAAGGACCACATGCTGTCGGCCGCCGTGTCGAGCACGACTCGCAGCCTCGACAACTGTCAGGCTGCGAGTCGTGCTCGACACTCAGCCTGACTTGCAGGTTGATCGGGCAACACGTCATGGATGGACGACGCCGGAACGCGCGCGCTACCCGTAGTGGTATCGGCAGGCGGCTATCCGGACCTCATCGCCGACGATCTTATAGACGAGACGATGCTCGTCGGTGATTCGCCTGGACCAGTATCCGGCGAAGTCGTGCTTGAGTGCCTCAGGTTTGCCGATGCCCTCGTTGCCGTTGCGCTGGATGTCGAGAAGGAGCGCGTTGATCCGCTTGAGGACCTTTCGGTCCTGCGCCTGCCACCAGAGGTAGTCATCCCAGGCGTTCTCGTCCCAGACGAGGAGCACGTCAGTCGGCCTCGAGCGGGTCGTGAGCCTCACCGTGCCCGGCCTCGAGTCGCTCCATGGCGTCCAGCAGCCGGCGGGCGTTCGCGGGGGAGCGCATGAGATAGGCGGTCTCGCGCAGCGACTCGTAGTCATCGAGGGACACGATCACCACGGGCTCATGGCCTGCGCGGGTGATGACCACCTCCTCGCGGTCGTTGACGACCGAATCGAGCACCTCGGCGTAGCGCGCCCGGGATTCGGTGTAGCTCATTGTCTTCATGAGAACCTCCTGTACAGAAAAGCGTACGCCGCAACCAAGGGTCAAACAACCCGTGCCTGTTCAGGGGCCGTGGACGAGTGGCGAAGGTCGTAGGTAGTCCATGGCGGCCGTGAACGAGTTCTTGTTCTTGAGGAACTCGTCGGGCTCCAGGTCAGCGTCAGGCGGTGGCACCGACGGGAGGTGAACCGACCTCGCGCGGCGGCCCTCAGATCAGCGGACGTGTCCTTTCGGCAGGACTCGTTGTGCTGAGGCGGGCTCCTTGGCGGCGTGATTCCTTATAGATGTCGACGGCTCTGCGGGAGCTGAGCCATTGCCCGTCACTGCGTTGGTGGGCTTCGAGCCGTCCGCGTTGGGCGGCGGCGCGGATGGCGACCAGGCTGAGGTCGGCGTCGACGAGGGCCGCGATGGGAACGAGCTTCGCGGGGCCGGGCACGTTGGGGATGATGAAGCGGTTCAGATTGTCGATCATCCCTCGGGCGAGGATTTCGCCGAGGGGTCCGACGTCGCCCTTGTCTGCTTGTTGCATGGCCCGCAGGTAAGCGGCTCGCTGTTCCTTGAGGATCACCACCGGCGGGTGGCCGAGCCTGACGAGCACGAGGTTCAACGCGAGCCGGCCGGTGCGGCCGTTGCCGTCGATGAACGGGTGGACGCGTTCGAAGTGGTTATGTGCCTCGGCTAGCAGTTCGGGAAGGGTGCCGCCGCCGTGCAGCCGGGCGGGGATCGTGCTGGTGGTGGCGACCCATTCGTCCAGGCATGCGGGTACCAGCGGTCACGACGGCGGAGTCATGCCTGCGGTGAAGGGATGGATGTCGTGGCGCCGGAGGTTGCCTGGTGATTCGGTCTCGGTGGCGTCTGGATGGGGGGGAGACCTGCCAGACAGGGGACATGGCCAGGTGGTAGATGTGACGCACTTCCTGAACTGTGATCAGTGTGTCGGTGGTTCGGTCGCCTGCGCCCATCGCTTCGCGGTAGACCCGGGAGACCGCGTCGCCGTAGCCCTTGACCTCCATGTACTCCTTGAGGGGCCTTGCGTCGACGGCTCGACCTTGGTCGAGGAGCGTCTCCACCTCGCGCAGAACCAGAGCGTTGCCTTCCAGGGCTGTGGAGTGGTGGGCCTCGAGGTGCCAGATGTCGGTCCACACGTACGCAGACTCCTCGGGAGAGGGGAGCCCCCCGAGTCTGGTGCGTAACTCGGCAAGTTGGCTGTCGAGGCGGGCGTAGACCGTAGCCCGGGACGGGCGACCTCGGGCCATCGTCTCTCCTCACTTTGTTTACTCAGATGGACGGCAAAAGGAACTAAACAAAGTCATCTTCCGCCTACCTTGTGCACCGGTTGCCGCCGCGAACAGAAAACAGACACTCTCTTTGGGGTTCGACACCCGTGCCCGCCTGCTCGAGACGGTGTCCTCGGCCTCGGTGGCGGTGGCGGTGACGAGCTGGTCATCCATGCGATGCCTGCCAGGAAGCCGTACCTCGACCAGGACGCCGACCTTCGGCCATCGTTCCTGGAAATCGCGCCCAGACTCTTGGACTCCTACGCGCAGCACAATCAGCCTGAGCGATAGGCTGCCCCCCAAGATGAGTAGCACGAATACCTTCGCACCCGGCAACGTCGTCGTGGTGCGCGACGAGGACTGGCTTGTCACCTCGGTGGACGAGTCCTCCGACGGGCCCGTCCTCAACGCCCAGGGCCTCTCCGACCTGGTCCGCGGCCAGGGCGCCGTCTTCTACCCCTCACTGGACAGGGTCAAGCTCAACGACCCCCGCGACACCATCGTCCGCGCCGACGACTCACCCAGGTACCGCCGCTCCCGCCTCTGGGTGGAGTCGACGCTACGCAAGACCGCCGTCCCCCTCAGTGACGACTCGCTGACCGTCGCGCCCCGCATGCTCGCCCGCCAGTTGGGCTACCAGCACAAGGCCGTCGCCAAGGCACTCGACCCCGCGACACTGCGCCCCCGAATCCTGCTGGCCGACGCCGTCGGACTCGGCAAGACGCTCGAGATCGGCATGATCCTCTCCGAGCTCATCCGCCGCGGCCGCGGGGAGCGGATCCTGGTGGTCACCCCGCGACACGTGCTGGAGCAGATGCAGCACGAGATGTGGAGCCGCTTCGCCATCCCGTTCGTGCGCCTCGACTCCCAGGGCGTGGCCCGCGTCAAGCAGAAGCTGCCCGCCAACCGCAACCCGTTCTCCTATTTCCGCCGCGTCATCATCTCCATCGACACGCTGAAGCAGGAGCGCTTCGTCCACGACCTGCGCCGCCACCATTGGGACGCTGTCGTCATCGACGAGTCGCATAACGTCACCAACACCGCCACCCTCAACAACCGCCTGGCCAGCATCCTCGCGCCGCAGGCCGACGCCCTCATCCTCGCCTCCGCCACCCCGCACAACGGGTCGCGGGAGTCGTTCGCCGAGCTGGTGCGCCTCCTCGACCCCACCGCCGTCAAGGCCGACGGCGACCTCGACGCCAAGCGCGTCGAGCAGCTGACCATCCGACGACACCGCCACAGCGCCGAGGTGGCCGAGGAGGTGGGCGCCGACTGGGCCGAGCGCCTGGAGCCCGACAACCGCCTCATCGACGCCTCCCCGGAAGAGGACGCCGTCGTCGACGAGCTGGTCGACACGTGGCTCCGCCCGACGGCCACCTCGCCTTACTCCGGCGCCAACGGCTCGCTGTTCCCCTGGACGCTGGCGAAGGCCTTCCTGTCCTCGCCCGCAGCCCTCCGCGACACCCTGCACAACCGCATCGAGCGCCTCGACCACACACCCGCCGCCCACCGCGAGGCCGAGGCCCTGCGCCGCCTGGCCGTCCTCAACGACGCCACCATGGCCACCTCGTCGAAGTACCAGGCCCTCGTCAGCTACCTCCGCGACGAAGTCAGCGTCGGTAAAGACTCGCCCATGCGCGCCGTCGTCTTCTCCGAGCGCGTCGCCACCCTCCACTGGCTCCAGGCCAAACTCCAGAAGGACCTCGGCCTCAAACCCGACCAGGTGGAGGTCCTCCATGGAGGCCTGGCCGACGACCAGCAGCAGGCCATCGTCGAGAGCTTCAAGCAGACCAGCTCACCCATCCGCGTGCTCGTCACCGGCGACGTCGCCTCCGAGGGCGTCAACCTCCACAAGCAGTGCCACCACCTCATCCACTACGACATCCCGTGGTCTCTCATCCGCATCGAGCAGCGCAACGGCCGCATCGACCGCTACGGCCAGAAGCAGCCCCCGCAGATCACCACCCTGCTGCTCAACACCGCCAACGAGCGCTTCTCCGGCGACATCCGCGTCCTCACCGCCCTCGTCACTCGCGAGCACGAGGCCCACCGCGCCCTCGGCGACGCCGCCAGCCTCATGGGCCGCTACAGCGTCACCGCCGAGGAGGAGGTCATCCGCCAGGTGCTGGCCGGATCCAAGAGCTTCGACGACGTGGTGGCCAGCCCCGAGGACATCGCCACCAGCGTCGACGACTGGCTGGCCCAGTACCTCGACGACGACGCCGACGATCAACCCGAGCCCGCCGTCGTCGGCGACCACCTCCTCTACGCCAAGCCGGTGGACTTCCTCCGCGACGCCCTCCACGAGTACTACCCCTCACCCGAGGACAAGCCCCTCCCGCGGGACCTCGGCGGGGTCGCGTGGCGCGAACACCAGGCCGAGCACATCGTCGAGTTCGTCCCGCCGGCCGATCTCCGCCAGCGCTTCGAGGTGCTCCCGCAGAGCTACCTCGCCGACCGCAACGTCCTGGAGCGCCTCCAGCTCGTCACCGAACCCAACAAGGCGAGCACCATCCTCGACGCCGCCCTCACCGACACCAGCGCCTCCTCCTGGCCGGAGGCCCACTACCTCGGCCCCCTCCACCCGGTGCTCGACTGGGCCGCCGACCGCGCACTGGCCCGGCTGGCTCGCGGCGAGATCTTCGCCGTCCGCGGCGACGTCGACGTGCCCACCGTCCTGCTCAACGGCACCCTCATCAACCGCCGCGGCCAGGTGGTCGCCTCGTCGTGGCTCTCCGCTCAGTTCCACGGCACGACGCCCTTCGTCGAGGTTCACGCGACGGCGGGGGAGATGCTCACCGACGCCGGCGTCATCGGCGAGCGCAGCAACCCCGGCCCGGTCCAGCTCCCGGACATGGACCTCGTCCGCCCCGCCGTCGAGCGCGCCGGGGACACGCTGCGCTTCCAGTTCCAGGCCGCCGCGGACGCCGCGAAGGCGCGGGTCGACGAGTGGGTGGCCCGTGCAGAGGAGTGGCAGTCCGAGGCCGAGGCGCTCATCCAGCGCGACCAGGTGCGCCGCCGCCGCGCGCTCGTCGACGCGCAGGAGCGGCTGAGCCGCGACATGACCCCCGACCGTCAGCTGGTGCGCCCCCTGCTGGTGGTCCTCCCCGCCGACACCCCGGGGGCCACCCATGGCTGACAGCGACGCCCTCCTCGTCGTCGAGGACTGGATCAGCGAGCACTTCTTCACCACCGACGCCCGCAAGGAGTCGTACCTGGCCCGCGTGCTGGACCGGGTCAAGCAGTGGCGCGACGCCGAGCACCTCACCACCAAGTCGCGGTTCACCGCCGACCGCTCTAAGCTGGCCACCGCGATGGCGGCCCTCTACGCCGACGACGGCCCGGACCCGGACGCCGCCGCGGCCCTCCACGCCGACCTCCGCCGCATCCTCGGCTACGAGCCCGGCCCCTACAACACCACCGTCAACGGCCCCGTCAGGCTGCTCCGCTCACCCGGCCTCGAACCGACCCTCGCGCTGGTGGAGGCCAAGCCCGCCGCCACGCTGGACGAGCTCTTCGCGCGCCACGCCGAGACCCTCGCCGAGCCGTACGTCGTCGACGACGAGGACCCGATCCTCTCGGCCACCAAGCTGGTGTCCACCCTGTTCCTCGACCACGAGGAGACGAAGTTCGCGCTCATCATGGCCGGCCGCTGGCTGGTGGTGGCGGAGGCCTCCCGCTGGCCTGAGGGTCGCTACTTGGCCGTCGACCTCCACACCGTCGCCGAGCGCGGCGACACCAAGCAGGGCGGCGAGATCGACCGGGCGCTGGTGGCCGTCGACGCCGAATCGCTGGCCCCCGACGCCGACGGCAACATCTGGTGGGACGCGACGCTGGAGGCGTCCGTCGCCCACACCGTCGGGGTCTCCGCCGACCTCCGCGAGGGCGTGCGGGAATCCATCGAGCTCATCGCCAACGAGGTGGTGGACCGACGCCGCGCCCAGGGCCTCGACCCGCTGCCGCAGAGCCAGGCGCAGCCGTTGGCGCTGCAGTCGCTGCGGTTCCTCTACCGGATCCTGTTCCTCCTCTACGCCGAGGCGTCGCCGGAGCTGAAGATTCTCCCCGTCGGGGACCCGGACTACGCGCGCGGCTATTCGCTGGACCGGCTCCGGGAGCTGGTGCAGGTGGAGCTCGCCTCCCCGCGCGCCCGATCCGGCACCCACCTGTACGAGTCGCTGGCACTTCTCTTCCGCCTCGTCGACCGCGGCCATTCGCTGGTTGAGGACCCCTCCCCGCTGGTTGAGGAGCTCGACGGCGGAGCCGGAGAGCGTCTCGAAACCTATGAAACGCACCCCTCCCCGCTGGTTGAGGAGCGAAGGAGCGAAGCGACTGAGCGTCCATCCCCGCTGGTTGAGGAGCGAGGGAGCGAAGCGACTGAGCGTCTCGAAACCTATGAATCGACCAATGACCGCCTAGTCGAACGAGGTCTGGAGTTCCAACCCCTCCGCGCGGACCTCTTCTCGCCGCAGGCGACCTCCCTCATCGATGAGGTGGGCCTCGGCAACCACGCCCTCCAGGAAGTCCTCCGCCGACTCCTGCTGAGCAAGGAGCGCTCCGGGAAGGAGCGCGGCTTCATCAGCTACGTCGAGCTCGGCATCAACCAACTCGGCGCCGTCTACGAAGGCCTGATGAGCTACACCGGCTCCTTCGCCGACGTCGACCTCTACGAGGTGGCCCGCGACGGCAACCCGGAGAAGGGCTCCTGGGTGGTCCCCGTGGACCGCGCCGACCACCTGGCCGACAAGGACTTCGTCCTCGACACTGACCCCGTCACCGGCCAGAAGAGCCGCCGCCGCTACACCCGCGGTCAGTTCGTCTTCCGGCTCTCCGGCCGTCAACGGCAGCGCTCCGCCTCCTACTACACCCCCGAGGTGCTGACGAAGTTCACCGTCTCCGAGGCTCTCGCCGAGCTGCTGGACCAGGACGGCCACACCACCACAGCCGAGGAGATCCTCGGCCTCAGCGTCTGCGAGCCCGCCCTCGGCTCCGGCGCGTTCGCCATCGAGGCCGTCCGGCAACTGGCCGAGCAGTACCTGAAGCGCCGACAGGAGGAGCTGGGGGAGCGGGTCGACCCCGACGTCTACCCGGCCGAGCTGCAGAAGGTGAAGGCCTACCTGGCCCTGCACAACGTCTACGGCGTGGACCTCAACGCCACGGCCGTGGAGTTCGCGGAGATCACGCTGTGGCTGGACACCATGGCCGAGGGACTCCAAGCCCCGTGGTTCGGGCTCCGACTGCGCCGCGGAAACTCCTTGGTGGGGGCGTCGCGCTCCTTCTACACGCGCGATCAGGTCAACGACAAGCGCTGGCTCACCGCCCCGCCCACCGCCGAGCCGCTCACCGACATCGCCGCCCGCATCGAGCAGGACCGCCCCGAGCTCAGCGGGTCCGGTGGCCGCGTCCACCATTGGCTGCTGCCCGCCGCAGGTTGGGGCGCGACGTCCGAGTCCAAGGAGGCCAAGGAGCTCGTCCCCGACCGGGTAGCCAGCGTCAGGGCGTGGCGCAAGAGCATCAAGACCAAGCCGACGAAGAGGCAGCTCGACCAGCTGGTGGCGATCTCCCACCAGGCCGAGGAGCTGTGGGCGATGGCCTACCGCCGCCTGAAGGTCGCCGAGGAACAGTCAGCCCGTCACATCAAGCTTTGGGGAAACCCACTGGCTGACCCGCCATTCCCGCTGGTTGAGCCGGTCGCCGGTGAGGAACGAGCCGCGCAACCGCGTCGAAACCCCGTGAGCAACGCGCCTACCCGCACCGTCACCCGTGAACAGATCGAACAGTCTCTCGCCGACAACGACGGCGCCTACCGTCGATTGCGTCGCATGATGGACGCCTGGACCGCACTCTGGTTCTGGCCGCTGACCGGCGACGAGGTGGCCCCGCCGACGCTCGACCAGTGGATCGACGCCGCCCAGGGCATTCTCGGCACGCAGAAGCTGTCCTCCCGCGGATCGAAGCAGGGCATGGGCACGCTCTCCCCAGCGGACCAATGGGAGGCGATGGCCGACCAGGAGAACTTCGAACTCGCCGGCGCCGGCGCAAGACGAATCAGGGACGTGCTCGACGATCACCCGTGGCTGCGTGTCTGCGATGACGTGGCAAGCGAACAGGGCTTCTTCCACTGGCAGTTGGACTTCGCGACGGTGTTCGGTCGCGGCGGCTTCGACCTCCAGGTGGGCAACCCGCCGTGGGTGCGGCCAGATGTGGATACGGACGCACTGTTGGCCGAGAGTGACCCGTGGTGGCAACTCGCCTTCAAGCCGTCTGAGGCCGTCAGGGCCTCGCGACGCCTGGAGACTCTCGAGATACCTGGTGCCGGTGACACCCTGACGGCTGGCGCAGCCGAGATGGTGGCGCTGAAGGAATACGTGGGTAACGCCGCGACCTATCCCGAGCTGTTGGGCCTCCGTCCCGACCTCTATCGCTGCTTCATGGCCCGGACATGGCGGCATATGTGCAGGACGGGCGCTGTGGGTCTGATCCACCTCGACTCGCACTTCACCGACGAGCGAGCGGGTGGATTTCGCGCAGAGACTTATCCCCGACTCCGCAGGCACTGGCACTTCATCAACGAGTTGCTACTTTTCAACGAGATCGAGGATCACAAGACATACGCAGTCAACATCTACCGCGGCCCGCGCTCTGTGTGCTTTCTGAACGCCTCCAACCTCTACCATCCCGACACCGTGATGCGCTCGATACGTCACGATGGGTTGGGTGAGGAGCCGGGGTTCAAGCATGGGGGCCACTGGGACCTCCGCCCACATAAGTATCGGATCCAGGGTGTGACCGAAGAAACCTTGAGGGTCTGGCGTGATGTACTTGAGGCCCCAGGCCTCCCGGGCCCAAGTACGAGAATGCTGTACACGGTAAACCGATCGTCGGCGGACGCCCTGGCTCGGCTGTCGAGGTCTGGTCGCGTGTCCGAGCTGGGTGTCTCCTTCTCCAGCGGATGGAACGAAACGATTGACCGCGAGAAGGGCCGGTTCACCCAAGGTTGGGGGGTTGCCTCGTGGGAGGACGCCATCCTGCAAGGCCCCCATCTGCACGTTGGCAACCCGTTCTTCAAGTCGCCGAACCCGACGATGAAGCACAACCAGGACTGGTCCCTGATGAACACGGAAGCGCTAGCTCCGGATGCGCTTCCTGTTACGGCCTACAAGCAGGCGGGGGACCGCGCCCTATACGCCGCGGCCTATGGGGCCTGGGACGGCGTACCGGTCCGCGACCACTACCGCGTCGCGTGGCGCGCAATGGCAGCAAACACCGGCGAGCGCACGCTGATCGCCGCTCTGATACCGCCCGGGGCCGCTCACATTCACGGCGTGAACTCCCTCTCAGTGCCTGACCCCAGACTGCTTGTCTTGATTGAAGGTGTGCTGTCATCTCTTTTGGCTGATTTCGGAATCCGCTCTGCCCCCAAGAGCGCGGTCACCGTTGAGGCCGTGGGCAGAACCGCTGCGCCTGAACTCACGCATCCGCTCCTGCCGCGCTTGCTCCTTCGGACCCTGCGGCTCAACTGCCTAACGCAGGCGTACGCGGACCTCTGGGCTGACGTATGGAACCCTGCCTTCACCTCAGACGAGTGGCTGCTCGGCAAGGCCTATGCTGACGCCCCCGATCTAGGGGACGTGGGACAAGCCTGGACAGCAGACACCCCGCTGCGTCGAGACGTGGATCGCCGCAACGCGCTAGTGGAAATCGACGCCCTCATGGCCACGATGCTCGGCGTCACCGCGGACGAGCTCTCGACGATCTACCGCACCCAGTTCGCCGTCCTCCACGGCTACGACCAAAACGACTACATCTACGACGCCAACGGTCGTCTGGTCCCGACTCAGGTCCGCCAGTTGTGGCGAAAGAAGGGCGACAAGCTCACCGAGGAGGAGCGGACCGCCACCCACCCTGCCGGCACGGTCTACACCTACGAGCTCCCGTTCGCTCCCCGCGACCGCGAGGCCGACTTCCACACCGCGATGAGCGCGCTGACCTAGCGAGATGAGGAACACCGCCGACGCACCTCAGTGGGCCATGCGCAGGTGGGCTGCGCCATTCGCTGGTCCTCCGGACCTGGGCGCGCTTGCTTCGGGGTCCCGGCGGTCCTCGCGGCGGGCCGGAGGTCCCGCACACCCGGATGTGGTCTGAACTGTCGCGCCCCGACCAATGATGGGGACCCTACAATCCTGGGTGACCAGGGCGCGCGGCAGGAGTGCGAGCAGGACTGACGACCCTTGGACGTTTCAGGTCAAAGAAGCTAGCGCTCGGCGGGCTCTGTTCCGACCTCAGGGTCGCCCGTTGGCCGCTCCGAATCTGCGCTGGAAGCAGGCTTGGCATCGAGGCCAAGCCTCTCGCGCCACTCTCGAATGATCTCAACAACAGCATTGAATCCGAGAAAATTCGAAGCGTCGCGCCTTTCGTCGCAGAGACGCGCGCACAGAGCAGACTTGTTCAGTTCTCGGATGGTGACGGTCTTGCCATTCCCGTCGTCGTGAGTATGCTCACTGAACATGTCAGGCAAGAATACATTCGGCGTCAACAAATTCTCGATACCGTTCCTCACGTATACATTCTCAGGATTGGTGGGAAGCGTTCGGACGGAGATGCGGCCTTCGTCGACATCGGGCTTCTTTGCATCATTGTCGTACAACAGCATGACCGGCCTTCCCGTCAATTCTGGGTTAGCAGTGAGGAGTTGCCAAGCCCGATGCAAGTTGTCCTTGCCAGCGCCGATTGAACCGCCCGTTGACTTTGAGCGCATACCTATCCAGTCAGTGGTGATCCCCGATAGGATCGCGCCTTCGCCAAGTAGCTCCATGGCGGTTTCAATGTACTTCGGATCCGTCTCACCTTCACAGAGAATGAGCGGGCTAGATTGGCTGTTCAAGCGCTCAATAACCAATGAGTCAAATCCTTGAGTGGACCGGAGAACGTCCAATGCGTTCTTGAACTCGCGATAGCCTTCGGCCGTTACTGAACGGCCAAACGGCATCTCAGTGACAAGCATGTGGTCATCGCCGAATTTGGACTGCATGCCAAGGACGAGTAGAGGTGAGTGGGCGGATGTGATGAATTGAATCCCCGTGAACATGGCCATCAGTTCCGGGATGGCTCTGTAGGTGAGGTCCACGTGGACGTGGGCGTCGATCTCGTCTATGACACAAATACCGGACGCGCTTGTGGGATCGCCATTGCTTGCCGCATCGCACTGTCGCAGAATCGTGCCGAAGATACTCAGCAGCGTTGCCTGGCCCGAAGACAACGCCGCCAGCGGTAACCTGGCTGCAGCCTTCGGAGAGAAGTACTCGAGCCCGGTGAATCGGTTGACCCAGACGAAGCCTGCCTCAGGATCGTCCAAGATCACGCGCAGTACGCGATCGGCTAGTTCTCGAGAAGATAAATGCATCTGGAAGCTTGTCGAAGTGAGCGTCCACTGATTGGAGTTCGGGGGCCCGGGGGCCCTCGCCACGGTTGGCCGGCTGTCCATGATGAGCCCAGGGATCCATTGAGACAGAGACTCAATGCCTTGCTCGACGTAGAGAGGCTTACCAAGCCTTCCAGAAAACCTCACGGCGGTGCTAAATGGCTTCGATGGCAGACTCTCGCCGTTGAGCCAATGAGGAACCTCGGAACGGCTAGCAGGAAAGAAGGCATAGCAACCTGAGCTGTAGATCTGTCGGCTCTGCTCCTCGCTGAGTTTGAAGGTCTTAGCGGGCCCGGCATCGCTCCAGGTAGCACCTTCCTTGAGTTCGGGTGTAAGGTCCATCGGCAGGTCGGTTGTGGGGTAGTGTCCGGCCTTTTCGGCGTAGATCAGGGGCCCGTTGTCATGAGTGAAGTGAAGCAGGGCGAAGCCCCCTTGGGTTCCCCGCCTCAAGGTTGTGCCACCCACAATGCGCATCCAAGGTCTGTCGGTTCCCCCTGATCGCGGAACTACGTCTGAATGATGCTGTGCCGCACCCTCCACGAGAGCGTCGGCGATGATGGACAGCAGATTGCTCTTACCGCTTCCATTCTCACCCACGACCACGAGTGGCTTGGGGGTCCCCTGGTCACCCAAAGGCAAGGAGATGCTGACATCCTCATTCGGTCCGTCGTTCACTATTCGGATCTCGCGCAGGTACACCCTATCTCCTTCACTTCCAAAGCAGTATCATAGACTGAAGCAAGGTCATGTGGCAGGGTTGACCTAGACTGAGACAGTAGCCATGGTGTGGAACTCAGGCTCTAGCATCTCCGCCAGCCAGGTTCGCCAACGATCGCTAGGACTTCCACCGTTGAGTGACGGTTTCAGAATCAATCTGAGCGGATCACTTATCTGTCGTTGGGGGACGCGAGGGTCGCACGAGTGCCGTTCTTCACGCTGAGATCCTCTTGGCAAGAGCCTGAAACATTGGCTCCGACTCTACAAGGTCTCGCCAATCGAGGCCAGCGAACCAAGCGCGCTTCATCTCGCTTTCGCCTGTAGAGACTTTGAGCATGCGATCAACAGCAACCGCTGTGAGCAGGACTACATCATGACCATTCATGTGCATTCTGCAATCTTCGCTAGAAGCTCTATCCACACGTTGATGAATCTCTGAAGCGATTCGGTCAGCCTCCTTAGTGAGGCTGCCCCCGTAAGCCCTGATAAACCCAATCAAATCCATGTTTCCGTTGCGCGGACACGCGTATCTCGTGACGTTCGCCGGAGGCGTCCGGCCCTCGCCTTTCTCGTGCACGAAGCGTCGGGTCATGCACAGTGTTACGGCGCGCGGCTCGACAAAGAGCATAAGCCTGTCCACGACTCCGTCGCTCACGTCGACTCCGTAGCCCAACTCCAGTAGTTTCGTGAGCCGAGCAGGCTTCCATGTGTACATCTCGATGTCCGAGTAATCAGTCACCAATAGTGCTGGGGTGGGGCGGGGAACTCTGCAATCTCGGTCTATCACGCAGGTGAGGGAGCGGAGTGGATCGTGCTTCGCAAATCTCCTGTCGTACTCCTCGGCTAGAACTATGAGGCGCGCCCGTACTCCAGTCGACTCCTGCGGAACTGCAAGTAATTCAGACATGTCGACGTAGTCATCAATCCGGTGGACCGATGCCGAAAGCCCTGCCTCCCGAATGAAGTGGGAAAGGAGTGCGCGGTCCATACGACCTTCGCAGAAGACATGCCTGAACGAAGGCTCGAGCATGTAAAGAGTAAAGAGCTCGGCAGCTGTCCGTCGCGAGTGGCGAGCGGCGCCCGTCATCCTCTGCCCATGTGGAAGATGCGGTCAGCGTAGGGCGCAAGGACCTCGATCGAGTGCGAGGCGACCAGAAACTGAACGTCAGAGCCCGCGGTGATCTCCATCAGTGCAGGAAGCAGCATTCGCTGCCACTTGACGTTCAGGCTGATCTCTGGTTCGTCAATCAGGAAAGTTGTTGATGCGCGGCGCGCGATGATGGCACTACAGAGCAGAGTGAGCAAGTGTCGCTCACCGGAAGACAACGATCCCGGTCGGAACAGAGTTCCATCGGTTGAGACGACCCGCAGTCCGGTGCGTGGGGTGTAGTTGACCTGTTTATCCGTCAAGAACCCATTCAGGCTGGAAATGAGCGCGTCTGTGATCTTGAAGACTGGGGCTAGAGTCTCCAGCCGCTTCTCTAGCCCCGTCAAGAAAGGCAACAGAACGTCTTGTGCAATCGCAATCCTATCGTCCGGGATCCGCGCAATTATGCGCTGAAAATCCTGGGTCTCAAGCTGAGGTAGGAATCCGTAGGCCGCGTATTTGTTGTTACGTTCGCCGAGTTCGTTTACCTTGCTTTCCAGGGAGCTTCGTGCCGACTGGGCATCCTCCGAAAGTGCCCCTCCCGAGAGAAGTCCGGAAAGCACCGATAAATAGACGGTGTTTGTGCCGGAAGCGCCGACATCGGCAGCCGCGATCGACAAGTCGCGGATGGCATTACTCGCGCCCATAAGCGCCGTCCGCAACGCGCGTTCACCCGGGCCCTGCTGAGACTGGGGATCCTCGATATGGCGGCGACGCATATCATAGTCATCCTCCCACATATCAGACTCCATCTGACGCTCGTCCCTGAGGAATAGAGGAACGAACCGCTGCCGTTTCAGATAGCCGAGGTACGCGTCGTTGCCGCGGTCCAGAGGGTCGCCATCTGCCGAAGGCGAGTCGGCGAGTTCGCTCAAGTGCTCTAGGTCCCACGGGTCGGATTTCACGGTCAGTGATTCATCTGCCTTGTAGAGTCTCTGAGTCACCACTTTGCCGCTGGCGTCACGCACCTCCACCAAGAATGACCCGATCAGTGAGTCGCTTCGAGTGGCGGTGATCGAATCGCCGTTGCTGAGCGATATAGAGATTGCGCTGAATGGAATGCGCGCGATGGCCGTTCGGTGGCCCCTCCGGTCCGCTGGGGAGAGAAGATGGTGGACGATTCTCAGGATGGTCGTCTTGCCGCAGCCGTTGTCCCCGTAGAGCACGATGAGCGGTGTGGGTCTCTCGTCGGGGTCAAGAGGCGCCGTGTAGTCGTATGAGAGCCTTCCGAACAGCTGATCAACCCGAATTGCGGAAATCCGCGGAGCCGCGCTGCCGTCTGCGAATCGACCCTCATCGTTCGAGCGCGTTGCCATCCGTAGTCTCCCTCGCGGTGTCGTCTCGGGTCAGGCTAGCGCGTGGACGGTGCACACCGTGGTTACCGTCACCCATCTCCCATCTCGCGCGATTTTGGGGCGGACGGCCGCGCGATCGACGCGCTTTCGGGTGCCGGAGGCGACGCATCCGTCAGTCGGTGGCAGCTATGGAGGCTCTGGTCAGAGATTGTTGGCAGGCTGACAGCGGGTCCGATGGAGCCATCGGGGGTGTGCCCGACGCCACTGGTCGCGGGAGTGAATGCTCCCGGGGCGCGTTGATTGAAGCCTTAACCAAGCTGTGTTCTATGGGGAGATCTTCGCTATGTTTGCGGCGTCGGGGTTCGCTCCACACGCAGGAGGATGACGCCGTGAGTGAGTTGTTGCCGGGCTGCCAGGCCTTGCGTCTGCGCGCCGGGCTGATCGACTACCTCACCACTACCCTCGCCCTCGTCGACTCGGATGCCCAGGCTGCCCTCCGCGGGCTACTGGAGGATGAGTCCGAAGGGATGTTCAAGGGCCCTTACCTGCGCACCGGGATGCCGTTTAGTGCAGCGCCGCGCCGAGCCGTGTCACCGTTGGACTGGATTCCCTCCGGGTTCGAACCCTACGCCCACCAGGCAGCGGCGTTCCGGAGGCTCTCGAGCCTGAACGGCCGTCCCCAGCCGACGCTGGTCACCACCGGCACCGGTTCGGGTAAGACGGAGGGGTTCCTGTACCCGATCCTCGACCACTGCCTTCGCGCCCGCCGCCAGGGCGTAGGGGGCATGAAGGCACTCATCCTCTACCCGATGAACGCACTGGCCAACGACCAGGCGCAGCGACTTGCCCGACTGATCACCGAGCGCGACTCGGACGGGCATCAGCCGCTGGGTTCGATCACGGCCGCGCTCTACACCGGAGAGGCAGCCGTCTCCGCGGGAGGGAAGAGGTCCAGTCCCACCACCAAGGTCACGGAGAACGGGCTCATCACCGACCGGGCGATCATCCGGGACGACCCTCCGGATATCCTGCTGACCAACTACAAGATGCTCGACCAACTCCTCCTGCGTTCCGCCGACCAGAAGCTGTGGGAGAGGTCGGCCGAGTCGCTGACCTACCTTGTGCTCGACGAGTTCCACACCTATGACGGAGCGCAGGGGACGGACGTCGCGATGCTGTTGCGCCGGCTTGGGCTGGCGCTGAAGTCGTACTGGCCGGAGCGGGCGAGCGCTGGCGACACTCACAGTGCTGAGGAGTGGGGTCGGTCGCTGGGACGGATCACTCCGGTAGGGACGTCAGCGACCCTGGGGCCGCGGGAGGATGCCGTCTCTGAGGATCGGGACATCACGAAATTCGCCACGCGAGTATTCGGCGAGAAGCTCGATGAGGGCAGTGTCGTGGGAGAGCAGCGCTTGGCTCCGGATGAGTGGTCGGATGTGGGGGCCGGGTTAGGCGGTCGGCCGCCGGTTTCTGAGGTTTCGACACGGGGCTCGCTCCGCTCGCGCCCGGCTCAACCAGCGGAAACTGAAGTCACCGAGCAGGTGGCCGCCGACGTCGTCGGGCAGATCGACGACGACACCGAGCCCGCCGAGCTGTGCCGGATCGTGCTGACGGCCCTCCACGAGGATCCGGACACAACCGACCTCAAGACTCTTGCGAAGTCCAGCGCGTTCATCCGCGACTTCCTCGCGGCCACCGCCCAGGCCACCCACGTCACCGAGCTGGCGCGGCTCGTCCGCGGGACTCCGGAGACGCTCGACGTCCGCCGTCGGTTCGTCATCGCCGTCCACGGGGCGCTCGGGCACCTGCGGGCACGCGGCAAGGACGGCGGGCCGGACCGGACCATGCCGTCCACCGAGGCCCACATGTGGGTGCGGGAACTCAGCCGCATCGACCGCTACGCCGATTCCGCCGCCCGCTTCCGTTGGGCCGACGACGGCCCGCCCGTCGCGAGCGAGGACGCCACCCAGGGCGGCGGGATCGCGTTCCCCGCCATCCACTGCCGTTTCTGCGGCCGCTCCGGCTGGGGAATCGAACTCGGACCGGTCGGTGACCAACTCGCGGCCAACGACGAGAACATCCGACGCCACCACGTCACCCGCGAGGGCCGGTTCCGGCCCCTCCTGAACGCGTCGGCGGATGTCGACTCCGACGCACCGCCCGAGACCGGGCTCGCCTGGTTCGACCCCCGCGAGCGCCGCATCACCACTACACCCAGCGACGTCGACCCCACCGCCGTCCGCGAGGGCCGCGTGCTGCGCGTCGTCACCCACATCGGCGAGGATGCCGACGACGACTCCGCCAAGGACATCTGCCCCAGCTGCGGCCAGACCGACGCCATCCGCTTCACCGGCAGCGCCATCGCCACCCTGATGTCGGTGACGCTGTCCAACATGTTCGGCCAGGCCACCCTCGACGAGGCCGAGAAGAAGTCGCTGGTCTTCGTCGACTCCGTCCAGGACGCCGCCCACCGCGCCGGCTTCGTCTCCTCCCGCTCCCACACCCTCACCCTGCGCTCCGTGCTGCGCGCCGCCGGCGACGCGCGGCGATCGCTGCCGGCTCTGGTGGAGCACGCCGTCGCACAGGCCAAAGACGACAAGTTCAAGCGCTACCGGCTGCTGGCACCCAACCTCACCGCCCGCGAGGAGGAGTTCAAGCCGTTCTGGGAGCGCGACAACCCGCCCGCCAAGCTCACCGCCATCGCCCAGGAACGCCTGCTGTTCTCCGCCACCCTCGAATTCGGCCTCACCAGCAGCTTCGGCCGCACCCTGGAGCGCACCGGAACCATGAGCGCCCACGTGGCCATCGACGGCGCCGACCTGCTGCGCTCCGCCAGGAAGGCGCTCGACTCGCTCGACCCCGGCCTGTTTCCCCACGACGTGGACGACCGGATGCTCACCGCCTGGGCCCGCGGCGCCGTCGAACGCATCCGCACCCAGGGCGGCATCTGGCACCCGTGGCTGGAGCGGTACGTCACCGAGGACGGCAACCGCTGGCACCTGTGGAGCCGCAAGGGCCGCGCCAAGTACATGCCGCCGTTCCCGCCCGGCCGCTCCACGCCTGCCTTCCCGCGGGTGGGCGGGGCGAAGATCGAGTCGACCAAGGCGCTGCTCGACCCCGTCACCGGCACGCGGGCCTGGTACGCCCAGTGGGCCCGGCGCTGCCTCAGCGTCGACGGCGCCGCCGGGGGAGTGCTCGCCCGCACGCTCCTGGATCAACTCGCCAAGGACCAGCTGCTCCGCGCCGTCGAGACCCGCAGCGGCGCGACCGTCTACGCCATCGAGCCGGAGCGCGTCGTCGTCGCCCCCACCGAGGATTCGGACGTCGACGCCGGCCGCCACACCCTGCGCTGCACCACCTGCCACGGCGAGTTCCCCGTCAGCCTCGCCGCCGGCGCGGAGCTCGACGGCGGCCCCTGCCTCCACGCCACCTGCGCCGGCACCCTCGCCCCCCACCCCGGCGACGCGGACAACTACTACCGCCGCCTCTACCGCTCCTCCGAGGTGCGGCGCGTCGTCGCCCGCGAACACACCAGCCTCCTGGATACCAAGAAGCGCCTCGAGTACGAGAACGCCTTCAAGTCCAGCGCCGACGACCCAACCGCGCCCAACGTGCTGGTGGCCACCCCGACGCTGGAGATGGGCATCGACATCGGCGACCTCTCCTCGGTGATGCTCGCCTCACTGCCCCGCACCGTCAGCAACTACGTCCAGCGCGTCGGCCGCGCCGGCCGCCTCACCGGCAACGCGCTGGACCTGGCCTTCGTCCAGGGCCGCGGCGAGTTCCTGCCCCGCCTCGGCGACCCGCTCTCCCTCATCAACGGCGCCGTCACCCCGCCCGCCACGTACCTCAGCGCCGAGGAGATCCTCCGCCGCCAGTACATCGCCCACCTCGCCGACAGCCTCGCCCGCGACCCCGACGCCATCCATCCCCGCACCACCGGCACCGCGCTGGCGCAACCCACCGGGGGGAAGAACACCTTCCTCGACCAGCTCGTCGAGGCCTCCCGGAAGCCCGGCGCCGTCGACCGCTTCCTCGCCGCGTTCGCCGTCGACGGCGACCTCACCGCCACCCTCCGCCGCGACGCCGCCGAGGCGCTGCGTCAGTGGGCCACCCCCGGGCCCGACGGGTCCAGCGGGCTGGTGGCCACCATCGGCCGCGCCGCCCAGCGCTGGCACGCCGAGCAACAGGACCTCAAGGACCGCCTCGACCAGCTGGTCGCCGAACTGCCCGATCTCGAGGCCCGCGAGCAGGACAGCGACGACGACGCCCGCGCCCTCAAGGAGGCCCGTGCCGAGCAGCGCATGCTGGAAGCCCAGATCGGCGCCGCGTACGGCGACTTCTGGATCTCCGCGCTCGAGCGGATCGGGCTGCTGCCCAACTACTCACTGGTCGACGACTCCGTCCAGCTCGACGTCACCATGAGCTGGATCGACTCCGACACCGGCGAATACCACTCCGAGGCCGCCGACTATTCCCGCGCCAGCGCCAACGCCCTGCGCGACTTCGCGCCCGGCGCCTCCTTCTACGTCGGCGGCCACCAGATCGACATCGACGCCGTCGAGGTGGGCCACGACGGCTCCGCCATCCGCTCGGTGCGGCTCTGCCCCCACTGCGGCTACAGCCACGACGGCGACGACACCCCCACCACCTGCCCCCGCTGCGGGAAGGCCGGCATCAACGACGTCGGGCAGCGGTTTGAGACCGTCGAGCTCACCCGCGTCTCCGCGTTCGTGCGGCGCGACGAGTCCCGC
This sequence comes from Tessaracoccus bendigoensis DSM 12906, assembly GCF_900141915.1. Classification (GTDB taxonomy): domain Bacteria; phylum Actinomycetota; class Actinomycetes; order Propionibacteriales; family Propionibacteriaceae; genus Arachnia; species Arachnia bendigoensis. Next base: position 49,325 of record NZ_FQZG01000016.1, on the reverse strand, counting down.
ATCGACGACTCCAACGACGAGCGCGTCCGCGCCGGGTTCACCATCGTGACCGCGGCCGACGTCGACCCCCAGACCGTCCAAGACCGCTGGTACACGACCGGCGGGCTGGGCGTGGCGTACCTCAAGGGCATGGACGTGCGCTGGTACAACCTCGGCCCCCGCCGCCACACCGCCGGCGAGATCACCATCGCCGGCAACAGGCTCGCCGGGCCCCGGTTCCGGATCTGCGAGGCCTGCGGCCACCTCGACCGCACCGGGCTGGCCAACAAGCGCGACGAGCACCGGCCCTGGTGCAAGCACCGCCACAGCCACGAGGAGCACACCCGCTCCGTGCTGCTCACCCGCAAGCTCACCACCGAGGGCGTCGTGCTCACCCTCCCGCAGGGCATCGCGTTCGGCGACGACGTGTTCGCCGTGCCCAGCCTCACCGCCGCCGTCCTGCTCGGGCTGAGCGAGAAGTACGGCGGCGCGCCCGACCACCTCGCCGTCGCCTTCATCAAGGACCCGCTGCTCGACAACCGCGACGCCCTGCTCCTGCACGACCTCGTCCCCGGCGGCACCGGCTACCTGGCCCAGCTCGCCGATTCGCGCGAGCTGTGGCAGGTGCTGACCGGCGCGCTGGAGCGGGTCAAGGACTGCGCCTGCGCCGACGAGGGGCGCCTGTCCTGCCACCGCTGCCTGCTGCCCTTCGCCGCCCCGTACAACCGCGAGGTCACCTCCCGGGTGGCCGCCGAGCGGCACCTGCGGACGCTGCTCGGGATCGACGGCGGGGAGCCGCCGCTGGTGCCGTCGTGGAAGATCACGGAGGCACCGCCGGCGCCGGACCCGACGGGGGAGTCGTGGCTGGAGGAGCGGTTCCGCGCCGCGTTCCTGCGGCTGGCGGCCAAGCTGGGCGGCACCGTCAAGCAGACCCCGAGCATCTCCGGCGGCAACATCATCACCGTCTCGCTGGGCTCCCGTACGTTCCGGCTCCGCCCGCAGGTGCACGTCGCCAACTCCAAGCCGGACTTCGTCCTGTCAAGCGAGGGTCTGCCGGACATCGCGATCTTCACCGACGGCTGGCAGTTCCACACCTCCCCGAAGTGCAACAACATCGCCGACGACGCCGCCAAGCGCCGCATCCTCCGCCAGGGCGGCACGCTCGTGCTCGCGATCACCGCGCACGACCTGGCGCTCGATGAGGCGGGCGACGCGCCCACGGCGCCGTCGTGGTTCAAGGCGCCGCTGGTCCAGAAGCTGAACGCCGAGCCGACGATGCAGCACACCGCCGCCGCGCGGGAGGCGCTGCTCGGTGGGCCGCTCGCGTTCCTGGCCGGATGGATGCAGCAGCCCGACCCGGAGAACCTCGGGCGTTTCGCCCGTGCTGCGGCGTTCTCGGTGTTCGCGTCCGGGGGCGTTCCTGTCGACGGGCCGAAGGACGAGCTCGCCGTCGGTCTGGTGTCTGCGGCGGGTGCGCAGACCCGCGTCTGGCGCCACGGCAGCCTCACGGTCGCAGTGGGCGTCCCGGCCCCCGGCTCCGTGCGGCTGGCCGCGGTGCTCGACGACACCGTCGACCTCACCATCCCCGAGGCCAAGGAGGCCTGGCGCGAGTGGCTGCGGCTGGCCAACGTCCTGGCGCTGCTGCCGGCGTCGATCGCCGCGTTCGAGGCCCGCTCGGCCGCGGCCGTCCCGGCGGCCCCGGTGGTGGACATCGTGCACGGGGGCGTCGACGTCGGCGCCGAGTGGCAGCCCATCGTAGAGGAGCTGGCGGGGGAGTCGGCCGAAGTGTTGGACCTCATCGCCGCGCTGAGCGAGGCCGGGGTGGCCGCGCCCGACGGCGAGGTGGGCTACGAGCTCGACGGCGTTCCCTTCGACCTGGTCTGGACCAACAAGCGGATCGCGGTGCGGTTGGACGCCGAACCGGTGCCCGATCAGCAGGGGTGGCGCATCGTCGCACCCGACGCGGCCGCCATCGCGGTGGCATGGAAGGAGCAGCTCCGTGGCTGAAAGTGTGATCATCTACCCTAAGCAGGACAAGCTGCTAGACGCATCGGTCAAGCAGAAGGCCTACAGCTTCCTCGAGAAGCTGGCCCAGGACGACAGCACACCGGGCCTCCACGTCGAGCCGATCGCCAACGCGGCCGATCCGCGGGCGCGGTCGGGGCGCGTGGACCAGCAGTACCGGGCCCTGCTGTTCAAGCTGACCACCGCCACCTCCACCGCTTACGTGGTCCACGGGATCTACAACCATGATGATGCCTACAAGATGGCTGCGAAGGTGCAGCTGACGATCAACCCGATCAACGGGCTGCCCGAGTACAACGAGGTCGACGCCCCGGAACGAGCACTGACGTGGGCGCAGCCGGCCGTCGAGGCGCTATCGGCAGCACCAGAGCCGTTGATCGCTTTCAGCGCCGAGGACCTCACCGTCTCCCTCGGCATTCCACCGGCCACCGCCGAGCAGGCAGTCGCGCTAACCAGCAAGGACGCGATGAACACGTTCGCCAGCACCCTCCCGGAGTGGCAGGGTCTGGCGCTGCTGCTGGCCGACGGGGAGCCCATCACCCAGATCCAGCAGGAGCTGGAGCTCATGAACCAGCCGATGAGTCCCCAGGAGGCGGCCGGCAAATTCGTCGAGCCGGAGCCGGTCAGTGACCAGGAGCTCCTGGACAGCTTCGACCAGCCCAGCGCGCAGATGGGCTTCGCCAAGCTCGCCGGGGCTGAGGAACTGCGTCGGGTCATCACCGGCGGCGACTTCTCCGCCTGGCGAGTGTTCCTGCACCCGCAGCAGCGTCGTTGGGTGCGGGGTGACTGGCGGGGTCCCTACCGGATCGCCGGCGGTGCGGGCACCGGCAAGACCGTCGTGCTGGTCCATAGGGCCCGACGGCTCGCCACCGATGACCCCGATGCCTCCGTTGTCGTCACCACCTTCACCACCAACCTGGCCGCCGAACTCTCCCGCAGTCTGGAACGACTCGATCCCGGCCTTGAGTTCAGCGACGAGCTCGGCGGGCCCGGCCTCCACGTCAAGGGCATCGATGCGCTCGCCCGCGCCGTGGTGCAGTCGGCCGGAGCCGACATCAGCGAGGCGGTGGCGGCTGTGCTGGGTGTGGGACGAACCGATATCAGCGGACGCACGGACGCCGATGCGGCGTGGCGCCAAGCCGTCCTGCGTGCGGGCGAAGGGCTGGATGAGAAGCTCCGCAAGTCGGCGTTCCTGAAGGCCGAGTACGAGATGGTGATCCTGCCGCACCGCATCACGCAGTTGCCTGACTATCTCAAGGTGGCCCGCACCGGGCGGGGGGTGCGGCTGTCCCGCTCAGGCCGAAAGGCTGTGTGGGCTGTCATTGAGGCCTACCGTGGTGCCGCCCGCGAAGCCGGCACCCTCGACTTCTCCGAGGCCGCCGCCGTTGCCGCCGCCCACCTCGAGACATCCGGGGAACGGCCAGCACGTCACGTCCTCGTTGACGAGGGGCAGGACTTCAAACCATCCCACTGGCAGCTGGTCCGTGCCCTGGCGCCGGAGGCCCCCAACGACATCTTCATCGCGGAGGACGCCCACCAGCGCATCTATGGCCAACGGCTGGTGCTCTCCGCCTACGGGATCAGGACCCAGGGCCGCTCGCGGGCAATGCGCCTGAACTACCGCACAACCGCGCAGAACCTGGCCTGGGCAGTTGGGGTCCTCACAGGACAGGAGGTCATCGACTCCGACGGTGAGGCCGAGTCGATGGCCGGCTATCACTCCGCCCGCACCGGACCGAGACCCATAGTGCGCTCCTTGCCGACGCTGACCACGGAACTGGACCATGCAGCCAAACTCATCGATTCCTGGAGCAACACCGACGGGGTCCAGGCTGAGACGGTGGCGGTTCTGGTGCGCGACCGGATGACCCGCGACCGCGTCGTCGCCGGGCTGGGTGAGCGGGGTGTCACCATCCGGGCGCTCGAAGCCGGATCCGTCAAGCCGGGCTACCCCGTGGCGCTGACGATGCACCGCGCGAAGGGGACCGAGTTCACCCGCGTGCTGCTGTTCGGGCTCAACCAGGACTCGATCCCCATGGGGTTGAAGGCCTACGACTATGACGGGACAGAACTCAGCGAGGCGCAGCTGCGGGAGCGCTCGCTGTTGTATGTGGCTGCGTCGAGGGCCAGGGATGAGTTGGTGGTCACTTACAGCGGAGAACCGAGCGAGTTGCTGCCGCCGTCCGAGTGAGTCGCGGGTGAGGTGGCGCTGGTCCTTCACTGACGCATGGGCCATGACCTCAGCCGTTGTCGATGCTGCGCTCGCCCTGACCGCGAACCTGCTCGAAGGCGCCCTCGCGAAGGTGCCCGAGGACCAGTGGTTCGAGCGCGAGTCCGCTTGGGTCGCGCCGCGCGACCTGGCCGCCCCATTGGTCGCCATGGCAAACGCCGACGGCGGCGTCAGCGTCGTCGGCATGCATGGCGGTGTCCTCGAACTGAGTATTCGAGGCTGACGGGGCCACTGGATACTGCCTCTGGGGGCCGGTGATATTGCAGGTGGGGGCCACCAGTGGCGCTGGCGGGGGCCAGAGCCTCCGCCAGCGCCGGTCGGTTACTTGGTGGCGGTGTGTTCTCTCATGTTGTGGTTGCCGGTGTCGATCCAGATGGTGTTGTGGACGATCCGGTCCATGATGGCGTCGGCGTGGACTCCGCCGCCGAGGCGTTGGTGCCAGTCCTTCTTCGCGTATTGGGTGCAGAAGACCGTGGAGGTGGTGTCGTAGCGGCGCTCGAGTAGCTCCAGCAGCATGCTGCGCATGCTCTCATCGGGCGGGTCAAGGAGCCACTCATCGACCACAAGGAGGGTGAAGGCCGCGTATTTACGGAGGAACTTCATCTGCCCCTGCGGCTTGTCCCGGGCCAGGTGCCAAGCTTCGGCGAGGTCGGGCATGCGGATGTAGTGGGCCCGGATCCGGTGGAGGCAGGCCTGTTTCGCCAGGGCGCAGCCGAGGTAGGACTTCCCGGAGCCGGTGAAGCCTTGGAACACGACGTTGTGGGAGCGTTCGATGAACGAACACGTCGCCAGCTGCGCGATCACGCCGCGGTCGAGGCCTCGTTCCTCGACGAGGTCGATTCGGCGCAGATCTGCGGTGGGATAGCGAAGCCCCGCCCTGCGGATGAGGCCGTCGACCTTGGAGTGGGTGACGCCCGTCATCATGGGCCGGATCAAGCTGCGCTATGCCGAGCAGTTGAGCGACAAGGTCCTGCGCGCCGATGCGGACATGAACAAGGCCGACTGGCTGACCGGTCTGGCCACTGCTGTTGGCGTGCTCGGCATCGGGTTGGGATTCTGGTGGGCGGACGCCGTCGCCGCTCTCGTGGTCTCCATCAGCATCTCGAAAGACGGCTGGGACAACACCGCCAACGCCATCCGCGACCTGATGGACACCCGCCCCACCACCTTCGACAACTCGGAGGTGGACCCCGTGATCGCCAAGGTGAACGCAGCCGTCATGGATGACCCGCGGGTGGTCGGCGTCCAGACCCGCGCTCGGGACGAGGGCCACGTGCTGCACCTGGAGGTCTTCGTGCAGGTGGACAGGCTGGTGGTGGAAGTGGCTTGGCTGGAGGAACTCGAACGGCGCTGCAACGAGGTGGACTGGCGGGCAGGCGACGTCGTGGTCACCGTCACCACCGAACCTCATCCCGTGGCCGATGCCCGGCTGGAGTGAGCATGCCAAGCTCCGTCTGACAAGAGATCAAGGAACTCTCTGAATAGCGGGCGCCGCGCCAGACTCCATGGTATCAATGATGATCAAGTACTGCGTCAGTCGCTGGACCCGACTCCCAGTCGAGGGGGCGGTCCCAGCGGCGCACGTCCGGCAGGAAGCAAAGGAGCGCCCCATGATCACCCCCCGTCATCACGGGAACCTGCAGGTCGTGAACGTAAGCGTCCTGCCGCGACGGGCGTACTACGTCCCGGCATCCCGGCCCATGGGGCCGCTCGTTGGGGATCGGGAGCAATCGGACCGGCTCCAGATGCTCAACGGCCCATGGTGGTTCCAGTACTTCGAGAGCACCTATGACGTGCCGGAGCAGTTCTACCTCGGTGATGACCTGGCAGACGCATATGGCGAGGTGCCCGTGCCCAGCGTGTGGCAGAACCTGGGCTTCGATTCCCACCAGTACACCAACATCCGCTACCCGATCCCGCTCGACCCCCCGCACGTGCCCCAGGAGAATCCCTGCGGCGCCTACATCCGCGATTTCGACTACGCGCCGGACCCGGACGCGCCCCGGGTCCACCTCAACTTCGAGGGAGTCGATTCCTGCTACTACGTGTGGCTGAACGGCAGCTACGTTGGCTACAGCCAGATCTCCCACGCCACCAGCGAGTTCGACGTGACCGACCTGCTCGTCGCCGGGACGAACCGGCTGGCGGTCCTCGTCCTCAAGTGGGGAGTGGGCACGTACCTTGAGGACCAGGACAAGTTCCGCACGAGCGGGATCTTCCGCGATGTCTACCTGCTGCAGCGCCCGGAATCGGCGGTTTTCGACTACTTCACCACCACACAACTCCACCCGGATCGTGCCGTGGTCCACGTCCGCGCATCCTTCAGCGGCGATCCCGTCCCGACCCGCATCACGCTCACCGACGCCGACGGGGAACCCGTCGCCGAGGCCGACTTGCGACACGCCCCCGCCGACGACGAGTTCACCCACGGCACCGAGCTCGGGATCCCGACCCCGCACCTCTGGAACGCCGAGGATCCGTACCTGTACACGCTGACCATCGCCACCGAACGGGAGGCCATCGTGGACCGCGTGGGGGTCAGGGAAATCCAGACGAACGGCAACGTGGTGCAGGTCAATGGTCGCCACATCAGGTTCCGGGGCGTCAACCGGCACGATTCCGATCCCGTCACGGGCCCGGTCATCAGCCTGGACCAACTCATGACGGATCTGAGGTTGATGAAACAGCACAACGTCAACGCGATCCGCAGCGCCCACTACCCGAACTCGCCCTACTTCTACCAACTCTGCGACGAGCTCGGGTTCTACGTCATGAACGAGGCCGACAACGAGAGCCACGGCACGCAGGCCCAATACCTGGCCGATCCGTCCTTTCCCAACCAGGTACTGCACTGGAACGAGCGCATCGCGGACAACCCGGACTTCCTGCCGGCCACGATGGATCGCATGCAAGCCTGCGTGCGACGTGAGAAGAACCGTCCCTCCGTCGTGATGTGGTCCGCGGGCAACGAGTGCGCCTACGGCATCACCCTGGAGGAATCCCTGCGCTGGACAAAGGACTACGACCCCACCCGCCTGACCGTCTACGAAAGCTCCTTCTACGACGACAAGAAGCGCAAGTACGACTACTCGGTGATCGACATCTACAGCCGCATGTACCCCGCTTTGACCGAGGTGCAGGACTACCTCGACTCGCAGCCCGACAAGCCCTTCCTGCTGCTGGAGTACTGCCACGCCATGGGCAACGGTCCGGGTGATTTCCAGGACTATCTCGAGGTCGTTGAGTCCGATCCGGTCATGTGCGGCGGCTTCGCGTGGGAGTGGTGCGATCACGCGGTCCACACGGGGACCACCGAGGACGGTCGTGCGATCTACTACTACGGCGGTGACCACGGCGAGATCATCCACGACGGCAATTTCTGCGTGGACGGCCTGGTCAGCCCGGACCGGCAACCGCATGTGGGCCTGCTGGAATTCGCCAACGTCCACCGCCCGGTCCGGGTGGCGGGCTTCGACCAGACCACCGGCGAACTGCGGCTGCACAACCACCTCGACTTCACCGATCTCGCCGGCACCGTGAGCCTCAGCTACGAGGTGACGCGCGACGGCGAGCTCATCGAGGAAGGGACCATCGAGACATTGCCGACCATCCCGCCGCGCGCCGTCGGCTCCGTCAACTGCAACATCCCGGTCCCCGAGTCGGGACGCTGCTACCTCAAGGTCACCTATCACTCCCTCGTTGCCACGGAGCTGGTGCCGGCCGGTCACGTCCTGGGCTTCGACGAGGTGCCGCTGGAGGTTGCGGACCCGCGGAACCAGACGGCGCTTGAGCTCCTGCCGCCCGACGACCAGGACCCGCCGGCGCTCGACGTGCAGGCCGATGAACGCTTCATCACGATCAGTGGCGCTTCTTTCGAGTACGTCCTGGACCGAACCGATGGCCTGTTCAAGACGATGAACGTCGGAGGCGAGCCCCTGCTGACCCGTCCGATGGAGGTGAACATCTGGCGGGCCCCGACGGACAACGACATGTACATCAAGGCGAAGTGGTACCTGGCGCAGTACCCCCACGCTCGCGCCCGCGCGTACGACACCGAGTACTCGGTGGGCCCGGATGGAGTGACGATCACCAGCTCGATGGGACTTCTCGCCCCGGCCGTCCAGCGGATCGCGGCGTTGGAGACGGTGTGGCACGTGAGCCCTGCCGGTGCGGTCCACGTCGACATGACGGTGCGCAAGGATCCCGAGTTCCCCATGTTCCCGCGCTTCGGCCTGCGCCTGTTCCTGGACGGAGCCTTCGATCAGGTGACGTACTACGGGCTCGGCCCCCACGAGAGCTACCCGGACAAGCATCGGGCGAGTTCCCACGGGCGGTACTCCTCCTCGGTGCCCGAGCTGCATGTGGACTACCTGCGGCCGCAGGAGAACGGCAGTCACCACGATTGCGACTACGTGATCGCCCATGACGACGCTGCGCGAGCCATTGCCGCAGTGGGGGACCAGACGTTCAGCTTCAACGCCTCGCCGTACACGCAGGAACAACTGGCCGATGCGAGACGCAATGTGGATCTGACCGGTTCAGGCGAGACGGTGTGGTGTCTGGACTACGCCCACAACGGCATCGGTTCGAACAGTTGCGGCCCGGAGCTTCTCGAGAAGTACCGGCTCGACGCGCCGGAGTTCCGGTTTGCTCTCACGCTCGTCCCCTCGGCGAGCGTTGAATCAACAATCCCGCATCACAGGAACGAGGCCAACGCATGAGCGAGAACACCGCGACAGTGGTTGACGACCCGCGAGAGAAGAAGTACCTGAAGTGGTACAACAAGGTCGGGTACGGCTCGGGGGACGTGGGCGGCAACGTCGTCTACGCCTTCATCGCGTTCTTCGTGATGATCTACCTGACCGACACGATGGGGTTGAACCCCGGCATCATCGGCACCCTGATCATGGCCTCGAGAATCTTCGATGGCATCTCCGACATCTTCTTCGGTTCACTGATCGACAAGACGAACACCAGGATGGGCAAGGCCCGTCCCTGGATGTTCTGGGCATACTTCGGGTGTGCCGCCATGATCGTCGCGATCTTCGCGGTCCCACCGAGTCTCGGCGACTTCGCGATGTACACGTGGTTCTTCATCACCTACGTCCTGCTCAATGCTGTCTTCTTCACGGCCAACAACATCGCATACTCGACGCTGACGGCGCTGATCACCAAGAACGCCGAAGAGCGCGTGCAGATGGGCTCCATCCGTTTCGTCTTCGCCTTCGGGACGAGCCTCCTCATCCAGGTGTCCACGGTGGGCCTCGTGCAGTTCTTCGGCGGTGGCGCAGAGGCGTGGCGCAGCGTGGCCATCATCTTCGCGCTCGTGGGCCTGACCGTGAACACGATCTCGGTGTTCTCCGTGCGGGAACTGCCACCCGAGGTGCTCTACGCTCGCCCGGACGAGGACGCTGAGGAAGAGCAGGAAACGATCGCCGAGGACAAGCCGACCCTGCTTGCGTCGCTCAAGCTGCTGATCGCGAACAAGTACTACCTGATGATCGTGCTGGTGTTCACCCTCGGTCAGGTCGTCACGGCCATGCTGGGCATGGGGATCTACTTCATGACCTACATCCTCGGGGATGTGAACTACTTCAGTACGTTCGCCTGGGCGATCAACGTTCCGATGATCCTCACATTGCTGGCGACGCCATTCGTGGTGAAGTGGGCCAGAGGGATCTATTGGGTCAATCTGTACGGATACATCATCGCGTTCATTGGACGCGCACTGGTGATCGTTGCCGCCTTCATGGGCAGCATCCCGCTCATGCTGGTGTTCACGGCCGTGGGATCGATAGGGATGGCTCCGCTGCAGGGGACGTTGAATGCTCTCATCGCCGAAGCGTCAGAGCACACCTTCATGACCAAGAAGAAGCGCATCGACGGCATGATGTTCTCCGCCACGTCCCTGGGCGTGAAGATCGGTGGTGGCATCGGTGTGGCCGTGACTGGATGGCTGCTCGCCGCGAGCGGCTACGTCGGCGGCGCGGAGGTGCAGCCGGAATCGGCGGTGACCATGATCCAGTTCATGTACCTGTGGATGCCGGCCATCATTCTTGCCATCGTGGCCGTGGTTCTGTCCCGGTTGAAGGTGGAGAGCGCGAACAAGAAGCCTCGCCGAGAGCTGGCCGAGAGCTGAGCGTCGGACGACGATCCACTCCACCGAGCCCGACATCCACTCCGAACCAGACGGCCGACGGAGGACTGAAAGGTTTGTGAAAGGCCCCTTCCCTAGAGTCCCCGGCATGCCTTCTTCACCGAGATCATCAATCACAAGAATCTCCTCCACTCTGGCGATTGGCTTCGTCGCCGCAGCCCTGGCCGCGTGTTCAGGAACCGGCGACGCCCTGGGGGAACCTGCCGAGGCCAACGACGACGTTGTTGTCCAGCAGGAACAGCCGCAGCAGGATGATGGCGCCAACCCCGGCGACTCCGACGTGGATGACGACGGAGTGGCCGGGGCGGCGGACGACGCCGATGGGGGGAACGCCATCATCCTGCCTGCGCGCACCATCGACGCCACCGTGTACGTCGGTGGCCTGGAGTACACCATTGGCGAGGTCAGGGTGCTGGACCTGGACGATGAGGCCGGCAGACTGCCCCAGCGAACCCACGGTCTGCAGGTGGACATCGACGTGGAAGCCTTCAATCCCACCGATTCACAGTCCATGGTCAACCTCATGGCGACCCTCAGCTGGGTGGATCCCGAAAGCGGACTCCTCCACCAAGGATTCGGCTCCCCACCCCAGGGCGCGGGAGTGCCGGGGGGAGGTCGTGCGAATCTTGCACTGGAGTACCAGGTTGATGGGATGGAGGTCGACACGTTCTCTCTGGAGAGCGCCGCCCTCCGATTCGGCAACGAGGGCCAGCACGCAGCGGTGGTCCCCCTCGGCGACGAGGGAGAGCTCAAGTCGAAGTTCCCGCACTTCCAGGAGCAGATGGTGGGCGTCACCGTCGAACTGGAGGACGTGAGCTGGACGATCGACGAGGCGTTCATCGGCTACAACCACGGCAATTCACGGCTGGGCGATGACCAGGTGCTCCTGGAGATCGCCTACACATTCGCCAACGACAGTGAGCACCAGCAGTGCCACTACCGGGGCGACGGGCAAAACTTCGAGCTCCTGCACACCGCCACGGGCATCGGGACGACGGACCTCGGCACCGAGCGTTGCGTCAGAAGCGGTGCCCAGGAGCAGTGGCGCACGGGCTTCTTGTTACCGTCCGACGGGTTCACCGGCACCTGGACGCTGACGGTCAACCAGGACTACCAGGACGGCCCGGCAAGCATGCAGGACCTGAATGCGCAGGTGGAGGTGGAGGTCATCGACAACCCGCTCTCGATTGCGGAGTGGCCCACCAGGTGAAGTGGGGCGCCGGTCACTGTTGCCTCGACCCGATGATGTCGAGCAACGGCACAGCGGGCAGGTCCAGCTCCGCCATCCGTAGCCGCGGGTCGATCAGCACAGCCACCGCAGCTGCCGCGAAGAGCAGCAGCATCATCGCGAGGTACGCGGCGACCGCCACGACGGCGGTGACCAACGGCCGCCACCAGCGGTAGTTGGCCTGGGTCCGGGCGATCCGGTGGTAGTCGGGACGCTCCGGCGCAGCCGAGGGGCTGAGCACGGGGTGCGGCGGGTCAAGGGTGATGGTTGATGTGTTCATGACGTCATCCTCGCGACCCGCCGCACCGAGGCACCATCGGTCGACCGGGTGCCTGCCGGGGCCGAAGGGATGGTCCAGGTTCATGCCTTCGGACGACACCGGCTGGGCTCTCCGCTGCCCTAGGGTGGTCCGATGACCGTCCAGCCCTCGCCCGTCGGGACCCGCCGCCCGCCTCAGGGCTCGAGAAGCGTGGCGTTGATGATCGTCGTCTCGGCAGTGTCTGTGCTGGTGACGCTGGTCGCTCTTCCTGGCTATCTGGAGTCGCCGCTGGCCGGCTGGCTCGGCCCGGCCGTGATGCTGCTCAACCTGGGCGGCCTCGTCGGCTCGCTCGTGCTGCTGCCCAGGGTGCTGTACCGGGCCCCAGGCGGACCCATCTGGGCCCCGGACGAGAAGCGAGAGCAACGGGCGGTCGTTTATGCGCTTGTCATCATCGCGCTGGCGGCAGTCTCCGACGGCGCGGCGACCGCTGCCGGGGTCGCCCTCGTCTCCATCGCCGCCCGCCGTCGTTGGCCGGCCATCGCCTTGACCGTCGCCGCCTTCGGTGTCGCGTACGCGGCCGGTCGAGGGTTGATCGTCCCGCTGGGGGCGGCCGCGCCGACGGTGGCCCAGGAGGCGATCGGGGTTGCTGTCCTGGTCGCCATCCTGGTGCTGTTCGGCCTCTACCGCGGCAGTCGGCGTGAGCTGTGGCGCTCCCTGCAGCAGGAGGCCGACCTGGCCCGTCGCGAACAGGCCGCCCGCGTCATGCAGGCCCGCGAGGCCGAGCGCACCCGCATCGCCGGCGAGATGCACGACTCGTTGTCGCACCGGCTCGCGCTGATCTCGCTGCACGCGGGCGCCCTCGAATATCGCGCGGATCTGGATCCCGCCGTCGCCCGCGAGGCTGCGGGAGTGATCCGGGCGGCGGCCGAGACGGCCGTCGAGGAACTCCATGAGGTGCTGGCGGTCCTCCGACCGCCGGAGGCAGGGACGGCCCCGGCTCCGACCTTGGCCGACGTGCGCACGCTCGCCGACACCGTCCGTGCCACCGGACACCCCGTCGACCTGACCCTCGACGTGGGCCCCGGCGAGCCGGGCACGGCCACGACCGGGCACCTGTACCGCGTCCTCCAGGAGTCGTTCACCAACGCCGTCAAGCACGCCCCCGGGTTGCCCATCACGGCCACGATCGCGGGCGGGCGGGCCGGTGGAATCTCCGTTTCCGTCCGCAACCCCGTGCCGCTCGCGCCCATCGACGCCCCCGGGTCGCGGATGGGCCTGGCCGGGCTGACCGAGCGGATGGCGCTGATCGGGGGCCGGTTCCAGGCCCAGGTCGTGTCCGGAGAGTTCCTCGTGGAAGCATGGTTGCCGTGGGCGTGAACGAGATCCGGGTGCTCCTCGTCGACGACGAGGCGTTGGTCCGGGCGGGACTGCGGCTGATCCTCGAAGGCTCTGGCGGCATCACCGTCGTGGGCGAGGCGACCGACGGGCTGGAGGCGGTCGCCCGGGTCACCGAACTGAACCCCGACGTGGTGCTGATGGACGTCAGGATGCCGCGGTGCGACGGCGTCGAGGCCACCCGAAGCATCCGTGCGCTGCCTAACCCGCCCCACGTCGTCATGCTCACCTCCTTCGACACCGACGACTTCCTGGTGCGCGCGCTCGACGCCGGGGCATCCGGCTTCCTGCTGAAGCACACCTCGCCGCCAGACCTGGTCGCGGCGGTCCAGCAGTCCGCGGCGGGGACGATGTCCTTCTCGCCCCTCGTCCTGCAGCGCCTCGTCGCCGCCGCCACGCGCGCCACGCAGCAGGCGGCGACCGACCCTCTGGAGGGGCTGAGCGAGCGCGAAACCGAGATCGCCCGCTTGGTCGCCGAAGGGCTCACCAACGTCGAGATCGCCGGTCGGCTGTTCCTGTCGCTGCCGACCATCAAGACCCACCTCGCTCGGATCTTCGACAAGCTCGGAGTCACCAGCCGCGTCCAGTTGGCCCTCGCGGTGCACGGACACCGGCAGTAACCGAGCGGCGTGTGGGGGGACGATAACCTCTGTCCTAGTCAACCCGTAGGGTGTCGTGGAGAGGTGAGTATGACGGAGGAGTCGCCGAGCGCCTGGGCACTGCTGCCCCTGCCGGGGCAGTCCACCGCGGCTGCCTATCTCACGGGGCCCCTGGCTAAGCAGTACCGCCTCATCGTCGACATCCTCGACGACGAACGCCACGTCTCGCTCACCGGGGTCGGGTTCGATGAGCTCAGCGTGCTGATCCGGCGTCGGTTGCCCGACGAGCGGACCGGCGAGCTGATGGCGGAGTTCGCCCTTGAAGCGCGAATGCGCCAGCTCGTCGAATGGGGCACGTGCGAGTCATGGCAGGATCACGCCGAGACCCAGCAGGACTTCCTCCGCAACCGCTTCCGCTACCAGCTCACCGAGGCCGGTTCGGCGTTCAACGCGGCGGTGCGTCGGGTGGAGGCGGAGCTCGGTCCGTCGTCGACGGCTGTGCTGCTCGCACCCGCCTCGCTGACCGAGCGTCTGAACGCGACGCTGGCCGCGATCGACGCCGGCGACCCCGCCGCGGCCAGCAAGGAGTTGGCCCAGGCCCAGACGACGCTCGACGCCATGGGCGCCGCCGCCTCCGAGTGGCAGTCCCGGCTGGCCGCGGCACTGGGCGGATCCCCGACGGAGCAGAAGATCCAACGGCTGCTGGAGACGATCCTCGCGTACGTGGAGGCGTGGGGATCCGGCGTGGACGCCTGGAGCGACGCGATCTTGGGATCCCTTCCGCGGCTGGGCGAGATCGCCGACGACACCTGGCGGGCGATGGCGCTGGCCCGGCTGGGATCCGACGCCCCGGAGTCATCCCTTGCGACGACGGTGACGGAGATGCGAAGGGCCGTCACGACGGTCGGCACCTGGTTCGCCGGCACGGAGCCGCAGGCCCAGCGGCTGCGCCGACGGATCCGCGACGCAGTCGCCCCCGTGCTGCGCAGCCACCGCACCCTGCTCGCCGTCGGCGGCACCGTGTCCCGGAAGGCGGACCTGCTGAGGCTGGCGTCGGCGATGGAGCGCGCGCCGGACGGCGTGGAAGCGTGGCGCCTGTGGTGCACGGCCACCGGTCTGTTCCCGGCCCGCCACTTCACCCTCACCACCCCCGAGGTGTCCAACGGTCCGCGGGTCTCGGCCTGGGAGGCCCCGCCGGCCGTAATCTCCCGACGGCTGCGGGCGCAGGCCTCCCGTTCCCTCGCCGGGCGCCCCGCGCAGATCGTCGACAACGCCGCGGCACGGGTGGAGGCCCGACGGCTGGCGCTGCGCGAGCAGGCGGACCTGGAACGCGCCGCGGCGTCGCTGACCGCACGCTCGGGCACGGCCCTCAGCCACTGGGCCGATCTCACCGCCACAGAGTCCGTGCTCCTCCTCGCTCTCATCTCCGCCGCCCGCGATCAGCGGACGCCCGGTGGGCCCAGCAGCGCGGTGAGCGCCGACGGCCGCTGGCGGCTCGTGCTCCATCCCCGCCCCGGTTCGGCGGTGCTCAACACCCCCGACGGCCGCCTCGTCCTCCCAGACGCGCTCGTGGAGTTCGGGCCGTGACCGAGTCCATGCTGCGGGTCTACGACGCGGACCAGCAGCGCGCCTTCGTCGGGCTCCTGGCGAACCAGACCGTCACGCCCTGGTCGGATGCGCCGCTCTACGCGCTCGTCCACCGGCACGCCCAGACCCTCGCCACGTGGTGCGCGCGGCTGGGCTACCGGCTCGCCCACATCGACCAGTGCTACCGGCTGCGCCGGGTCCCGATAGACGCAACGGTGGCTGTCCCGGTCGGGGACCCGCCGTCGAGATTCGAGCTGCTGCTCACCCTGTACGCCGCCGCCTGCCTGGACGACCGCCGCGAGGACAGCGTCACGCTGCAGGACCTCTCCGACGACGTGCACCTCAGCACCGCCTCGGTCGGGGGACCCCCGTACGACCCCAACCTGCGCTCACACCGTCAGGAACTGGTTAGTGCCGTGGACCGGCTCGTGGCTCATGGCGTGCTGGAGCGGCGCACAGACGACCGTCTCATTGAGGAGTGGGAGCGTGGCGCGGAGGGGATCGGCGCGGGCCTCGTCCTGCACCGCGACGCCCTCACGCTGCTGATCAGCACCGACGACGTCGACTTGGCGCTGGCCGGGCGTGGCCACTCGGCCGAGGACTCCCGCGGTGCGAGGCTGCTGCGTCAGCTCGTCGAAACCCAAGGCATCCTCGTCGATGAGCTGCCCGAGGACGAGCAGCAGTACCTGTGGGGACAACGGACCCGACTCGCGTCCCTGGCGGGGGAGATGACAGGTGGCACGGTGGAGATCCGCTCAGACCTGATCCTCCTGGTGCTGCCCGCAGACCGGGAGCTGCCGGCGTCTGTCTACCTCGACTTCCCGTCGGCGACCGCCAGGGATTGGGTGGCGCTCCGCCTCCTCGACGACGTGGCCCGAGTCACGGACGGTGGCACGCCCACCTGCCCGCAGGATCGGGTGGCCGGCCTCGCGCGCGAGCTGCATGCCTCGCAGGGTAGGTACCTGACGAAGGCGATGCAGGACTTGCCCGACCTGGTGCTCAGCGCCGCCGAGGCGCGGCTACGGGATCTCGGGCTCCTGCGGGTTCAGCCCGACGGCGCCTGGCAGCTGACCCCGTTGGCCGGGCGCTTCCGCGGCGCCGACCTAGCCCAGCCAGCCGCGGCGCCCACGCCGCTCTTTCCGGAGGATCGATGAGCATCGACGACGAACTCAGAGCATGGCGCGACGCGGCCGTCACAGGTGGTCTCCCGCAACCGCACCGCGAGCGCTGGCAGCCGCTCCGCGCCGGGGTGGTCAATCTGTGGGAGTTCGAGGCGGCTGAGTACTGGTACGCCGACGGCTGGGCCCAGCTGATGGGCCGTAACGAGACCGGCAAGTCGTCGCTGATGGCGCTGACCACGCTCATCCCCTGGCTGGCCGACACCTCCAGCGACAAGATCGACACCCTCGGCCGCTCCGGCAAGCAGTTCTCGTACTACGTCAAGCCCACCGGAGCCGACGGGGATCGCCGCGACGCGAGCGCGTCGTTCTTCCACGGCTGGCTGTGGGTGGAGTACGGCCGGGTCATCGAGGGCGAGGAGGACTTCTTCACCACGCTGCTGTACGCGTCGGCCCGCAGCGCGACCCCGCGGGTCACCCTCGAGTGGTGCACCGCCCGCGGCAGCCGGGTCCGAGACGGTCTCCGCCTCACCGCCGGCCGTGAGGTGCAGCAGCCCAAGGCCATCGACGCGCCCGGCTTCACCGCTCACCCGTCGGGCCTGGCCTACAAGGCCGAGGTGGCCGAGAGGCTGCTGGGCAGCACTGTGGACAAGCTGGACATCGTCGGGAAGATCCTTAAGGTGACTCGCACGCCGAAGCTGGGCGCCCACCTGGACGTGCGGTTCGTCACCGACCACTTGCGCTCCTCGCTGCCGGAGCTGCGCCGCAGCGAGATCCACCAGCTCGCCCAGGGCTGGGACCAGCTCGACCAGATCCGCCACGACCTGCAACGCACGCAGGAGGCGGCCGCGACCGTCGCCCGCTTCGCCGCGTCGCCGTGGAGCTCCTGGCTGGGGGCGCGGCTCAGGCTGACCGCGGACGATGCTGCCGATCGCCGGACGAAGTTCGACAAGGTCCGGCGCGACGAGGAATCGGCACGCGCCACGCTGGGGGAGGCTGAGGCGGCGGTCGAAGACCTGGAACGGCGTGAGGACGAGGCCAGGCTGAGGGCCGAGGCGTCCGCTGCGGCCGCGGACGAGCTGCAGCGCTCCGCGGCTTTCGGGGAGGCGCGGGGGCGGATCGATGCCGCCCGCCGGGCTGACGATGCGCTCGCCGCCGCGCAGACGCGCCAGCGTGAGGCCGCAAGCGGACTGACGCAGGCACGCAACCGAGCGCGGGACGCGGCGGCCGACGACGACGCCCACCGGAGCGAGGTCGAGGACCGGCGGGCCGCCGTTGCACGCTCGCTCGACGCCGTCCGGCAGACGGCGGAGGGAGCAGGACTCCCCGTTGCTGGCGACGTGGACGCCGACCGGCTGGCCCAGCGGGTCGTCGAACGGCGACGCCACGTGGCGCGCGCGGCCGAGCTGCAGCGCACCGCCGACCAGGCCGGTGTCAAGGCGACCTGGGCGGAGGAGGCGGCCGCTGGGCTCCTGTCAAAGGCCGCCGACTACAAGGCCTCCGCCGAGCGGACGTGGCAGGAGGCCGAGGCCGAGCACGACGCGGTGGCCGAGGCGCTCACGTCGTGGGCCTCCGGGCTCGACCCCCGCCCCGAGACAGCCGCCTGGCGGGCGGGCCTGCCGCGATCGGTCGCCGACCTCGCGGCCCCGACGCTCGCGGAGCGCATCCGCGGCGACTGGTACGACCCCCGGCACGCCGCCCGGCAGGAGGAGCGACGGGCCGCCGACGAGGCCGCCGAGCTGGCCCGCCGAGAGGCCAGCCGGCTGGCGCACGAGATCGCCACCTTGGAGACGGCGGGCGTGCTCCCACCGTCGGCACCGTCGCTGTGGCAACGCCGCGAACGCGACGCTGTGCCCGGCGCGCCGTTCTGGCGGCTGGTCAACCCGTCCGGGCTCGCCGGGCGTGACCTCGCCCACGTGGAGGCGGCGCTGTCTGCCGCCGGGCTGCTCGATGCGTGGGTGGACCCGTCCGGCGCCCACGGACTCGACACGTTCGCCACCGCCCCGGACGATCCCGGCGACGGGCGCCGCCTCAGCGCAGTGCTGAGCGTCGCCGACGATGCGGGGGACCTGTCCGCGGCTGCCCAGCGCGTCCTCGATGGCGTCGCCCTGCGGGGTGCGGGTGAGCCGCTGCCGCAGGCGGGGTTGGCCGTCGCCGTCGACGGACGGTGGCGCAGTTCGGGCCTCACCGGCGCGGCGGCGCCGACGAGCGTCGAGGCCGAGTGGTTGGGCGAGGCGGCCCGCGAGTCGAGTCGCCGACGTCGGCTGGCGGACCTCGCGCATGAGCGGACGCTGCGCGAGCACGAGGCCGAGAGGCACCGGGCGAGCGCCGATGCCGCCGCCGCGGCACTCCACGTGCTCGTCGACGCGTTGGGGCGAGCACCCAAGGATGCCGAGCTCCGGCGCACCCTGGACCGGGCCGCTGAACGGCACCGGATCGCCGAGGAGGCGAGGGACGAGGCCGAGCGCGCCGTCGAGCTGGGCCGGGCGGCGCGGGCCGATGCCGACGCCCGGCACGCCGATCACCTCCGCCATGTGGGCGAGGCGAGGCTCCCGGCCACCGCCGGCGGGCTCGACGGGGTCCGGGAGACGTTGCACGCCGTCGAGCGCGGTCTGGACCGGCTGCGCCACGACCAGGACCTGCTGAGCTTAGCGGAACGGCTCTCGGAGGAGTCCGCGGCCAGGCGCCTCGCGGCGGACCAAGATGAGGCGACGCTCGCCGTCGCGCTCAGCGAGTCCGAGCGTGTGCTCGGCGCGGCCCGGCGGACCGCCCAGGAGCTGCGGGCTGCCATCGGGGCTGACGACACGCGGGTCCTCGAGCGGCTGGAGGAACTGCGGCGTGAGTCCGCGTCAGCGACGAGGGATCGGGAGGTGCTGGGCGGTGAGCGGGTCGCGCAGTCGGTGCGGCTCGGAGCCGCGCGGGAGCGGCTGCAGAACCTGGAGGTGGAGCGCGACGTCGCGACGCGGGAACGAGACGCCGCGTTCGCCGAGTTCCGTTCGCTGGTGGACCGCGGCGTCGCCGCCCATCTGCGGCTCGAGTTGCCGGAACCGGGCTCGTCCGCGATCGAGAACGTGCGCGCCCAGGTGGCGGCCGTGCGCCGATCCGTCACCCCGCGACGGTGGGAGGATGGCCCGGAGCGGGCCGACGCGAACGCGCAGGAGCTCCAACGCCTGCGCTCCACGTTGGAGGGCCGCGCGCGAGAGGTGAACGCGGAG
Source organism: Tessaracoccus bendigoensis DSM 12906 (assembly GCF_900141915.1). Classification (GTDB taxonomy): domain Bacteria; phylum Actinomycetota; class Actinomycetes; order Propionibacteriales; family Propionibacteriaceae; genus Arachnia; species Arachnia bendigoensis. Next base: position 29,533 of record NZ_FQZG01000016.1, on the reverse strand, counting down.
CTCGAGCAGGGCGGGCGCGCCCTCAAACTCGAACCCGCCGACGACCTGATCCGGATCGACGTCACCGTCAACTCCAACGGTGCGGTGCTGCCGCTGCACGAGGCGGTGGATCACCTCGCGTCCACTGTCGCGACGTTGGAGAGCGCCTACGACGCGCGAGTGCAGGAGACATTGGACGAACTCCTCGGCTCCACCTTCCTCGAGCACATGCGGGAGCGGATCGGCACGGCGAGGACGCTCGTGGGCCACATCAACAAGGTGCTGGGGGAGCACTCCACCACCACGAGCGGTACCGCCATGAAGATCCGGTTCGAGCCCGGCCAGCACCGCGCGGTGCTCGACGCCGTCGCGGGATCCGGGCTGCTGGACCCGGAGGTGCAGGCGCAGGTGAGGGAGTTCCTGCGCAACCGGGTGGATGAGGCCAAGCGCCAAGCCGTCAACGAGGGCCAGGCGGACTGGCACGACGCGCTGGCCCAGCAGCTCGACTACCGCGGCTGGTACGACATCACCCTCGAACGGCGCATCGGCGTCGGCGGCTCTTGGAGCCCGTTGACAGCCCGCAGTTTCGCGGAGATGTCCGGCGGCGCCCGGGCCGTGATGCTGATGCTGCCGTTGGTGGCCACACTCGCTGCCCTGTATCAGGACATGCCCACCGCCCCCCGCCCGATCTGGCTCGACGAGGCCTTCGACGGGCTGGACGCGGCGAACCGCTCCATGGTGATGAATCTGCTGCGCCAGTTCGACCTCGACGTGCTGCTCGCCGGGCCGGGCCGGCTCGTCAACGTCCACGTGGTCCCCGCCGCGGCGATTTATCAGGTGGTGAGGGCCCCGGCGCCGCTGCCGGGGGCCGACCTGACCCTCGAGCTCTGGGCCGGGGGATCCCTGGAGGCCATCGAGCTGCCGCTGTCCTGGCTCGACGTCGACCAGTCGAGTGCCGACACCGGACAGGAGTCGTTGCTGTGAGCGTGCCGGACCATATCGTGGCCTGGGCCAAGGAGCCCGGCCCCGCCAAGGTGCTGGCGGTGGCGCGGGCCCGCGGCGAGTCCGGGCGGCTGGGTCCGCGGGCGAGGATGGAGGTGGAACTGACCGCCGACGAGCGGCGTCAGGTGGGCCGGATGCTCGGAGCGGCATGGGCGGCGTCGGGGGAGCCGATCAGGGTCTCCGGCCTGCGAGCCGAACTGGCGCGCCACCACACGACGCTGGAGGAGCTCCTGGTCCTGCTCGGCGGTCCGTTGCGGGACCTCCGAGCCGAGCGCCGCGAGGCCTTCGAGGCGAGGCGCGACGACCGGGGCCGCGGGCTCGACGTGCTCCGCGACCTGGGCGGCGACATCGACGGGGGAGTGCTGGAGCGCTGCCTGGTGGGCGCCGACTCGTGGGCCGGTCGCGCAGAGCAGATCACGGTGGTTGTGAGGTATCTGGATGCGCGCTCGGGCGCCGAAGAGCCGGCGGTACGGCTACCCGTGCTGGCTGCCAGCCTGTTCCGCGACGCGCACGCGCTCGACCGCACCCATGGTCTTGGACGGGCGGTCGCCCGGTTGCTCGCAGCGCGTGCGGCGGACGCCGGTGGCTGGATCGATCCGGTCGGCGATGCCGCAGCCTGGCACCGGGCCTGGGAGTCCGGTGGCGTGGTGTGCGACGGCGTGTCCTCGCAGGTGTTGGTGCTCAACCTCCCCCTCACCGGGAGCGGCCCCGCTGCCTCGTTGGCGGCGGTCCGGGGTGAGCCTGTGTGGCTGACGCTGCGCGCCCTGTCTGCGCAACCGTTGACGCTGTCTGACGAGGTGCCGGACGTGTTCGTGTGCGAAAACCCGGCGATCGTCGAAGCAGCCGCCGATCGCTACGGTACGGCGAGCCGCCCGCTGGTGTGCACCTTCGGCCAACCCAACCTGGCTACTATGCGGCTCCTCTCCGCGCTTGCCCCCGCGGCCACGCTGAGGGTCAGGGCCGACGGCGACACCGTCGGCTGGGGCATCGTCGAGCGGCTGCTCCGGCTCTCAGGTGCCCGGACGTGGCGGATGCCTGAGGGCTTTGACCGGTACGAGGAGGAGATCCTCGACGAACTGCTCGTTGATCTCGCCCCGGTCGATTGACAGCTTGGCACTGTGTTGTTTCGAAGCGACCGGCGAGCCTGTCTCCAGGTGGTCGTCGTCGGCTTGGCCGGAGCACGGCCGTCGTTTGCGGGCCTCTCTTCCCTTGTCGGAGGCAAGTAGTTAGCGTCAGGCCTAACCGGGAAGCGTCCCACCCCTACCTAGGAGCGCGCCATGAACGCCGTTGATCACCCCGCCCTCGTCGCCCTGTCAGCCGCCATCGAGAACGCCGCCAACCTGCTACGGGTGCCCGCCGAGGGCGTAGCGCTGGGAGCAATGGAGGCAAGGGACTGGCCCGACTCCTGCCTTGGCCTCCCCGAGGACGACGAGGCGTGCGCCGAAGTGGTCACGCCGGGGTACCTCATCCGGCTCAGTGATGGCTTCACCTACCGCGCCGACCACCACGGCAACGTACGTCGGGCCCGCAAGCGCGTCATTGTCGACACCGAAATCAGGGTGCGTTACTCGGTCTCTGGTGGCATCGGCGGACGCTCCACGTCCTACGAAACCGACAGCTACCAGCTCCCGGAGGCCGATGAGGAGGAGCTGCGCCGCCTGATCGCCGAGGCCAACTTCTTCGACGTCCCCAACTTCCTGCTCGAGTCTCCAGTCGCCGACGGAATCACGTCGCGGCTCTGGATCGCGGTCGGCAGGCGCGCCCACCAGGTGACCCGGGGCGACGGCATCGACGCGGACGACATCGAGGCCTTCCACGCGTTGGCGGCGTGGGTGGATGCCCGGACTCCTCCGTTGTTCCCCGAAGTTGGCAACCTGCTGGCCTGAATCCGACGCTTCAGCCGGACGTGATCGCTCGCTCCAGACGGCTCGGGTTGCGCACCTTCACCGCCATCGTCGTGCTTCCCCGAAGGATCAGGCGCGGGAGGTCGCCCATCGGGCGCGTGGGCACCATGGAGCTGATCGTGCCGGACTGCCCGCTGACGTTCAGCTGCTGCGCGTCAACCCCCCAGCCGTCGGGAACGATGACGGTCACCGACGGGTTGCCGGTGATCACGATGTCGATGACCCGCGCGAGCGGCCGGGCGCGGGTGCAGTCCAGCTTGACGCGTCCCCAACCGGTGCCGAGGATCTCCACGAACGGCGGCAGGTCCCATGCGCCCTCCTGGGCGTGACCCGACCATCCAGAGCGGATCAGCAGCGGGTTCTCCCACCGCATCCCCGGTCCGTCGCCCAGGGGGACCTGCTCCGCGACCACGGCGGGCAGCGCCGCCGAGGGAACCAGGTCGTCGAGGATCCGGTAGAGGTCCTCGCGGGTGAAGGCGTTGAGGGCGGTGGGGAGCCGAGCGTTCAGCTCATCGACGTTCAACCGACCGTCCACCACCGCCTCCCGGAGGATGGCGGCGGCATGATCACGCTGCTGGGCCGTAACCCGCAGGCGTCCGTCAGGCAGATCGCGAAAGTCCACGCCGGGAGGTTACCGCGATCGAGGGGAGGCCTGGGGCGGTGTTCATTTCGCCGGCACCGGTCCTGTGGTCAGTTGGGCACCCACGAAGACCACGGGCAGTCGCTGTGAAGCCTCCAGCTGACATGCGACCGGTTCATGGGAGTCGGAGGTCGAACTTCGACAGCGGCTCGGGACCGGCCACCACCCGGCGGGTGACCTGCAGGAGCGCGTCCTCGTTCGGATCGACACGCCAGCGGACGAGCGCGATCGTGCCTCCGGTGATCTCCAGCGCGGTGATGTGTGACGGATAGACGCAACTGCCGGAGTTGAAATAGGGCATCGCGTTCTCACGGGGGAACCGCTCGCGGTGGGTGTGGCCGCAGATCAGCGCCATCTGGTTCTGGCGGATCCATTTGACGTAGTTGCGCTCGACCTTGTGCCGCTTGTCCGAGTTGGCCACGGGGCTGGTGGGGCTGTGGAACCCGAAGGCGTGGGCGTACCTCCAGAACGCGCGCATCATGAAGCGGCTGAACTTCCATGCCTGGTCGTTGGGCAGATCACCTTGATGCCCGTGTACCAGCAGGATGTCCTGGCCGGTCTCCTTGTGTCGGAACACGACCGCCTCCACCGGCTCCAAACCGTCGAAGAATGGCTCAACCACGCCGGTGCTCGGGTCCTTCGCGCTCCACAGGTGATCGCGGACGAACTTGGGGTCGCCCAGCACGATGTCGTGGTTGCCCCACATCCGGATGTGCCTGCCGGCGTGGTGGAAGTGGAGCAGCTGTTCCCACACGGCGCGGTTGGCCCTGATGATGTGCTTGTACTCGTGCTCCCAGAGTTCGTCGCCGTCGCCGGCCTCCACGTAGGTGAAGCCGTTTCGCCAGTAGTAGTCCATCGCGGCGGTGAACGAGTTCTTGTTCTTCAAGAACTCGTCGGACTTCGAGCCGTCGCCGCGGTGGCAGTCGCTCATGATGACATATCGGGAGGTGTCGTCGATCAGCTCGACGCGGGCGTCCCGGTAGGCCTCCGACAGACGCGTCATCGTTTTCACAGGGGATCACCACCATTCATTCCGGGGTCTTTTCGATCATAGGTCTGTGGTGGTGTGGGCATCGGTGAATCAGCCGACGGTCGTGGAATCGGGCCCGAGCTCACAGCGGCAAAGCGCAGGCGAGCCCGGACATCGGCCCTTCCAACCCACGGGTCGACACCGCCGACACCGCGTAGCACCGCTCTGCCGAGGGATCGCCACCGGACGGCCAGGGCCAGTAATCGGGGGCGTCGACGACCCCGAGCCTGCCCGGCTCCAGCAGCCCCAAAGCATCGGCCGTGACAACTGCCAGCAGGTCGAACTGCCCGGTGGTCTTGCGCCGGTAGACCCGATAGTGCGCCACGGATGCCGACGCGGCCAGCGGGTCCCAGGTGACCTGGACCTCCGCGCTGCCACCTCCCGGTGTCGCCGTCAGCCCGGACGGGGCGGCAGGCGGTCGGCAGCACCAGGGGAGTCGTGTGAGTCGGCTCAACTGCGTCTTGAATCCGGACATGGGAGACCCTTCCTGTCGAACGGGGCTGCCGATGCCCGGGAACGGTCGTCGCAGACCCTGATTTCACTGTAGCCGCGCGTCAGGTTGACCGGTGATGAACGGATCGGAGCGTTTCCTGAAAAGGATTCGGGGCCGTCTCCCGACAGCCCCGTCCTCCCGCATGCCCCCGATCAGCCGAAGCGACCGGTGATGTAGTCCTCGGTGGCCTTCTGATCCGGGTTGTGGAAGATCTTCTCGGTCGAGCCGATCTCGATCAACTCGCCCGGCTTCCCGTGCTCCTTCAAGTTGAAGAACGCCGTCTGGTCCGACACCCGCGCCGCCTGCTGCATGTTGTGCGTCACGATCACGACCGTGTAGGTCTCCTTGAGTTCCTTGATCAGGTCCTCGATCGCCAGCGTCGAGATCGGGTCGAGCGCCGAGCACGGCTCGTCCATCAGCAGCACGTCAGGGGCGACCGCGATCGCCCGCGCGATGCACAGCCGCTGCTGCTGGCCGCCCGACAGGCCCGACCCGGGGCGGTCGAGGCGGTCCTTGACCTCGTTCCACAGGTTGGCGCCCTTGAGCGACTTCTCGACGATCTCGTCGCCCTCGGCGCGCGTGAGGCGCGCCTTGTTCAACCGGACGCCGGCGAGCACATTTTCCTTGATGCTCATCGTCGGGAACGGGTTGGGGCGCTGGAACACCATGCCGACGTGTCGGCGGACGCGCACCGGGTCGACGGCCTGGTCATACAGGTCGACGCCGTCGAGCAGCACACTGCCCTCGCAGTAGGCGCCGGGGATGACCTCGTGCATGCGGTTCAGCGACCGAAGCACCGTCGACTTGCCGCAGCCGGAGGAGCCGATGAACGCCGTAACCGAGCGGGGCTCGATCACCATGTTGACGTCCTTGACGGCATGGAACTTGCCGTAGTAGATGTTGAGATCCTTGATCTCGATGCGCTTGGACATTTGTTTCCTTCTCTACGGTCAGCGGCCGGCCTTGGGAGCGAACTTCCAGGCGATCAGGCGCCCGATCAGGTTCAGTCCCATGACGATGATGATGAGGGTCAGCGCGCCGGACCAGGCGCGGTCGATGTATGGCGTCGGGTCGGCACCCGGCGTCGTGTACTCGTAGTAGACGAACACCGGCAGCGTGGCCATTGGGTTGGCCAGCGGGTTCAGGTTCATCGAAGCGGTGATGCCGGCGGTGACTAGCAGCGGGGCCGTCTCACCGATGACGCGGGCGATGCCCAGCACCACGCCGGTGACGATGCCCGCGATCGACGTGGGCAGGACGATCTTCCAGATGGTGCGGTACTTCGGGACGCCGAGCGCGTACGAGGCCTCCCGCAGCTCATTGGGCACCAGGCGCAGCATCTCCTCGGTTGAGCGAACCACCGTCGGGATCATCAGCACCGAGAGAGCGGAAGCGCCTGAGAGACCGTTGTTGGTGCCAGGGCCCATGAGGATCGAGAAGATCGTGTACGCGAAGAGGCCAGCGACGATCGAGGGGATACCCGTCATGACATCGACAAGGAAGCGGATCAGGCGGGCCAGTGTCGCGGCCTTCCCGCTGCCGCCGTACTCAACGAGGAAGATGGCGGTCAGGATGCCGATCGGGACCGAGATCAGGGTGGCCAGGCCGGTGATGATCAGGGTGCCCCAGATCGCGTGGACGGCGCCGCCGCCCTCACCGACGATGTTGCGCATCGACGAGCCGAAGAACTCGCCGTCGAACCTCGCGATGCCTTTGCTCAGCGTGCCCCAGATCACCGAGACGAGGGGGAAGAGGGCCAGGATGAAGAAGGCGGTGACGATGTTGAGCGCCAGCCGGTCCTTGGCCTTCCTCGGCCCTTCGACGGAGGCCGACAGCGCATAGTTGCTGACAAGGTAGATCAGGGAGCCGAGTAGCACCCCCATCAGGCCGGTCGCGGATTCGAACAGCGCCAGGACCCCGAACGCGACGGCCATGGACGCAACCAGCATCGCGATCGAGGTGTACTTGGGCAGTTGCGCCGACGTCAGGATGTTGCGCGGTTTCTGCGCAGACGAGATCGTGCCATGCATCAGTTGGCTCCAGAGAACTCGGCGCGGCGTGCGACGATCGCGCGGGCGGCCATGTTGACGATGAGGGTGATCACGAACAGGACGAGACCGGATGCGATCAACTGGTTCCTGCCGAGGCCGAACGCCTCAGGGAACTGCAACGCGATGTTCGCGGCGATCGAGTTCGGGTTCGACGAGGTGAGCAGCTGAAAATGGAACCCGGCACCGGGGGACAGCACCATAGCCACGGCCATCGTCTCGCCGAGCGCCCGGCCCAGGCCGAGCATGCAGGCCGACACGAGGCCGGGGGTGCCGAACGGCAGGACGGCTTGGCGGATCATCTCCCAACGGGTCGCACCGAGCGCCAGTGACGCCTCCTCGTGGAGCCTCGGCGTCTGCAGGAACACCTCTCGGGTGACTGCCGTGATGATGGGCAGGCACATGACCGCCAGCACCAGAGCGACCGTCAGGATCGTGCGGCCGGTGCCGGAGACCTGCCCGCCGAAGATCAGGGAGAACACGGGCCAGGAGCCGACCGTCGAGTTCAACCAGCCGTAGATGGGCTGCACCATGGGCGCCAGCACGTTGATACCCCAGAGGCCGAAGACGACCGAAGGGACGGCGGCGAGCAGATCGATGATGTAGCCGAGTCCCTGCGCCAGACGGCGAGGGGCGAAGTGCGTGATGAACAGGGCGACACCGATCGCGACGGGTACCGCGAACAGCATGGCCAACGCGGCGGCCCACACGGTTCCGGCCGCGTAGGGAAACACCCAGCTCCAGAAGGGGCCGTAGGGCAGTTCGTCGCCCGGTGCCGTCAGCGCCGGGATGGACAGCCCGACAAGGAAGGTGGCCACCGCGGCGAGGATGATGAGGATCAGGGTGCCGGATCCGGTCGCGACGCCCTTGAAAAGGCTGTCTCCGAAACGGCGGCGATCACGAAGGAGCGAGGTCGGAGCCGATGACGGCTCATCTACTCTCGGCTCTCTGGTGTCGGTGGTCATGGGCAATTCTCCTGGGGCTGTCGGCGTTTCCCGACCCGCCACGACGCGCCCACCGGGTGGGGGGCGCGTCGCAGTGGGTCAGGAAGGGTGGGTCACTTGATCGAGTCGACCGCGGCGACGACCTTGTCACGGAGGGTTGCCGAGAGCGGAGCCGAACCGGCCGATGCGGCGGCGGCCTGCTGACCCTCCTCCGACACCACGTAGCTGAGGTAGGCGCTCACGAGCTCACCCTTAGCCGCGTCCTTGTACTCGCTGCACGCGATGCCGTAGGAGACGAGCACGATCGGGTAGCCCTCGGCCTGGCGGTCGAGCGCGATTGCGATGTCGTTGGCTTCGCGGCCCTCCTCCACGGGGGAGTTCTCGACGGCCGTGGCCGCGGCCTCTTCGGTCGGGGCCTCGAACTTGCCCTCGGGGCCGACCTTGGCGATGCTCGCGGTGCCGGCCTGTGAAGCATCGGCGTAGCCGATGGTGCCGGTGCCGTTGGTGACGGCGGCGACGACACCGGAGGTGCCCTTGGCGGCCTCACCCCCGGCGACGGGCCATTCCTGCGAAGGCTCGTCGGTCCACACGCCAGCCGCGGCGACGTGCAGGTAATCGGTGAAGTTCTCGGTCGTGCCGGACTCGTCCGAGCGGTGCACGGCGGTGATCGCGAGATCCGGCAGCGTCGCGTCGGGGTTGAGCGCGGCGATGGCCGGGTCGTTCCAGTTGGTGATGTCGCCATGGAAGATCCCGGCGAGGACCTCGGGGGTGAGGTTAAGGTCGGTGACGCCCTCGATGTTGAAGATGACCGCGATGGGCGAGACGTAGATCGGAACGTTGATCGCGGCCGACTCGGCGGCACATCCGACGAACGCACCGACGGTGTTCTCTTCGATCTTCAGCGCACGGTCCGAGCCGGCGAAGTCGGCGCCGCCGGCGATGAAGGCCTCGCGGCCGGCACCGGAGCCGTCGGGGGAGTAGTTGACGGTCACGCCCGGGTTGGCGGTCTGGAATGCGGCGACCCAGGTCTCCTGGGCGACCTTGGCGGACGAGGCGCCCTTGCCGGACAGCGTGCCTTCGAGGGTCGACGTCGGGGCGCTGGCCTCGGAGCTGCCGGTGGCGGTGTCGGCGGGGGTCTCGTTTGCCGCGCAGGCGGAGAACAGCAGCACGGCGGAGAGGCCGAGAGCGGCGGTAAGACGAATCTTCATTCGGTGGAAACCTTCCGAAACGGTTGGAGTGTGCCGGATTTCAGGCGGAACCCGGGCCGGGCTAACCGGCAACACATCGGACGGTATGCGCGGAAAGTAACGCGAACGGCCCCGTCGGGTTAACACAAGGTGAACGACTGACGAGTGTTGCCCCAGCAGATCCGGACACCAGCGATCACGCTCGTCACCAGCGATCACGCTCGTCACCAGCGACCAGCGTCCTGACGCCGTCACCTGAGATAACGCTGGTCACCAGCGAAGTACTGCTGGTGACGAGACATTGCGCTGGTATCGGGTGAAGATCGCTGGTGACGAGGGATATCCCTGGTGACGGGGAAGGCAGTTCAAAGGCTCGCAGCCGGGCCGCGGGTGTCGGTCTGGCCGTCTGGCGGTCGGGGCTGTGCATAGATCTCTGTATGTGTGGAGGCGGTCGGTATATGGGGCGGCCTCGACGTATAGAGAGATTTGTGCACGGGGTTGGGGCGGGGGCGAGGTTTGCTTGCCGGTTGCGGGGTGGTTTCGTCACGGGCGTTCGCAAGCTCACGGCCCGGCTCAACCAGCGCGGGGTCCGGCTCAACCAGCGCGGGGTCCGGTTCGACCAGCGCGGGGACCGGTCAGCCGACGCTCGGTCTGGCCGTCTGGCGGTCGGGGCTGTGCATAGATCTCTGTATGTGTGGAGGCGGTCGGTATGTGGGTCTGCCTCGACGCATACAGAGATTTGTGCACGGTCTGGGACTGGGCCGGGTCTTTGGGGTGGGGCAGTGGCCGATACTCGACCCCAGACACACCAGAATCGACCAATGGTCGATTTTCGGGGGACCGACCCGGGTCACGGCCCGGCTCAACCAGCGCGGCGTCCGGCTCAACCAGCGCGGGTATCCAGGCGACCGACCTCGCCTTCGACCTGACCAAAACCCGGACTGTCCACGCTTCCGGCGCGACGCCTCAGGCGGTTGGTTTGTGGACCTCGACGGCGGCCAGGTTGCCGTCCGCGTCGCGGTGGAGAACGATCGCCTCGCCGACCACCATGGCCCGTGGCTCGAGCCCGAGACCTTCGAACATCGCAGGGAGCACCGGCCGGTGGCCGCAGATCGCGGTAGGGACCGTGATGGACGACAGCAGTTGGGCGGTGTAGCGGCGCACATCCTTCGGGCGAACCGTCCCCTCCTCCTCCGTGAGCACGTCTTCGGTGCGGATGTCGATGCCTTGCTGGAGGGCGTAAGGCGTCAGCGTCTGGGCGCAGCGGGTCGACGACGACGAGATCAGGTCCTCGACGCCGTAAGCGCTCAGCAGCTGGCTGAGCACCTCGGCCTGACGGCGACCGCGGGCCGTCAGGCGACGCTCCTGGTCCGGCCCCGTCCAGTCCTTGCGGAGCATCGCCTTGCCGTGGCGCACGAGGATCAAGGGGATGGTCGGCGGCTTGAGGAGGGCCGCGGATAGCACCCGACGCTCGTCGGCGTACGTCAAGGTGCGCATTGCCTTCTCGATCGTCATCCAGCGGACGCGGTCAACCTCCGCATTGGGCTCGAACTCATGCGCCTCGACGACCTCGGCCCGCCAGTACTCGACCTTCTTCGGCCCCTTGGAGACCTGATACCGCATGGCGGGCAACCTCAACCCCAGCCGGACGAGGCAACCCGTCTCCTCAAGCACCTCGCGGATCGCGGTGTGCGGGGGGAGTTCATCGACCTTGCCTTTGCCTTTCGGCAACGTCCAGTCGTTGTAGCTGTGCCGGTGAATGGTCAGCACCTCTGCGCTCTGCTCGTCCTCGCCTCGCAGCACGACGGCGCCAGCAGCCCGGATCCTGATCGTCTTACTCATCGCGGTGCACGCCGGGCCGCGGTCTGCTGGATGAGCACGTCCTGCAGATCGGTGAGCGGCTCGCCGTCCTCATCAGTCGTGTGCGCCGTCCACGTGTCGTCGTGCAACTCCCAGTGGACCGTGCCAGGGGCGAACGCCTTGTCGAACAGGTCTTCGACCTGCTTGATGTGCGCCGGATTCGAAAGCGACACGATCGCCTCGACCCGGCGGTCGAGGTTGCGGTGCATCATGTCGGAGGAACCGATCCCGACGATGGGTGAGCCGCCGCCCGCGAACCAGAACACCCGGGAGTGTTCCAGGAACCGGCCGAGGATCGAGCGCACCCGGATGTTCTCGCTGAGGCTGGGGACCCCCGGGCGGATGGCGCAGATGCCGCGAACCCACATGTCGACGGGGACGCCCGCCTGCGAGGCCCGGTACAACGCGTCGATGATCGCCTCGTCGACCACGGAGTTCACCTTTATCCGGATGCCGGAAGGTTTGCCTGCGGCGTGGTTGGCGATCTCGGTGTCGATGTGTTCGAGCAGGCCCTTCCTGATGCCAAGCGGCGCGACCAGCAGACGGCGGTAGTGCGTCTCATGCGTCATGCCCGACAGGTGGTTGAACAGGCGTGCCACGTCGTCGGTGATGATGGGATTGGCGGTGAGGAGGCCCATGTCCTCATACATTCGGGCGGTCTTCGGGTTGTAGTTTCCGGTGCCGACATGCGCGTACCGGCGAAGCCCAGTGGCCTCTTCTCGGACGGCGAGGGCAAGCTTGCAGTGAGTCTTGAGGCCGAGCATCCCGTAGACGACGTGGACGCCCGACTTCTCCAGTTTCCGGGCCCACCCGATGTTGTTCTGCTCATCGAACCTGGCCTTGATCTCGACGATGGCCAGCACCTGCTTCCCGGCCTGCGCCGCCTCGATGAGGGCGTCGACGATGGGGGAGTCGCCGGACGTGCGGTAGAGGGTCTGCTTGATCGCCAGCACCGCCGGGTCGGCGGCGGCCTGCTCGATGAACCGCTGGACCGAGGTGGCGAACGAGTCGTACGGGTGCTGCACGAGCACATCGCGTTGCTTGAGCGCCTTGAACATGTCCGCGGGCCGCGCGCTCTCCACCTGCGCCAGATCAGGGTGGGTGATGGGCAGGAAGTTGGCGTACTTCAGGTCCTCGCGGCGGGTGTCGCCGAGGGTGAACAACCCGGTCAGGTCGAGGGGTGCGGGCAGCCGGAAGACCTCGTTTTCCGCGACGTCCAACTCCGACATCAACAGTTGCAGCAGTTCCTCGTTGATGTTCTCCTGTACCTCGAGGCGAACCGGCGGCCTGCCGACCTTGCTGCGCAGCAGTTCACGTTCCAGAGCGAACAGCAGGTTCTCGGCGTCGTCCTCCTCGACTTCGATGTCCTCGTTCCTGGTTACCCGGAAGGTCGTGTAGGACTGCACCTGCATGCCCGTGAACAGTTGGCCAAGGTGACGCGAGATGATCTCCTCCAGCGGAAGGAAGCGACCCTCGGCGAGTTTCACGAGGCGGGATAGCAGCGGTGGGACCTTGACGCGTGCGAACTGCTTGGCTCCTGTTGACGGGTTGCGCAGCATCACCGCGAGCGACAGCGAGAGCCCCGAGATGTAGGGGAAGGGATGCGAAGGGTCGACGGCAAGGGGCGTGAGAACCGGGAAGATCCGCTCAGCGAAGAACGCCCTCATCCGATCCTTCTCGGCGGCGGTCAGTTCGTCCCAACCCAGGATCTCGATTCCCTCGGCAGCCAGGGCCGGACGCACGTCGTCCTGGAAGACGCGCGACTGTTCCGTGACCAGTTCGGTGACACGCTCGAGGAGTTCGGTGTGGAGTTCGCCAGGCATCTTCCCAGCAGGGGTGGGCACCGCGACACCAGCGGCGATGCGGCGCTTGAGCCCTGCCACCCGGACCATGAAGAACTCGTCCAGGTTGGACGAGAAGATTGCGAGGAACTTCGCCCGCTCGATGAGGGGCACGCGGACACCGTCGCGCGCCTGGTCGAGGACCCTCTCGTTGAACGCGAGCCAGGACAACTCGCGGTCGAGATATCGATCCGCGGGAAGGGGAGGCACGCTCATGTTCAACCTTTCGTGGCGTGGAAACTGGTGTCGGTTTGGCTGACCGTGAACCCGCTCGCAAGGTACATCCGCACGGCTCGGATCTGGTCGGCCTCAACGTAGAGTTGTACCCGATCGTCCCCAGCGTAGACGAGATGGTCCAGCCCGCGCTCCAGTAGCACCCTGCCGATTCCCCGACCCTCGTGAGCCTTCGCGACAGCGATGACGTAAACCTCGCCGAGGCCGCCGCCGTGGCGCTTGGTCCAGTGGAAGCCTGCGACCTCATCGCCGCGTCTGGCGACCAGCAGCCCTTCCGGATCGAACCACGGCTGCGCCGTCAACTCGTCGAATTCGGCCAGTGTGAGTCGACCCTGTTCCGGGTGGTGTGCGAACGCGGCCGCGTTGAGGGCGACGACGGCCTCACGATCGGCAGGCGAGTAGCCGGTGATGCGATAGCCGTCCACGGTCGGTTCGGATGGCGCGCTGTCGAGTAGCGGCCGCTCCATCCTGAGTAGTTCGCGCACCGGTTCGAGGCCCAGCCGGGCCGCGAGCTCGCGGGAGCCGGGCAGCGTTCCGAAGGCCCACAAAGAGAAGTCGGGGTAGCTGCTGAGCGCCTCACTGAGCAGCATCGTCGCGTATCCCTTTCGCCGGTGCTCCGGGTGGACGCCAACCTGCAAGGTGCCGTCACGCTCGTCGCAGATCACAAAGCCGAACGGGTCGTCGCGTCGGCCCAGGAAGAAGAAGTCGGCCTCGCGGCTGCTATCGATTCCCAACGACCCCGATTCGTTGATGGGGGAGATGCCGTCATGCTCCTCGATGGCGGCGACCAGGCGACGCAGGGTCTCCTGCATCGTGCGGGTCAGCGGGGACAGGTTAACCAGCACGGTTTGACTCCCTTGAGCTTGCGAAACGGTAACCGACGTTGCGGACGGTGCCGATGTAACTGTCGTACTGGCCGAGCTTGGCCCGCAGCCGTCGGACGTGTACATCGACGGTGCGGGTGCCGCCGTAGTAGTCGTAGCCCCACACCTGGCTCACCAGCGTTTCCCGGGAAAGCACCCTCCCAGGATGCTGCATCAGATAGCGCAGCAACTCGAACTCGGTGTAGGTGAGGTCGAGAGGCTCCCCGTTGACCGAGGCCGAATAGGCCGCCCCATCTACCCGGATCGGTCCGGCGGTCAGCACATCTGGGTCGGTGCTGGAACGCGACAGAATCCGGATGCGGGCGTCGAGTTCGGCCGGCTCCGAACCCTCGGTGATGAAATCGGAGAATCCCCACTCGGGGGTGAGTACCGCAAGCCCGGTCGCGGCCACGATCAGCAGGATGGGGGTCTCACCCGATTGGGACAACGTGTGGCAGGCCGACCTGGCGGCGGCCAACTCGGTGCGGCCGTCGACGATGAGCACGTCTGCGGTCTCCGCCTCCAAGAGTGCCTGTGCCGCGGACGAAGCCCTTGCCACGGTGTGGCTCAGCAGTGCGAGTTCATCGGGGGGTTCGACCCCGGAGATGAAGATGACGGTACCCACCGGTGTCATTCCTCCTTCCGCAGGCTCTGCTCATCGTAACGCCCAGGCCATCCGGGGCAGGAGTCGCCATCCGCCCCGGACATGGCTTGTAGCATGAAGTGCATGGCGCCACGCGTTCCGGATGAGTACTTCCGGGTGCGCGCGGGCGAATCCGGTGATGTCGGGGAGACAGAGCCCCCGGACGAGCCGGTGGAAGCCCGCCCACCAGCTCCGACCTTCACGTTGCCGATGCGTGGAGGCGTCCCGCCGCGTCGCCTGGTGGTCGTCCTGCTGCTCGTCCTTGTGGCGGCCTTCATCCTGGGAAAGCTGGTGTTCAGACCTGCGGTACCGGATACCGAGCCGGTCATGTCCCCTTCCCCTGTCGCGACTTCGGGTGTCCAGGGCAATCTTGCGCCGTTCGACGGGTCGGTCAAGGCGGTCGAGGCCCTCGAAGCACATGGGGAGTGCCAGGGTAACGGGGGCCGGGAGGTGCCGTCCGCCCTCCTCGACGACGACCCGGCGACCTTCTGGCGATGCCCCGGCGACGGGAAAGGTGAATCCATCGTATTCATGTTCGACGACCCGACCACGCTCGTCGGGTTGCGGCTGATCAACGGGAACACCGTCTGGACGGGGCGATTCGCGGAGGAGCGTCGGATCCTGAGGATCCGATGGGAGTTCTCGGACGGTTCCTACTTCGTGCAGGGGCTGACGGTGAACAACCGTGGCTTCCAGGAGGTCCGATTCCCGGAGATCCAGACCCGCAGCGTCAACATGAGGATCGAGGACGCCACCGATCCCGGCGGGGAGAGTGACACCGTCGACGCGGTTTCGATCAGCTCGATCGAGTTCCTGGCCCCGGCGTGAGCAACCTACTCCCAGTTCAATGTGTCGATCAGGACGGTGATCGGCCCGTCGTTGACTGAGGCCACCGACATGTGTGCGCCGAAACGACCCCTCTCGACGCTGGCACCGAGCGCCTCGAGCTGGTTGCACAACTCCTCGACCAACGGCTCGCTGACGACCCCGGGCGCGGCCCGGCTCCACGACGGGCGGCGCCCCTTCTTCGTGGAGGCGTACAGCGTGAACTGACTCACAACGAGGATCGGGGCGTCGACATCGCTGGCCGAGAGTTCGCCGTCCAGGATGCGCAACCCCCAGATCTTCCGGGCAAGGGCGCCAGCTTCGGAGGCGGAATCCTCATGGCCGACCCCCGCAAGGATCAGTAGCCCGGGCCGGGGTAGTTCGGCGATCACCTCGCCGTCGACCTTCACGGAAGCTGACTCGACCCTGGTGACCACTGCGCGCATGCCCCCATTGTGGCGGCCTTCGTATACTGGCCGCCATGAGCGTCCTTGTCTGGGTGTTGATCATCGCGGCCGCGTTGACCAGTTTGTTGGCGATCATGGCGCTGGCCGCCGTGATGTGGACGCTGCTGAAGAACATGAGGAGCGGAAGTTGAACATCGACATTGAGGTCCCCGAGGGCCTGAACCCGAAGCTGACCGCCCTGGGGTGGCTCGTGGGGCGCTGGGAGGGCACCGGCAACGGCACCGACCACGAAGGCGTCGGGTTCGAGTTCGAGCAGCGCATCGAGTTCAACCACAACGGCGGCGAGTACCTCTATTACGCGTCCCAGACGTTCCTGTTGGGAGAGGACGGTGCCGAGACCGAGCCGTTCGGCATGGAGACCGGATTCTGGCACCCGAAGGCAGACGCGTCGATCGAGGTGATGCTGGCGAACTCGGACGGCTGGACCGAACTGCTGGTGGGTCAGATCCAGGTGACCCGCATCGATCTCCGCACCGACGCCGTCGTGCGCGCCGAAGGCGCCCAGGTGTCCCACTCGGCCGGGCAACGGCTCTACGGGAAGGTCGACGGCGACCTGATGTACGCGCTCGACCGCGCAACCGCCGAGCACGACCTCAGGCCCCATCTGTGGGCACGTCTGAAGCGCGCCTGATGCCGGTCGTCATCGAGGAGGGCCTCGACGCCGGGCTGGCCTGGCACTACGGCAACCCCGTCAGCGAGGCGCGGGCGCTGGAGTCGGGCGAGGGCGTCGTCGACCTCCATAACCGGGAGATCGTCGAGATCACCGGGGTCGACCGGCTGGCCTGGCTCCATTCTCTGACGACGCAGCACCTCGAATCCCTGCGGCCCGGGGAGGCGACGTCCGCGCTGATCCTGTCGCCGACCGGTCACATCGAGCACGTGCTCTACGGCGTCGACGACGGCACCAGCTTCCTGGCCTGGACCGAGCCGGGGCACGCCGACGCGCTCGTCGGGTTCCTCGAATCCATGCGGTTCGCGATGCGGGTCGAGGTCGCGCGCAGGACCGACCTGGCACTTGCCTGGGTCGGCCATCGGGTGGCCGTCCCGGACGGCTGGCGGGTGCGCGACAGCGAACTCGGCGGTACCGAGGCCTTCCTCCCCGTCGGCGAACAGCTCGTCGGCACCGTCGGGACCTGGGCGTTCGACGCGATGCGGATCGCGGCCGGGGTTCCGCGCATGTTCGTCGACACCGACTTCAAGACGATCCCCAACGAGATCGGCCTTGTCGCCACGCACCTGAACAAGGGTTGCTACCGCGGGCAGGAGACGGTCGCCCGCGTACACACCCTCGGGCGGCCGCCGCGCAGGCTGGTGCAGCTGCACCTGGACGGTTCAATGTCGCAGCTGCCCGAGGTGGGTGCGGCCATCGAGTTGAACGGGCGCAAGGTGGGATTCGTCGGGTCGTCGGGCCGCCATCACGAACTCGGCCCAATGGCGCTTGGCCTGGTGAAACGGAGCGTTCCGGTCGAAGCGGAACTGCTTATCGGCGACATCGCGGCCGCCCAGGAAACCCTGGTCGACCCGGATGTCGGGCTGCACGTCAGGCCCGTGCTGGGCTGAGCGTCGGCCCGTCCCGGTGCTGGTGGGCGGTTCGGCTGGAGCGTTCCTCCATGGGCCGGCCGTCCATTGATCGGGACCGCCTGGAAAACTGGTCGCCGATCGGGAAGGATCGGTGGCATGGCTCAAATCGCATTCAAGGGAAACACTGTCCATTCAGTCGGCGAACTGCCCGCCGTCGGCTCCACAGCCCCCGACTTCGAGGTCGTCGGCACCGACCTGGCCCCGATCTCATCGGGCGACTTCGCTGGCCAGAAACTGGTGCTCAACATTTTCCCGTCGGTCGACACGGGGGTGTGCGCGATGAGCGTGCGCACATTCAACGAGAAGGCCGCCGGTCTCGAGGGCACGTCAGTGCTGTGCGTGTCGCGCGATCTCCCGTTCGCACTCAACCGCTTCTGCGGCGCGGAGGGCATCGAGAACGTGGTGGTCTCCTCTGATTTCCGGACGAACTTCGGCGAGACCTTCGGCGTCACGATGACCGACGGCCCGCTAGCCGGTCTGCTCTCACGCTCGGTCGTTGTGATCGACGCCGACGGCAAGGTCGTCTACACCGAGCAGGTGCCGGAGATCACGACCGAGCCCGACTACGACGCGGCGCTGGCTGCCATCGGCTGAGGTTCGCCTGGGCGCTCACGGGATCATCTGGTGCGGCGGAGGTAGGTCGCTCGCGGGTGTCTTGGGAGTTCTGGAGGGGTCGGCGCCATGCCGACCCCTTCTGCGTTCAGGGGAGAGTGATGAGGGTGCTCATGGCGTCCAGGAGTGGACGCAGGTCGTTGTTGATCACGCGCTGCGAGTTTGCAGACTCGCTGATCCCTTCGCGTTGGGCGATGGCGGCGTTGTCCAGGCCTGCCCACATGCCTCCGAGGGTGTTGACGGCGCCGTCGCGGAGTCGCGCGAAGTGGGCGTCGATCAGTCGGACCAGGGCGTCGGCCTGTGGCGTTGCCTCGGCGCGTTCGTCGCGGATCGCGGTGCGGGCGCTGCCGTGCCCTTTCACATCGGCGAAGGCATGGACCCAGTCGATCGCCTCACGGGCGAGCCACCAGGCCGAACCGTCCTGGATCCGGAGCTCGGGGTCGACGGTGCGCACTTGGCCGCCCCCGATCCCGAAACGCACGTCCCACTCCGGGGCGAGGGAGAACCTGAGGGTAAAGGATGCGGCGAGCGCGTCGCCGAGCGTCGCGTAGACCCCTTGAAGTTCATCGCCGACGGTTGGGCGGAGTTGGTCGACGCTCGAGACGCGGTCGTTGACCGTAGCTGCGGCTTCTATGACTGCATCGTGGAGGCGTGTCCGGTCGGCCGTCCGCGAAGCCACGAGGTCGGCGAGTAGGGCGACCATTGGGGACGAAGTGGGCATGTGAAGATACTAGCTTCATTTGGACTCAATGAAGCTAGTAACTTAAGTCAGCGCGTTTGCGGTTTGGCTGTCGATTGAGCCGCCCGCCCGTCGGTTGAGCCGCGCCGCGCCGGTTGAGCCGGGCCGTGAGGAACGAGCGGCCCGTGACGAAACCATCGCGACCTTGTGCGGGGAGTCCCCCAACGATGTTGTGGTCGGGATTCTGCGCCGTGTGCCAGCGGGTAACGCCTATGTCCCGTTCGTTCCTCACGAGGCGGCGCGCCCGGTGCGTGGCGGTGTCCGTCTTGTCGGCCTCGACGTGTAGCGTCTCGGTGGTGCTCGACCTTCTATTCAGGATGCTCATCCTGGCCGCAGGCGCCGTCTTGGCGGTCTGGGGGAACCCTGCGATCAGACTCATCCTGCGTCGCATCGACGACTCAGGCCAGGGTCCCCATGACGAGATCGAGCTTGCCCGGGAGAATCTCGGGCTCGTCAGGGCTCAGGCCGATCTTCCAGGCGGGCGCTGGGTAGGTGTCTTCGAACGGCTTGCGGTCTATGTTTGCATCGTCGGCGGCTTCCCGGCAGGCATTGCGATGGTGCTGGCCGTCAAGGGGCTGGGTCGCTACGCGGAGCTGGCGACCAGCGAACCGTCGTCACGCAAGGGCGAACTCTTCATCATCGGGACCTTCGCCTCGCTGTTGTGGGCTGGGCTGTGGGCAGGTGCCGCGTACTGGGGGGTCCGTGCGTGGTAGCGGATCTTCCGATTGAAGTGGAGGCCGAGCTCCTGCGCCGCTGGCGTGAACCACACCGTCGCTATCACGGCGAGAGCCACCTCCGTCACGGCCTGGGCGTGCTCGCGTTCCTGGGAGCCGGGCGACCGGAGCGGGTGGCGTTCTGGTTCCACGACGCCGTTCACCGATCCTCATCGCCCTCAGACGAGGAGGCCTCGGCGCTGCTCGCAGGCTCCCTGCTCGACGGCGTCTTCCCGGCCTCTGAACGTGAGGAGGTGATTCGCCTCGTGCTCGTGACAATCGACCACGACCCGGGGCCCGATGATCTGGCCGGCGGGAGGATCAGTGACGCCGACCTGGCCGCGCTGGCCTCCCCCTGGGGCGCTTACCTGGCCAATGCGCAAAGGGTGCGCTCCGAGTCGCCGGGCCTCGACGGGGCCGCTTGGCAAGCCCGCCGGCTGGACTTCATCGATCGTCTCGTTGGGCGTGCGGCCATCTTCCGCACGCCCAAGGGGGTGGCCCTCTGGGAAGCCGCGGCCCGGCGCAACCTGGCGCTCGAGCGCGACACCATCACGAATCGGCCAGGATCTGGTACATCCGGCGCCTGAGCGCCTCAACCTCCGCCGTGGCTTTGGTTACCGCGTCCTGATTTCCGGACTGGACGACGGCGCCGATGGCCTGGCCAAGCTGGTGGAAGCTGTGCATCAGATCGTGCGCCACACCAGCGTCTTCATCCGTCGGCAGCTCCCACGGGGCGGGGCGGTCCGCGGCCGCTTCAGCCTCGGCCTTTCCTGCTTCCGTGATCTCGAAGGTCTTGCCGCTGGGCGCCTCCGTCGCCCGGATCAGTCCCTCGTCCTCGAGCTGGTTGAGGGCCGGGTAGACGGCCCCCGGGCTCGGCTTCCAGCGACCCCCGGTGCGGGTGTCGAGTTCCTGGATGATCTGGTAGCCGTTGCGGGGCTCCTCTGCGATCAGCAGTAGCGTCGCCAGCCGGACGTCGCCGCGGCGGGCCCGGCGCCCACCGCCGCGCCCCGGGCCGAAGCCAGGGCCGAAGCCGGGTCCAAAGCCCGGACCAAAGCCCGGGCCGGGTGGGAACCCTGGGCCCCTGGGACGCCGTGATCGCCCGCCCCGTCCGCCGCCCGCCTCCTCGAACGCGCTCTGATGTAGGTGATGGTGGTGCTGGCCCTCTGGTGGGCAGTCTCTGTTGAAGTTCCTCATGGTTTTTCCTCCGATCAGGCGGCTTCCACTTGAAGCCGACACCTCAAGGATAAACAGAGCATCGCGATCTGTCAACGATATATCGCGAACCAATCGTTAAGACGTGGTCGAGGCTCCCTGTGATGGGCCCCGCGGTAGGAAATGAAGAAGCGCGCCGAACGGGTCGGCGCGCTTCTCACAGGGTGTCGGGTTACGCGACCACGTCGCCCTTCACGACCTCCTCATCGGCGCTCTGATCCTTCTTAGCGAAGCGGTCAAGCAGGGCCGACAGGTCGAAGCCGGTGGTGTCGGAGACCAACTGGAGCGTCTGCATGACGTTGTCGGTGACCTGGCGGGGCAGGGCGCCCGCGCCGTCGGTCGAGACCACCGTCAGCTTCTCGATGTTGCCCATCGGCGCAGCCACCTTCTCGGCCACCGCGGGTAGTACCTCGATGAGCATCTGCAGGATGGCAGCGTCGTTGTAGTGCTGGAACGCTTCGGCGCGCTTGTCCATCGCCTCGGCCTCGGCCTGGCCGACCGCGAGCACCGCTGCGGCCTTCGCCTCGCCTTCCGCGCGAACCGCGTCGGCCTCGGCGACTCGGCGTGCCTTCTCGGCCTCGCCTCGCCTGGCGCCTTCGATGGCCTCTACCTCGGCGAGCGCAGATCGACGGGACTTCTCACCGACACCGGTCAGTCGAGCCTTCTCCGCCTCCGCTTCCGCGTTGGCGATGGAGGAAGCCTTGCGGGCCTCGGCTTCGAAGATGGCAGCGTTGCGCTGCGCCTCCGCGCCGGTCTCGACGCGGTAGCGCTCGGCGTCGGCGGGGCGCCGCACTTCGGTATCGAGCTGGCGCTCCTTCAGCGCTGCCTGCGCGACAGCGACCTTCTCCTGCTCCTGCAGGATCGCCTGGTCGCGGTCGGCCTGTGCCAGCGGGCCTGCGGAGGCGGCGGTTGCGCGGGCGGCGTCGGTCTCGGCCTGGATCTCCGCCTGCTTGAGGACCAGCGCCCGCTGGGCGATGGCGATCTCCTGCTCGGCGGCGATCTGGGCCTGTTCGGCCTCACGACGTGCCTCGGCCTCGGCGACGGCGGCCATCCGGCCGAGCTTGGCCGACTCGGGGCGGCCGAGATCGTTCAGGTAGGTGCCGTCGTCGGTGATGTCCTGGATCTGGAAGGTGTCGAGAACGAGCCCCTGCCCGGTGAGGGAAGACTCGGACTCGTCTGTGACGCGCTGCGCGAACGCCGCGCGGTCGCGGATGATCTGCTCAACCGTCAGCGAGCCGACGATCGAACGCAGCGACCCGGCGAGTGTTTCCTGCGTGAATGGTTCGATCTCGTCCTGCTGTGAGAGGAAGCGCTGCGCGGCGGCGCGGATCGAGTCCTCGTTACCGCCGACCTTAACGATCGCGACGCCGTCAACGTTGAGTTTGATGCCTTGGCCGGAGACGGCGTTGCGGATGGTCACCATGATCCGGCGCGACGACAGGTCGAGCACGTGGAGGCGTTGGATGAACGGCACGACGAACACGCCTCCGCCCATCACGACCTTCTGGCCGCTGAGGTCCGTGGAGACCAGCCCCGTCTCCGGATTTCGGACCTCCTTGCCTTTCCGGCCGGTGATCAGGAACGCCTCGCTGGGTTTGGCGACCTTGTAGCGGCTGGCGATCAGCAGCCCCACTAGGAGGAGGAGAACCAACAGGCCGATGATGGCCGTTGCTATCGGGTTGAGTTCGGGCATGACTGCCTTTCCAATCTTCGAGTTAAGGGGTGAGTTCTGGGGTGGTGGGTGTGACCTCGACGGCGGTGGGGGACAGGATCGATGAGACCCAGACTTCCTGCCCGGTGTCGACCGGTAGCGCCGACCTGGCGCTGAACTTTCGGACGTGCCCGCCGACCGAGATGCGGATCTCGCCGTAGCCGCCCGCGGGGATCGAGGTGATCACGAAACCGGAATGGCCGATCATCGAATCGGACCGGAAGCTCGCCGCGCTCTCGCCCTGCTTGAGTGACTTGGTCAGGGCGACGGCGCCCCAGGCCGCCAGCCCTCCTACGACCGCCCCGACCACGACGGCGAAGGCCGTGTTGTCTATCAGCGAGAGTCCGATTGCGCCTCCGAAGCCGAATGCTCCGATGAAGGCGGCGATGCTGGAGAACGAGAAGAGGTCTCCGCCGAGGACGTCGAGGTGGAAGAGCCCGTCGAGCAGATCGCCGACGATCAGGGCTATGAGAACCAGTAGGACGCCGACGCCTCCGATGATGAGAAACAGGGTCACTGCCCTTCGTCCTTCCCCTCGGTTTCCATCCAGACTAGCGAAGGGCGGGACCAGGGTGGGTCCCCGAGGAGGAGCGATCCACCGTGGATGGGCCCGCCTGGGCGTCGTTAGTATGTGAGTCAGGCCCTCGTAGCCCAACGGCAGAGGCAGGCGGCTTAAACCCGCCAAAGTGCGGGTTCGAATCCCGTCGGGGGCACGGGTTACGCTGAAGGCGTCGCTAGCAGAGGCCTGACCGGAAGAGGTGGGACGTGTCCCAACGCGCAATCGTGCGGATCGTCACGGCTGTGGCGCTCATCGGGCTGACCGGATGTGCCTGGCTCGAGCCGCCCTTGGAACCGGCCGTCACGGACGGGGTCGTCTCCGGGCAGGGCGGTAGCGAATCTTCCTTCGACCGGGCGGCAGTTTCTGGCGCGGCCGGTGAAACCCGCACTTGCAGGTCGGGGCAGACCGTGGTGTCGAACGCGGACGACGGGGTCAGGCTCGAAGGCGACTGCAGCAGCGTCCGGGTGTCAGGAGACATGAGTATCGTGACGGCGGATCACATCGGAACCCTGGTGGTCGAGGGCTACGGGCATGTCGTCCTGACCGGCAGCGTCGACTCCGTCACCCTCACCGCCGATGCGTACGGCAGCGTCGTGGAATGGGAGACCGGCGACCCTGAGGTCGCCAACTACGCAGCCGATTCCGTGGCCAGGCTAGCCAGTCGCTGACGGCGGTTCTGCTGTCGCAGAAGGCACTTCCCTCCGGCTGCCGTATTCTTCGCTCCGACGTACCACAGACCGCCGTCGACAGGAGCAACCGCATGGATCCGTCACGCTCACCATGGCCGGGATTCCTTTCGATGATCATCGGGTTCTTCATGATCCTCGTCGACTCCACGATCGTGACCATCGCGATCCCGCACATCATGGCGGCGCTCAACGCAGACATCAACCAGGTGATCTGGGTGACGAGTGCGTATCTTCTGGCGTACGCGGTGCCGCTGCTCATCACGGGTCGGCTGGGGGACCGGTTCGGGCAAAAGCCCGTGTTCCTGATCGGCCTGATCATCTTCACCGCCTCGTCGTTGTGGTGTGGCCTGGCCGGCACCATCGGGATGTTGATCCTCGCCCGGGTGGCGCAAGGTCTCGGAGCCGCCCTGATGGCGCCACAGACGATGGCCGTGATCATGCGCACCTTCCCTCCGGAGCGCCGCGGCGCCCCGATGGGGTTGTGGGGCAGCGTCGCAGGGTTGGCGATGCTGGTAGGCCCACTGCTCGGCGGCTTTCTCGTCGACGCCGTCGGGTGGGAGTGGATCTTCTTCATCAACGTGCCGATCGGGATCGTCGGGGTCGTGCTGGTCGCCGTCAACGTCCCGAGGCTTGAAACCCACACGCATTCGTTCGACATCGTCGGGGTGCTGCTCAGCGCGGTCGCTCTGTTCCTCATCGTGTTCGGCATCCAGGAAGGCGAAACCTACGACTGGGGAAGCATGCCGGTCGGGGTGGCGGGTGTGACAGTCCCGGTCCCGATCCCGGCGATGATCGCGGCAGGGGTTGTGGCGATGGGGGTGTTCGTCTGGTGGCAGGGTGCCACCAGGAGTGAGCCCCTGGTGCCCCTCGAGTTGTTCAGGGACCGCAACTACGTGCTCTCCAACGCGGCGATCTCGGTGATGGGCCTCGTCGCAGCCGCCATGAACATCCCGCTCTTCCTCTACGTGCAGTCGGCGAGGGGATTGACCCCGAGCCAGTCGGCATTCCTGATGATGCCGATGGCGATCGCAGCCGGGCTGCTCTCGCCCATTGCCGGACGATTCCTCCAGAACCGCGACGCGCGACCCTGGATCGCGGGTGGCCTCTTCGGGATGGCTGGCGCGGTGGCGTGGTACGGGCTGTGGATGGAGCCGTCGCGCAGCCCGTGGTGGCTGTTGCTGCCGAGCCTGGCGGTCGGCGTCAGCAGTTCGTTCATCTGGGGACCGCTAGCGTTGGTGGCAACCAGAAACCTGCCGCGCAACCTTGCCGGGGCCGGCTCCGGTGTCTACAACACCACACGCCAGGTCGGGTCGGTGCTGGGGTCTGCAGCGATCGCAGCCATGATGTCGGCCCGGCTGTCGGCGGAACTGGGGCCGGGGGCAGACGCACAGGGACAAGGAGGGGGCGGGCTTCCACCCCAGGCGGTTGAGGGCTTCTCGGCCGCCATGAGCCAATCGATGTTCCTGCCCGCCGCGCTCCTGCTGCCCGGCGTCGTCGCCGTCGCGTTCATGCGGGCGCCAGGGAGATGACCTCGCCGAGCGTCGGAACGACGGCGAGGCAACCGACCTCCCGTCGGACGTCCGAGGCGAATGCGGTCGACACCTTCAACTCGCCGTGAACCGTGAACACGATCTCGGGTGGCGGGGTGAGCGCCTTCAACCAGTCGATGAGATCCGACCGGTCACCGTGGACGGAGAACTCGTCGTCGCGCACGATCTCGGCTTTGACGGCGATGTAGCGGCCGTTGATCTTGACGGCAGGGGCGCCCTCGGCGATCGCCCTGCCTCGGGTGCCCTCGGCCTGATAGCCCGTGAGGATCAAGGTGTTGACGGGATCGGGGAGCAATCGTCTCAGGTGATAGAGCACCCGACCACCCTCAAGCATCCCGGAGGACGAGATGATGATCATCGGGTCGGTCCGGTTGTTCAGCTTCTTGGATTCCACACGCTCCCTCGTCTCCAGGAGGTTGAGGTCGGTGAAGTCGCCGACCGAGACCCCGGGGCGGAGTTCCTCAGGCGTGTTGCGGTAGATATCCAGGGCCCTGAGCGACATCGGTCCGTCCACGGCCACGGGGACAGCCGGGATCAGGCCATCACGTCTCAGCTGGACCAGGGCCTGCAGCACGAGTTCCGTGCGGTCGATCGCGAACGCGGGGATCAGCACCTGACCGCCGCGGCTGACCGTCCGGCAGATGGCGTCGGCCAGGTCTGCATGGGGCTGCGCCGGTTCCGGGTGCAACCGATCGCCGTAGGTCGACTCGCACAAGACAATGTCTGCACCCTGTGGGATCTCGCGGTCACGCAGGATGGGGTGGGTGTGACGACCGACGTCGCCGGAGAACAGCACGCTGCGGTTGCCGAACTCAACCCGGATGCTGGCGGCTCCCAGGATGTGGGCCGAGTGGGTCCAAGTGGCCCAGGCGACGCCGTCAATGTCGATGTTGGTGTCCCAGTCGACCGCTCGCAGGAGAGGCAGCGTGTCCTCCACGTCGGCCATCGTGTACAGCGCTTCCGGCGACTTGTGCTTCGACCAGCCACCATCTCGGGCCTCCTCGGCCGCCTGTTCCTGCAGCTTGGCCGAATCCCGCAGCACGATCTCGGTGAGGCCGATCGTCGGTGGAGTCGCCCAGATCGGGCCTCGGAAACCGCGCCTGACCAGTGCCGGTAGGTAGGCCGAGTGGTCGGCGTGGGCATGGGTCAGCAGGATCGAATCGATCCTTGCAGGGTCGACTCTGAACTTGTCCCGGTTCAGGTTGCGCAGCTTCTTCTCTCCCTGGAACAGGCCCGCGTCGACGAGGATCAGTTTGTCTTCGATGCTCAGCAGGAACTTCGAACCGGTGACAGTACCTGCGGCGCCGAGGAACGTGAGAGTGGGATCGGCCATAACTGATCGTCGCATGGCGTCGACGCCACTGCTGGGGGTTCGGTCATCCAGGCCCATCCGGTTGCCAGAGCCCGTTCGGGGGAGCCGCTACCATGGATTGCAGAAGCCTCCCGGCGAGACTTGAGAAGAGAGCAGACTCAGATGGCAAACCCGATCATCGGTCGCCCCGACGCCTTCACGCGTCACAGCACCCCAACCCAGCCCGGCCCGCAGGGGTTCGGCCAGCAGGGGCAGGGCAACGACCCATACCGACAGTTCCCCACGCAGCAGCAGAACTACAGCCCCTACCAGCAGCCGGTGGCCACCGGGGCGGTGATGACGCTTGACGACGTGATCGCCAAGACGGCCATCACGCTCGGCACGGTGGCGCTCTTCGCGGTCGCCGCGTTCATGCTGGTTCCGCTCAGCATGCTGACCCCGACCCTCATCGCCTCCGGGATCGTCGGACTGGTCACCGTGTTCATGGTGGCGGGTCGTGCGAAGCTGCCGGTGGGTGGTGTGATGTTCTACGCCGCCGTCGAGGGCATCTTCGTCGGTGCCTTCTCGAAGTTCTTCGAGTACATGTGGCCCGGCATCGTCGTCTCGGCGGTGCTCGCGACCTTCGTGACCGCAGGCG
Source organism: Tessaracoccus bendigoensis DSM 12906 (assembly GCF_900141915.1). Classification (GTDB taxonomy): domain Bacteria; phylum Actinomycetota; class Actinomycetes; order Propionibacteriales; family Propionibacteriaceae; genus Arachnia; species Arachnia bendigoensis. The sequence goes on along the minus strand of NZ_FQZG01000016.1, from coordinate 2,258 downwards.
TGACTCTGGCCGCGTACAAGTTCTTCAACATCCGGGTCACCGCCAAGTTCCGCAAGACCGTCGCGATCGCGACGATCTCGCTCGCAGGCGTGCTGCTGGTCAACTTCGTTTTCGCCCTGTTCGGCGTCAACACGGGAATCCGTGACGCCGGCGGCAATGTGAGCATGCTGGCGATCGGCATCTCGATCGTCGCGGTCGTGCTAGCGGTACTGAACCTGATCACCGACTTCGACTCGGTCGAGCGCGGCATCGCGGCCCAGGCCCCTGCGCAGGAATCGTGGCGCGCCGCCTTCGGCATCACGATCACCATGGTGTGGCTCTACACGGAGATCCTGCGCATCCTCAGCTACTTCAGGAACTAGCGTTCTTGGCCCGTCGCACCTCGAGGTGCATCGAGGCTAACGCGACAGTTTCCGGGCGTACTGCGCGAGCAGGGTCCGGGAACTGTTGGTCCAGTGCAGCGAGCGCCAGGTTCGCACCGGCACCCAGTCGGCCCCTTGCGTCGATCCACCGACATCGTGGACGACAGGGTCGCTGGGTGTCTTACATGTTGCGGCGTAGATGATCCGCAGCGCATGGAAGTCCTCGAGGCGACCGGCCAGGGACCGGCCGATCCAATGCTCGGACTCCAGCGACAGCACCCGGTCCAGGACGACCTCCTGCCCGGACTCTTCAAACACCTCACGCAGCACCGCGTCAGACGGCGCCTCGCCCGGGTCGACCCCGCCGCCGGGCAGGGCCCACGTGCCGGGCGCGAGGGTGGCTGAGGAGTTCACAGTGCCGAGGATGCCGCGCTCCGAAAGCACCAGGGCGTAGGCGCCGATGCGTTGGAAGGTCCGGGGCTGCTCGGAGGTGGGGGCGACATAGACGGCGTGCCGTTCGGGTGGACGGTGATCGGCGGCCACCACCTCGCGGACTAGCCAGGTGAAAACGATGTCGCCGTCGATGATCGTTGCCGCCAGGGGGCGAACGGGAATGAATCCTTCATCGAACAACGTGATACGCGGATGCTGTCCGTGGGCTACCGGGAAACTTGCCACCGGCGCGCCCAGAGGATGGGTGACACCGATGACGCGCATTGGACAAGCTTAGCCGGTGGGCTTTGGCGGCATCGGACGGCTTTGAAGGCAATCTGACCGCCGACGTCCCTGCGCGGCTAGTGTGTGGAAATGCCCGGAAGGGCACCGGCGAGGTCAGGGGGAGTCATGGAGTACCGCGACAACGTGCAACTCGATCAGTCCCGGGTCCGCTACGGAGGCGGAGGCGGGGGCGGCGGTCGTGGGCGCCTGGCGGTGGGTGGCGGTGTCGGCGGGCTTGTGCTCCTGCTGCTGGTGGTGTTCCTGGGCGGAGACGTCGGAAGCCTCCTGGGCGACGGCGGCAACCAGGCCCAGCAGGTCGCCAGCCAGCCCGATTGTGACAACACCAGCGATCTCGGCGAGCGGCCCGAATGTCGATGGACGGTCTATGAGAATGCGCTGACGACCTTCTGGGAGGGCGAATTCGCATCCGGCTTCGAGCCGCCCGCAGGGATGATGATCTTCACTGGCCAGGTTGACACGGCCTGCGGCACCGGAACCTCGGAGATGGGGCCGTTCTACTGCCCGGGGGACACGACGATCTATCTGGATTCGGAGTTCACCGCCCGACTCCTCGCGCAACTCGGCACAGAACGAAGCGACGTGGCCGAGTTGTACGTCGTCGGCCACGAGTACGGCCATCACGTCTCCAACCTGACGGGGCAGATGACGAAGGCGCGCCAGAGCGGCAACGACACAGGACCCAAGTCGGCCCAGGTGCGCCTGGAACTGCAGGCCGACTGCTACGCGGGGGTGTTCTTCGCGAACACGATCAAGGACCCGACCTCACCGATCGAGTCGGTCACGCAGGACGATCTGGACCGGATCGTCGCCGCGGCGCGCGCCGTCGGCGACGACCACATCCAGCAGCAGTCGAGCGGACGCGTCGTGCCGGAGAGTTGGACCCACGGGTCGTCCCAGATGAGGCAGTACTGGACGGCCACAGGCTTCCAGAGCGGCGATCCGAACAGTTGCGACACCTTCTCCACCGACGAACTGGGCGGTTGAGCCGGGGTGCGCGTCGGTTGAGTCTGTCGCTCCGCGCGGGAACGACGGGTTGCGTGTCGGTTGAGCCGGGTTGCGTGTCGGTTGAGCCGGGCCGTGAGGTACGAGCGGCCCGTGACGAAACCATCGTGACCTTGCCCGGGGACTTTCCCAAGGACCTGTGGTCAGGATGCTGCA
>NZ_FQZG01000083.1 GCF_900141915.1 Tessaracoccus bendigoensis DSM 12906 | reverse complement strand
GTCAGCAGACAACGCGTCGAGACTCCGATTGAGTAGTGGATCCTGCTCAAAACCCCTCCCCTCGCCGAGCGCCATCGCGACGGGTCGACAGTTGCCAGGCCGGTCCCGATGGCGAGTACTCTCGACCCCTATGCGAAATCAAGGCGCCGAATGGGTCCTGGCGTTCACGGTGCCCGAACTCAAGAGGCTATTTAGCGCATCCAGCTACGCTCGCGGCCAGGAGTACCAGGCTACGGGCCGCGTACACGACCTCATCACCTCGCCCAACTCGCTGAGCGCCCTGGTCAGTGGCAGCGGGAGAAACCGGTACCAGGTGGAGATCATCCGCGGGGTCCATTGGGTCGAACACTACTGCTCCTGCCCCATGGGGCATTCCTGCAAGCACGTCGTCGCGACGCTGCTCGCCGCCCGCGCCCTCCTGAGGAACGACACATCGCCGACCGTCTCGTGGGAGAGCAGGTTGGGCAAGTTGACGGGCGGAACCGACTCCGTCGTCGGTGGCGCAAAGTCACTGGCGCTCGAGTTCTCCGTGGGCCAACCCCAATACGGGGCCCCCGTGCCACGCATCCTGCTGCAACCCCTGCGCGAAGGCGTACAGAAACCTTGGGTCAAGACGGGTGCCTCCTGGGCCGAGATCAACCAACCCTGGCGCTCGGGCGATCTGAACCGGGCCCAGCGCACCGGGCTTGTCCAGTTGCACAACCTGGCTCCCGTCCCCGACTATTCCTATGGCAGCCCCGCCGTCGATCTGGGCTCCCTCGGCTCCCCGGCCTGGCCGCTGCTGCGACGCGTGTCCTCGGCCGGTGTTGCCTTCCTCGCGGGCGCGGGCCTGAGTGACGTCAGGATGGGTGACGACGCTGCGACCGTCTCCCTGGACCTGACCCGCTCCCCCGACGGCGGCATCACGGCTCGCCCGCTCGTCTCGGTCCTCGGCCCGGTACCCCAGGGACAGATCCTGTTGCTCGGATCGCCACCGCACGGCGTCGCGCACGTCAGCGAAGGCAGGCTCACCCTCTGGCCGCTCACGGCCCCTCCCCCCGACGGTCTCGACCGGCTCCTCCTCGACGGCGACCACGTCGACATTCCCGCTGCCGATGTCGACCGATTCCTCACTCTCTACTACCCGGCGCTGGCCAGGGCGGGTTCCGTGACCACCGTCGACGGCACCGTCGAGGCCCCCGAGCTCCTGCCACCGGTCCTGCACCTCACCCTCACCCACCTTCCGAGCCACGTGGCCCAACTCGACTGGGGGTTCTCCTATCCGTCCGCGGCGGAGGACGGGGCGCCCACCGTCGTGCCTCTTGCCACCGTCGCCGGTGGCCCCCCACGCGACATCGCCACCGAACACCGGCTATGCGGCGACCTGCTCGACCTGCTCGCGACCGTGGCACCGAACCTGATCCGGCGCGACCCCCGTCCCACGCTCATCCCCCAGCTCGAGCTGACGGGGATGGCCTCGGCATCCTTCCTGACGGAGGGTATCCCCCGGCTCAGGGAGGCGGGCGTGACGGTCCTGGAGATCGGCGAGGCGGTGCCCTATACCGAGGCCGCAGAGGCCCCGGTCGTCAATCTGACGGCCGAGGACAGCGACGACCGCGACTGGTTCAACCTCCACATCGTCGTCACGATCGATGGTCAGCAGGTGCCGTTCGAGGAGTTGTTCCTGGCCCTTGCCACAGGCGAGGATGCGCTGCTGCTCGACTCCGGCACCTGGTTCCGGCTCGACCTGCCCGAGTTGCAGGCCCTGCGCCGCCTCATCGAGGAAGCCAGGGAACTTACCGACGGCGATCCGTCGGGCCCGCTGCGAATCGGCCCGTACCAGGCCGGGCTCTGGGAAGAACTCGTGGAGATGGGCGTCGTCGCCCGACAGAGCAGCCGTTGGCGAGACGCCGTCCAGCGGCTCCTGCCCGACGAGGACCGCGCCGAGGCGACGCCGCCGACAGGGCTCCGGGCCGAGCTTCGCCCGTACCAGGTGCGCGGCTATCAATGGCTGGCCACCCTCTGGGAGGTCGGCCTCGGCGGCGTGCTGGCCGACGACATGGGGCTCGGTAAGACGCTGCAGACCCTGGCCCTCCTGGAACGCGCCAGGGAGTCTGGCGAACTCGACGGCCGACCGGTGCTGGTCGTGGCGCCAGCCAGCGTTGTCGGTACCTGGGTCGAGGAGGCGGCCAGGTTCGCGCCGGCCCTCACCGTCGTCCCCATCACCGCCACCGTCAAGAAGCGTGGGCAGGACCTGCCCCACTCCATCGAGGGTGCCCACGTCGTGGTGACTTCGTACACGCTCCTGCGGCTGGAAGATGCCGACTATCGTGCGCTGCCGTGGAGTGGGTTGATCCTCGACGAGGCGCAGTTCGTCAAGAATCACCGGTCCCGTACCTATCAGGCTGCCCGCCGACTGGGCGCGCCATTCACACTTGCCGTCACGGGCACCCCGCTGGAGAACTCCCTGATGGATCTCTGGTCGATGCTGTCGCTGAGCGCGCCCGGCCTGTTCCCCCGGCCGACCCACTTCATCGAAAGGTTCCGCAAACCGATCGAGAACGACCGCGATCTGATCGCGCTCGATACCCTCCGACGTCGGATCCGGCCGTTCGTGCTGCGTCGCACCAAGCGAGAGGTGGTGCAGGAGTTGCCGGACAAGATCGAGCAGGTTCAGAAGGTGGAGCTGACGCCGGTCCACCGGAGGGTCTACGACCGCTACCTGCAACGGGAGCGCCAACGGGTGCTGGGGATGCTGGACGACATGGACCGCAACCGGGTTGCGATCTTCCGGGCGCTGACGATGCTTCGTCAATTGGCGCTCGACCCGGTGCTGGTCGACGCGAAATACGCGACCTCGACGCCGTCGGCGAAGGTTTCGACGCTGGTCGAGCAGGTGGTGGAACTCGCCGCGGAGGGCCACCGGGCGCTGGTGTTCAGCAGCTTCACCGGATACCTCAAGTTGGTGCGCGAGGCGCTCGACGAGGCCGGCGTCAGCTACGTCTACCTCGACGGGCGCACGATGAACCGGCCCGCGCGCATCGCCCAGTTCCGGGAGGGCGACGACCCTGTGTTCCTGATCTCGCTGAAGGCAGGCGGTTTCGGATTGACGCTGACGGAGGCCGACTACGTCTTCGTGCTCGACCCGTGGTGGAACCCGGCTGCGGAGAATCAGGCGATCGACCGGACCCATCGGATCGGGCAGACCAGATCGGTCAACGTGTACCGGATGGTGTCGACCGACACGATCGAGGAGAAGGTGGTGGCGCTGCAGGAGCGCAAGCGCGACCTGTTCAGCTCGGTGGTGGATTCGGGCACGTTCTCGTCCGGGGCAATCACGGCCGCCGACATCCGCGCCCTGTTCGACCAGTAGGGACTCAGTTGCGGGAGGCGGTCTGGTCCTGCGTCGGCTCCGTGACGGCGACTGCCAGATTCGCCGGGCCGTCCAGTCCCGGGCAGGAACTGGACGGCCCGGGTCCCGCCGACACCGACCGGGACGGCCTCAACTGATGTACAGGCTCGAAACGTTATCGTTGAGCGACGAGCCGTCCTCGAACTTGTAGGCCTTGAAGTCGGGGATGTCACTCACGAACTGCACATAGTTGGCGACGTTGACGCGATAGGTGTTGTGCTTGTAGAGCATGACGAAGTGTCCGCCTCCGACGATGCGCATGGACGAGGCCTTGTCGTTGCCGACGTTGGCCCTGATGGTGTCCTCGTTGTAGAAGCCCTGGCTGAACTCCCAGTAGCCGCACTTGCCCCGGTAGGTGTTGTCCGAGTAGAGGTAGACGCCGGGCGCATTCTGGTTGGCACACGGCCGACCCGGGCCGGTCAACGAACCGCGCGGATCGATCAGTGCACCCATGTCGATGGCGTGGGCCGCGGTCACAGGCGCGGCCAACGAAGCCGCCCCGACCAGGGTGCCCACCAGTGCCAGCTTGATCCGCCTGCCTGTTCCTGTCATGAGACTCATGTCGAAACTCCCTTTCGATGTGGAGTTGCCGAGGCTGGCAACTTCTCCTCCATCGAGCATCTCCCGGGCGCGGCTCCGGGCGACTGTCCATTTCGACCAGTTCCCACGAGGCCCTTGCGTCGGCGGAAGGTCACTGCCCCCCTGAGCGCGCAAGCCGCACTTGTTGGGTGAACTGGTGGCGTGACTCGACCCCCGCCTTTGCGTAGATCCGGCTCAGATGGAAGGCGACGGTGCTGCGCGTCACATATAGCTCCTGCGCGATCTGTGCGTAGCTGAACCCGGAGAGCAGAAGGGCGGCGACCTCGCGTTCCCGATCGCTGAGAGTTGCGAGCGGATCAACGGTGGCCGCAACAGGCAACCGGTTGAGGTAGGCGGTCGCGCCAAGGCCCGAGTAGATCCTGGTGGCCTCTTCGGAGGAGCGTGCCGCGCACTCGGAGTCCCCGGCAAGGGCGGACACGCGTGCGAGATCGGCCTGCACGTGGCCGCGATACAGAGGCAGGTCGCCGGTGAAGGCCGCGATGCTCTCTTTCAGTAGCCGGTGTGCGTCTCGGAACCGGCCTGCACGCTCGCTCCGAAGCCCGGACAGCCACGGCCTGCACCAACTCGACCAAGCAGGCGCAACCAGATCGGTCTCGATCGCTTTGAGATGGCCTTCCACGGCGTCCAATTCCCCTGCCCAGATGCGTGCCAGCGCGAGATGAAGCTGCCAGAGGGCTCCGCTCCCGTAGTTCGGGGCCGTCAACTCCCCGCCGAAGTGAGCCCGCAGACGAGGCAGGCACGCCGCGCGGGCGGCGTCGTCGTCACCCGCGTGGAGCCGGGCGACGGTCGCCACGACGAGCACCGAGACGGGCACATGCCACGGCAGGTCGACCAGCACGGCCCGGGATTCGTCGAGCAGCGCATCCGCCCGGGTGAAGTCTCCGCGCACCGTCGGGATCAACGGAAGCATGGCTTGCACCAAGGGGTGGAGTGCTCCGGGGGAAAGCTCGGTCGCCGCTTGCTGCTCGATGAGTGCCCGATCGAACTCACCGTCCAGCCAGAGTGAAAAGCTGTGGAGCGCATGCGGCACCCCATTGAGGGTGTCGACGCGGCCTCCTCGAATGCGCGAGGCGACCTCCGAGAGGTCGCGGCGAGCCTCCGAGGCTTGTCCGGACAACGCGTAGACGGCGCCGCGCCAACTGAGATTGTCGGTCTCCTCCATCGGCGTTGCGCGCGCATCAATGGGGACGGTGTTCAGGTCCCGCCGCCAATGCTCGGCATCCATTCGGCCCCGGGCGATCTCACCGGCGGCGCGTACGTAGAACGGACGTTCGGCCGGGTCAAGCTCCGTCACCACCGGCAGCTGGTCGAGAAGCGCCTGGATTGATTCCGCCGGATAGCCCGACGCGAGCATCGTCCACGCGGTGAGGACGCGCCAACGCCTACGGACGACGTAGTCAGCCTTGCCGAGGGCGTCGGACGACAGCGACTCCAGAGTGCGTCTGGCATCGGCGATCCGGTGCTCGACGACCAGCAGCCATGCCATCAACACCTCACGGCGCGCCTCATCGCCGACCCCGGCGAACTCCTGGAGGTGCGCCCGCACCGCCCGGGTGTCGCGCGCCAGCACGGTTGCCAACTGAGACTCCAACCAACGTCGCTCGCGCCCAGCGACGGACGCCGAAAGTTGTGACGCCCACTGCCACAACTGGGCCTCGCGGCGGTAGTCCGGCTCCAGGTGGGCGGCCAGCGCGGCTTCTTCAAGCCGGAGCGCGAGCGGCTCGTCGCGCCGACTTGCCGCAGCCACCGCATGCTCAAGGCGATGCATCGTGGAGAGCGCCACGTGTGAAGCCCGTTCATGCATGGCCCGGCGCTCGGCAGCCGGTGTGGATTGATAGACGGCGGCACGCACCAGCGCATGCACGATGCGGACGTCGGCGAGCGGGGCGTCCGACCGCACCACCAACAGGCCGGCATCGTTCAGGAATGCGAATGCGGCTGACGGGTCGTCGATCTGTGCAACGGCCACGGCTTCGAGCCTGTCGACCCACATCGCCCCTGTCACCGCCACGGCGCGGAGCAGTCGCGCGGCTTCGATGTCCATCGCTGCAAGGCGCACGCTGAGATCGCGGGCAACGTCCTGGGGTGCCGGAAGAGCGGTGCGCTGGATCAGCTCATCGGCGCTGTACTGCCGCACCAGCGACGCCAGGTGCATCGGGTTGCGATCGGTGTGCAGCCACAGCCTCTCGACGAGATCGTCGGGACAACGGTTCCAACCCACCGCGCCCCTGATGACTTCGCCGGCCTCGACCAAGCCGATTCCGTCGAGCGTCAGCCCGTGACCGCTTCGGGGTCCAGATTGTGCTGCGGCCACGGTGTGTGCTCCCTGCCGGGCACGGCCCGGTTGGCCACCATCACCAGCAGGCGATCTCCGGCGGCCCTTTCCAGCACCAATCGGAGTGCCTCCAACGATTCGCTGTCTGCCCACTGCGCATCGTCGACCGCGATGATCAGAGGAGGACCGTCGGCTTCGGCCTCGATCACCCGACGCAGGGATTGCGCCGCCACCGCCGGTTCCTGAGGCGTCCCCCGGTCGGTGACCGGAGGTGGGACGCCCAGTCGCTCAAACAGCCCGTAGGCGGGTCGGTACGCCACCTCATCGCAGCTCGCTTCCAACACCCGGAACCCCACTGCGGCGTCGATGGCCGCACGCAAGTGGGTCGTCTTGCCCATACCCGAGGCTCCGTTGATACAGAGCAGGCGAGGCGCTCCGGCACGAGCCTGGTTGATGGCGGTCTCTATCAGCGTCCGCCGATCCGGCCGGATCTCCACCATTGAGTCCCCCTCAGACTTTCCCAGCCTGGCTGCGGTTTGGCGCTCCCCCGGCACCCCAAGTCTAGGGAGCGGCTGTGGTCTCTGCCGGCCGTTGGTTGAGCCGCGCCGACAACGTCAGGATGCCGCGAGCCCGGCGACGAGGTTTACGGTGCAGGCCAGCACGACCGCACCAAGGAAGTAGCTCAGCAGCGTGTGCCACAACACCACCGAGCGCAGTTGGCTGGTCCGTATGGTCGTGTTGGAGATCTGATAGGTCATCCCGAGGCAGAACGTCAGATAGGCGAAATCAATGTACCGGGGCGGCTCGTCCCCGAAGTCGATGGGCGGGCTGGGGGCAGAAAAGTACAGGTCCGCGTACCGGACGCCGTAGAGCGTGTGTACCAGCACCCACGAGGCGAGCACGCAGGCTGCCCCGAGTGCCGCGTTGGCAACGTCGTGGGCGTTGCCCGCGATCAGGATGTAGCCGACCCCCGCCACGCCCGCCACCGAGGCGACGATCAGGATCAGGTCGCTGACCCACCGCCCGGGGTCCTCCTCCCTGCTGTGCGCCGCCGTCTCGGCTGGGCTCAACCGCGCGAGCCGGAGCCAGATCCAGGCGCAATAGGACGAGACGAACGTCGTCCAGGCGGCGGCCGCTGCGATCTCCGGCCTGCCTGTCGCGCCGTGGACGATCAGGCCGAGTACCAGGGCGAGCAGAACACACGCGATGAGTCCCAGGAGCCGCCGGGTCCTGCGCGTCGGATTCACGGGGGTCGCCTGGCCTCAGGAGAGGAAGCCCGGCACGACCGACTTGGGGCGACCTATGATCGCCCGGCCGCCTCGGATCAGGACGGGGCGCTGCGCCAGGAGGGGTTGGTCGGCCAGGACGGTGGCGACCTGTTCGACCGTGGCGACGTCGTCGTCAGTTAGCCCCGAGCGCTGGAAGTTCGGGTCGCGGCGCACCAACTCGGTCGCGGGCGCGTCGAGCTTGGCGAGCACCGCCAGCCATTCGTCGCGGCTGAGCGGCTCCTTGAGGTAGTTGCGAATCTCCGACGCCAGGCCGGATGCCTCGACGGCCTCGACGGCGGCGCGTGAGGTGGAGCATCGCGGGTTGTGCAGGACGACGATGTCGGTCATGACGAGATCCTAGCCACCTCACCCGCGCCGTCCCTGCCGAACGGTCAGGGACTGAAGCCCCCTTCGACCAGCTCACCGTAGAGCTCCTCCAAGATGCGGCCCGGTCCCCAGCCCGGCTCGGCCTCAACCCCGTGCGTCGCGGCCAGCGCGGCGAACTCGGAGGCAGGCATCGTCACACCGACCTCGCGCCCCACGGCCCGCGAGACCGCCTCCGTCACCGAGATCACCGGCCAGTCGCCTGCCAGGTCGACGCTCAGCCCCCGATGAGCAGGGTCTCCGAGCCTCGCACGGCCCGCGCGGCGGCGCGGATCAGGTCCTGCGTGACAAGGCGCATGTCGTCGTAGTCGGCGAACGGTTGGTAGGCCTCAATGGAGGTGAACTCGGGATTGTGGGTGGCGTCGACCCCCTCGTTGCGGAAGTTGCGGCTGATCTCGTAGATCGGTCCGGAACCGCCGACCAGCAGTCGTTTCAGGTACAGCTCGGGCGCGATCCGCAGCGAGAGCCTCTAATGGTAGGCGTTGATGTGCGTCTCGAACGGCCGAGCGGAGGCTCCCCCGTGGACGGAGTGCAGCACCGGCGTCTCGACCTCGGCGAATCCCGCCGCCTCCATACATGCGCGCACCGCCGCCACGATGGCACCGCGCTGGTGGAGCAAGGTCATCTTGGCCGGGTCTGCGAGCAACTCCCCCGAACGCGACTGCGCCGCTGCAGGGTCGAAGATCGGCGGCAGTAGATCCTTCGCGGCCATCTGCCAGGCATCGACGTCGACCACCCGATCGCCATTTCGTGATGTGCCGCACGTGCCTTCGACGAGCAGCAGGTCGCCGAGGTCGACCAGCCTGGCGAACCCGTCGGCTCCCCCGACGAGGCGCATTTGGATGGAGGCCGCCCCTTCGAACAGGTCGGCGAAGACGACCGCGCCGTGGTCGCGCAGGTGTCGGATTCGTCCCGCGATCCGCACCCGGCACCCTTCCTCCCAGTCGGTGATCAGGGCTGCGACGGTCCGGTCGGGGCGGGCGCCGGTGGGCGGATACCCCTCGCGGCCGGCCGCTTCCAGCGCGTCGAGATGGGCCAGTCGGGCGCGGGCCTGATCGTTGATCCTCGGCGCCAGGGCGGCGACGTTGACCACGGGGGTGGCGGCGATCTCCCTGGCCTCGGCGACCTGTTCGGGGCTCAGCTGGCGTGGTGCGCTCCGGAGGTTCGGCAGTTCAGGCAGGAATCCTTCCGCGAATCCTGCGGCCAGCGCGATCCTGGGTAGAGCCATCAGATCGGGGTAGCACAGGTAGCGCGGCACCCACTGAGGGTTGAACCGCCGGTTGGACTCGTAGAGCCGCTCCAGCTGCCAGAACCGGTCGAGCAGGCCGAGCACCGAAGAGTTGAAGCGGGTGACCGTACCCGCGCCGAGCTTGACCGAGTCCGCGAAGACGCCGCGGAACATGCAGAAGTTGAGAGACACACGCCGCAAGCCCAGCTTTGGCAGCCGGTCCACCAGGGCGTTGACCATGGCGTCGGTCACGCCGTTGGGTGCGTCGGTGCTGCGGCGCATCACGTCGAGCGACAGCCCGGAGGTACCCCACGGCACGAAGGAGAGCAACCCAACCGGCCGACCCTCGCGTCTCGCGACCACATGGACGATCTCGCCGTCGGCGGGGTCGGCGGCGCGGCCGAGCGCCATGGAGAAGCCTCGCTCGCTCTCGCCGTGCCGCCACTCCTCGGCCAGGACGGCCAGTTCTGTGACGTCGTCGGCCGACATCGACGCCTGCCGGGTGATCGCGATGCAGACCTGGTCTCGGTTAACCCGACGGATGGCCCTTCGCAGATCGGGGTCAGCTGCCTTTGCCTGGGCGAACCGGTCGGCGTCGAGAATGGCTTCGTCGCCCATGTTGATGATGAACAGACCCGCCGCGATGTAGGCGCGGGCCCCGGCGTCCGAGACGGACAAGACCGCGGGAAGCCAGCCGTGACCAACTGCTTCTTCGCGCCAGGCGTCTATCGCGCCTCTCCAGGATCCTTGCGCACCGATCGGGTCGCCTGCGGCCAGGCACACCCCGAAGATGAGCCGGTATGCGACGGCGGCCTGGCCGTCGGGCGAGAAGACCACCGACTTGTCTCGCCGGGTCGCGAAGTAGGAAAGGGAGTCGTCGCCGCCGTGGCGGTGTACCAGGTCCCGCAGGAGCAGTTCGGTCTCCCCCGTCCATCGGTACGGGTCGCGGGCGGTGCGCAGAAAGACCCAGATCACGCCGAGCACCGACAAGGTGAAAAGGATGGAGGCGACCTGCGGGATCCATTGGTGCAACCCCGCGGTGACGTGGTCGCTCCACGGGGAGCGCAGCCCGGCGGATCGGGCGAGGGTCGCCACGACGTCGGCAAAGGTCGTCTGGTTGTTGTCTGGGCGGCTGATCGAGACGGCGAAGAAGGTGAAGGTCGCGGTGACAGTGATTTCCGGCCAGGGCCATGGCGCCTGCGGCCAGCCAGGAGCCGGGGCGCAGCCTGCCCGCGAACTCGGGCCGGAGCTTCCACAGCAGCACGAGTGCCGCGATACCGATGGGCACGGAGGCGACGTCGAAACCGGCGGCCAATGTGAAAGGCGTTTCCGGCAAGGGATCCCACGGGGTGATGTGCAAGATGGTGGCGACGCCAAGGTAGATGCCGAGCACCTGCAGAAAAACCGCGGCCCACCAGCCGATCCGTTTGCGTCTGAGTAGGGCTTCGAACACCACCGCGAGCACCACGGCTGAGACCAGTGAGGTGTTGACGGGAATGTTCAAGAGGTTGAAACTGCTCGGGAAGGTTGCTTCGCACATGCCCGCGCCCGAGCAGCCAGCCGAACAACGCGAAGAGCGTGCCGAGGCCATGCAGGCCGATGACCACCCGCGCAACCTTGGATTTTCCCGCCGATGACATCTGCCCTCCTTCCAGGCACATCCTGTCACCAACAGGCGGTCCGTAGAACGTCCTTCGCACAGCAGGGTTCCGCGGAACGCGGAGCCGGATGGCTGGCTGCGTGCACAAACCTCTGCATAGGTGGAGGCGACCCGAGGTTGCCCTTCTGAACGCACAATTTGAGAGATCTGTGCCCACCAATCGGGTTGGCGCGCGGCCAGACGTGCCAGCCCGTCGCGCCCGGCGTCCCCTCGAGGTCAGACTGCGAAGAGGCCGCGAACGGCGTCAAGGTCGCCGATGAAGTCCTCGGGCTAGGCGTTCAGCGGCAGGTTCTCGCGATCCCGCGGCCCGTCCAGTTCCGCATCGGGCTGCAGCGCGGCGAAAAGGGGGTCGAGTTCAGCCTGGGCCTCGCCGGGCTCGGCGACCAGCTCGAAGGTCTTGCGGTCTGCGGCGTCGGAGGTCAGGCTGGCGACCAGCACCCGGGCGATCTGCCGACGGGAGATCGCGCCGTCGGAGGCATTTCCCGCCAAGTGGGTGTCGCCCTGCCGGAACACGAGGCGGTGCTCATCGGGTTTGTTGTAGTCGAACCAGCCGGGCCGCACGATCGTGTAGGGCAGGCCGCTGGCGCGTACCAGGCGCTCCCCGCGCCGTTTCCAGTCATGGCCGGGTGTGGGCGAGGTGACCCCGAGAGCGGTCATCAGAGCGATCCGGGCAGGCTTCTTCAGCGCGTTCAGCACCGCGCGGACCGGTCGGTAGTTGGCCTGCTCCGCGTCGGCGTCGCGGTAGGTGCCCTGCGTGAATACGACGCCGGTCACCCCGTCGAGGGCTCCTGCGATGCTCTCGGACCGGGCCGGGTCGCCCACGATCACCCTGGTTCCCTCCGGGAAGAGGGACACCTGACCGGGCTCTCGAACCAGCGCCCTCGTCTGGAAGCCGACACGGAGTGCCTCGGCGACGACGTGTCGACCGATGCTGCCGGTCGCCCCGACCACGAGCACCGTGGCGCCGCCGTCGCTGCCCTGTCGTCCTTCTGATGCTTCTTTCCCATAACCCATGCAACCGACGCTACGCGCCACTCGCCCGGACGGGGAGGAACTGCCGGTACACCAATCAACCGTTCCTTCTCCCCCGGCCACGTTCAGATGGTTGTCGAGGAGCAAGTCTGGCCCCGTTCGTCACGGGCGGGGCCGGGGAACCGTCCAGACGTGCCGATCACGGTGGGACGAATGGTCTCGGGCCCAGCCCGGCTCCTCTGCCCTGACGACGACATCCACTTCGAGGGCGCGCTACGTTCGCTGGTGGATGAGCCTGGCTCCACCGTCGGCTCGATGTCGCAGGAGCTTCTGGCGGCCGATGTCGCAGCCGCCAACCTCGAAGGACCGGTCACCACCAGCACAACGCGTGCCCCCAAGGAACTCGAAGAGCCGGACAACCGCTACTGGTTCGGTGGCCCACCCGCCGCCATCGAGGTGTTGACGTGATCGGGGATCGATGTCGTTTCGGTGGCCAATAACCACGCGTGCGACTACGGCGTCCAAGGGGTGCTGGATACGCTCGACGCCGCGCGGGAAGACGTGCCAGGATGCCCAGGCATCATCGGCCGGGAAGACGCCGTGACGCGCGCCTTCACGGAGCGGGGCTGGATCTGGGGCGGAACTTGGATGGAACCGGACTATCAGCATTTCAGCGCCGCATGACGACGGCCTCTGGCCCCGGCGCCGCGAACTTGGGGCGCCGTCGACTCAGAGTGACGCTCTTCGACACCGCGCAGGTGTACGGGCCCTTTGTCAATGAGGAACTCGTCGGGAAGGCGCTGGCCCCGATGTGCCTTCTTGGGTATGTCGTCCGGGGGAAGGTGGAACTGCCAGTGCCTTCCTCGGGGCGGTTGATCTTGGTGTGATGGAGGCGTTGGAGACAAGGCCCGGCCGCAGGTCGGCCGGGCTGTTTCGATGCCTTGCCGTCCGGGCAGGCTCGCGTGTTGTTAGGAGAACAAGAAGATGAGTGGAAACAAGAGCACTGGCCGGGTTGCGGTCATCACCGGCGCGTCGTCGGGCATCGGCGCCGCCACCGCCCGCGCACTCGCGGCGGACGGGTACCTGGTTGCCCTGCTGGCCCGCCGTCTCGACCGGATCGAGGCAATCGCCTCGGAGATCGGCAACGGATCGATTGCGATCCAGGCCGACGTCACCGACCGCGACCAGCTCGTCGCCGCCGCACGGCGCGTCCAGGACGAGCTCGGCGGCGCGGACGTCCTGGTGAACAACGCAGGCGTGATGCTGCTCGGGCCCTTCTCCGCCGCTCGCAGCGAGGACTACCGCAGGATGGTCGAGGCGAACCTGTTGGGCGCCATCACCACCACCGAGGTGTTCCTCGACCAGCTCACCGGCGGTGACGGGGGCGACTTGATCAACATCTCGTCCGTTGCCGGTCGCAGCGCCCGCGCAGGCAACGGCGTCTACGCGGCAACCAAGTGGGGCATCAACGGTTGGTCCGAGTCTCTGCGGCAGGAACTGCTGCCTGGCGTCCGCGTCACGTTGATCGAGCCGGGCGTGGTGGACACCGAGTTGCCGAGCCACATCACCGACACCGCGACGCGCGAGGCCGTGCAGAAGAGCTACGACGTGGCTGCGGTCAAGCCTGAGGAGGTCGCCGAGATCATCGCGTTCGTGCTGTCACGGCCCCGGCACCTCGCCATCAACGAGGTCCTCATCCGCCCGGCCGACCAGCTGGGCTAATCGGAAGCCCACTTCTGTTGCCTGAGACCGGTGTCGCCCCACACCCCACGGTCCGTTCGCCAGCCCCGGCTCCGTTTCGGACCGTGCACAAATCTCTGTATGTTTCGAGGCAAGCCCGTATAGCGCCCGCCTCCACGTATACAGAGAACTGTGCACGGCCGGCTCGCCTCCGGTTCCCGGCTAAACGCCTTCCATGCAGATCCCTCCTCCCGGACCCCGCTTTGACTACGGGACGGGCGTAGAATGGGAGTCGTGCAAGGAGGCATCATGCCGGCCGAGCGGTTGTGGATCATCACAGGTGCAGAGGGGTTCCTCGGCAACAACCTCGTGCGCGAACTGTTGGGCCGAGGAGAACGCGTCCGGGCCCTCACCTATGACTCTTGGCCCCAGCCCTCTCTCGCGGGACTCGACTGCGAGGTCGTCCCAGCCGACGTCACCGACGAAGCGGCACTTGTGCGAGCGTTCACAACGTCTCCGGCCATCCGCTCCATCGTCGTGCACTGCGCAGGGATCGTCTCGATCGCGAGCCACGTCTCCAAGGCGGTCGCCCTCGTCAACGTCGAAGGCACCCGCAACGTGATCACGGCCTGCGAGCGCACCGGAGTCTCACGGCTCGTCTACGTCTCGAGCGTGCACGCCATCACCGAACCTGACCCCCCACGCACCATCACCGAGGTCGACGACGCAGCCGGCTTCGACCCCGACGCCGTCACCGGTGAATACGCCAAGACCAAGGCCGAGGCCACCGCACTGGTCCTCGCGGCCGGGCAGCTCGACTGCGTCGTCGTCCACCCAGGCGGCCTGATCGGCCCAAACGACTTCGCGGAAAGCCACACCACCAGGCTCATCCGCGACGCCGCCGGTGGGCAACTCACGGCCGTCGTCGAGGGCGGCTACGATTTCGTCGACGCTCGCGACGTAGCGGCCGCGATCGTCACTGCAGCGCTTGAGGCCCCGAAGGGCCGGACCTACCTGCTCAGCGGCGCGTACACCCCCGTCGCGGAACTCGTGAACACGATCGCCGAGCTCACCGGCCGGAAGCGCCGCTTCACGGTGCTGCCGCTGTGGTTCGCCCGCCTCACGGCACCGTTGGCCGAGCTGTACTACCGCATCCGGCGCACCAAGCCGCTCTTCACCACCTACTCGCTGCGCACGCTGCAGTCCCCGTCCGACTTCTCACATGCGCGCGCCACCGAAGAACTCGGCTTCGCACCACGCCCACTGAGGCAGACCCTCGCCGACACCATCGCCTGGCTCGGCCTCCAGCCGACCTGATGGCTTCTACCCCGCAATGCACCACATCATGGTGGAGCCACGTCGAAGGCTGGACCGATTCGGCCGTGGCCGGACGGTGCTGGGCCGGTCAGCAGGAGGCGTGGTCCGTGATGCGCTTGCCGACGGCGAGGCCGTAGCTGGCGAGGAGAGCGACCAGGGGCAGCGGTGTCGCATCGGCCTGCGACAGCATCACCGGCGCGCCGACAACGGCAAGCACCGGGATGGCGCCGCACGCCCCTCCGGTGAGATGCTCGCGCGCGGGAACCCCGACCGGCGGGACGTAGGTCGCCAGAGTGACGGCGCCCAGGACCGCGGCGACGCCCAGCAGCAGGTAGTCGATCCCGGCCTGGGGCTCGCGGGCCGAGACCAGAAGTGCGAGTAGGGCGACGCCCCCGACTGCCAACGCAAGCGTGTGGCGCCGCGACCACACCGAGCGCCAGTACGCGACCCCGCTTGCGGGCACATGGATTGTGCCCAACACCTGGCTGGCGCCCAGCGTCTGGGTGCTCATCAGGGTGGATGCCTCAGGCTGCGGAGCTGTCATGCCACGAGTGTAGCAATACCCCACGGGGTATTGCTCACGTCGACGCGGTGGCCAAATCCCCAGGATAGACGACGTCGATCTCGTCGATCGTGGCGGGGAAGTCCCTACGGTTGTTGGTGAGGAACCGGTCCGCGCCTGACGCGACAGCCGTTGCCAGATGTACCGCGTCCGCCGCCCGCAGCCTGTAAGTGACGGCCAGCGCGACGGCGAGTCGCGCCGTCGCCTCATCCACGGGGCGGAGGTCCAGCCGACCGAGGAGGCCAGCCAGCGCCTTGACCTCCGCGGAGTCCGGGTCTTCCCTCAGGGGCTTGGTAAGCACCTCCGGCAGGAGCAGCACAGATCCGATGCCGACGGACCCCTCACCTTCGACGGCGAACAGCGACGCAACGGGCACCCCGAGCGGGTGCCCGTCGGCCGCCGCGTAGATGAGCACGTCGGCGTCGAACGCGGTGAGCATCGTCATCTGCCGGACCGCTCGTCACGGACCGCGTCGACAAGTTCCTCTGCTCGCTCGGGCGAAATGGCAGGGGTTTGAAGTGGTTGGCTGCGGGCCGAGTCCAACAGACTCGCGATCCGCCCGGCCTCATCCCACGCCTTGGATGCACGGCGCGCCTGCAGCACGTCCGGACGCACCAGGACGGCGACCACCCGGCCGTGCCTGGTGATCGACACCTCTTCGCCAGCCTCGACACGGTCGAGCTGCTCCGGAAGGGTCTGGCGTGCGGCGCTCACACTGATCCTCGACATGGCGCAATTGTACAGGCTTGTACAACTGCCCTCACGCAGCGAGGACCGGAGCGCCGCCGACCCGCACGGCGTACACACCGGAATCCACGTGACGCCCCCCCATCCCGCTATCCCCTGGCCCGGTGGCCGGACTTCTGATCGAGGACCACGGGTTGATCGAGGCAGACAATCCGTTTGGTTCATTCATCGCCCTGGCAAAGACCAATGCGCACACGACCTTCATTGTGGACTGGATCGACGCAGCGGTGAAGCAGGCCACGGAGGCGCTGCGCCCGAAGTATGGCCAGTTTTGCGGATTCGAAGCCGGTGCTTCTAGCAACCTTCAGAAGGTTCTCCACACGTTGCTGAGCTACCAGTAGGGACGCCTGGATCAATGCCAGAGCCCCTCGAACGGGCGCTCCGGGTCGATTCGCAGGGCGGAGCTCATGGGCGACCTCCTTCGGAATCGCGATCATGCCTCTTGCAGGAACGACGCGCTGGGAGCGGGGTCGCGGAAAGGAGATGGCAGGGACGTTCAGGATCCGTTGAGCAGGATCTACTGCTCAACGCGACGAATCCCGCATCGTCTGCTGACGATGCGGGATCGGCTTCAATGAACCTCAAATCCTGCTCAAACCCGGGGCCAACCACCACCCCCCGGGAGAAGGCGTGGGGACGGCGACGTTGACGTCCCCACGCCGGGTCTTCAGAGGCGGGAGCGGAACTCCTCATGCTGACGCTTGACGGCGTCGGGCACCTTGGTGCCCATCCGGGCCAGGAAGACATCCGTATCGTCGGCCTCTGCGTTCAACGCCTCGGGATCGATCGCGAACAGCGCCTCCCAATCCTCGCTGCTCACCCCGGCCGCCGCGTAATCGATGGCGCCGTCG
>NZ_FQZG01000066.1 GCF_900141915.1 Tessaracoccus bendigoensis DSM 12906 | reverse complement strand
CGCCGTTGGTTGAGCCGCCCGGCGAGCGCCAGCGAGCAGGCGTGTCGAAACCATCCAGCGCACGGTGCAGAGGGCCGACCATAGGATTCTGCGCCGGGCGGCGTTGGTTTCGACACGGGCCGTTCGAACCTCTCGGCCCGGATCAGCCGACACGGCTCAACCAACACCCCAGAACCAACTCATCCCGTTGTACGTGTACTCCATCGCGGCAACACCGTCATGCTCGTAGCCCTCCTTGACGTTGAACGCCAAGTTCCCATCGGTCCCGTCGGAGGTCTGCGTGAAGTACGCGGAGTTCCGCAGGAACTCGACCCTGTCCTCCTCGTACGGATGCGCGAAATCAGCGCTTCCCGTCATGATCCACACGTTGTAGTCGCCCTTCTCGTGCGACCCAGCGGCCTCGACGATGTTGTCCATGTCCAGCGACGTCCCGCAGCTCATCGGGAGGAAGTACCTGAAGTAGTCCAACCCGTTCTGGAAGGTCCGCCAGGTGGTCACGGCACCCATCGAGAAGCCGCCGAAACCGCGGTGGTCGCGCGATGCCATGAGGGCTTCCGGCGAGACGCCCTCCGCGACGAACCGCAGGTCTCCGCGACGTACCTCTCGACGCGGTCTTGACGTTGAGCACTATCCGGAAGTCGATTGCCGAGACGACCCGTTTTCACGTTCAAATTAGGATCGAACCCGCGATAGTGCTCACGGCTCGACGCGACCACGGCCCCCAACGACCCTGGATCACGGCACCTGCATCCGACAGCGCAGACCCCCCGACACCAGCGAAATAGCTGGACACACCAGCGAAGTTTCCCTGACGCCAGCGAAATACGGCAGGTGGCGCGCCATTAGGCTGCCCTCCACCGCCGGGATGAGGTCATTCAGGAGTTCCCGGTGACAATTCTCGGTCAGCGCCAGACTGAAGCTGGCGCTGTCGTCAGGGCTCGTAGTGTTGTAGTTGGGGCAGACGACGATCAGCGGCTCGATCTGGCCTGCCGCAATCGCAATGTCGACGACATTCTTGAGGGCGATGGGGCCGACGTGCAGGCGGTGAGCACAGCTGTGGCACTCACCGCGAGCAATCCGTGCAGCAGGCCACGTCGACTCGCGGACCCGATCGGCGCGTTCATCAGTTGGCCCCGAAGGTGCGGCTCAGCCAGCCGTCGAAGAACTCGTCGACCCAGCCACCCCGGGTGCCGAAGCCGTGCGGCCACCCGTCAAGCACATGTTCTCCACCGCGACCCCCGCCTCACGCAGCGCGGCCACGGATTGCGGGAACTGATCGGTGAACGGGTCCTCGGAGCCCCACAGGTAGAACGCCGGAGGCAGGTCGGCCCTGCGGAACGCCTCGACATCGGTGGAGGCAACCGACAGGCGACCGTAGAACGAGTAGATCACCCCGACGGCACCGACGTCGGCGCTCACCTCGTCCAACGCATCCGGCCGGTAGTCGGCATCCAGCGACGTGCCGTTGACGGTGCCCTGGAAGTTGAGCGCCTGTTCGCCGCTCAGGATGCCACCGGCGGAGAACCCCATGACGGCGATGTCGGCTGGATCGAACCCGTAGTCATCGGCGTGCGCGCGGACGAATCGGACGGCACGCTGCAAGTCCAGCGCCGCCTCTTCCTGCGTGTAGGGCCGAAGTCGATAGTTCACCAGGAACGACTGGTAGCCGAGCTCGGCCAAGGCCTGCGCGGTTGGCTCGCCTTCCACCCCGTTGCTGCGGAACTGGAAGGCACCGCCCGCGTTGACGAGCACCGCACCCTTGATCTGAACCCCTGCCAGCACGGGATAGGTGACCACCGTCGGGCGGAAGCCGACCCCGTCTTCGCCCGAGACCATCTCGGCGCCTTGCTGTTCGGGCAGCGACGCCATGTTGCCTTCCTCCCACAGGAAGAAGGTCTGGTTGACGGCGGGGTCGACGACGGCGTCGAGCACGAGGTCGGACGGGGTCGGGTTGACCTGGCCTTCGCGTAGGTTCATGTCTCCTGCTCTTCCCATTGCCTCCGCGCTACTCGACGTCGGCGTGACGGATTCGGGACGCGGAGCCTCGGCCGTCGAACCGCACGCGGCCAGGACAAGGGCTATCGATGACGCCGCGCCCGCGAGGAGCGCCTTCTTCCATCTGCCGGGGTTTTGCATGTTCACCTCGACGGCTGGTCAGGCCTCGGGGATGTCGCGGCCGAAGGCCTCGAGCGTGATCGCCGAGGGATCCGGGCCGCCGCGCACGCCGGTGTCGAGACCGTCGATTCGCGCGAGTTCGTCGGCGGTCAGTTCGAAGTCGAAGACGTCGAAGTTGGCTGCGATGCGCTGCGGGTTGACCGACTTCGGGATGGCCGAGCGACCCTCCTGCAGGTGCCAGCGCAGCATGACCTGAGCCGGGGTCCGATCGTGCGCCTCCGCGATTTCGCCGATCACCGGATCGTTGAAGGTCGAGCGGTTGGCGTCGCCGGCGTAGCTGGTGATCCCGCCCATCGGCGACCAGGCCTGGGTCAAGATCGCGTGCTCGGCGTCGGCGGCCTGCACGTCCTGCTGGGTGAAGTAGGGGTGCACCTCGACCTGGTTGACGGCGGGCACGACGCTGGTGTGCTTCAGCAGGTTCGCCAACACTTCCGGCATGAAGTTGCTGACGCCGATCGCGCGCACCCGCCCGTCGGCCAGCAGCGTCTCCAGCGCCTTGTACGCCCCGATCGTCTTCTCGAAGTCGGCGGTCAGCGGCTGGTGCAGCAGGAGGAGGTCGATGTAGTCGACGCCGAGCTTGCCTGCGGCCTTATCGAATGCGTGCAGCGCACGGTCATAGCCGTAGTCGCTGATCCACAGCTTCGTCTCGATGAAGACCTCCGCCCGGTCGATGCCGGAGCGCCGGATCGCGTCGCCGACCTCACGCTCGTTGCCGTAGGCGGCGGCCGTGTCGATCAGCCGGTAGCCGACCCGCAGCGCCTCGGCCACGGATTCGGTGGTCGTGTCGGGAGGGGTCTGAAAGACGCCGAACCCCAGCGCGGGCATCTCGATTCCGTTGTTCAATGTCACATTCATGTTCATGTTCCCCAAACTACGCGCCCGACCAGGGGACAAGAAGTAACTGTCAGTACACCCCTTGGACCCTTCTATGAATCCCAGGGACTCTCCGAGGAGCAGATCGAAGGGCCGATGGTCACAACGGCGGCCACTGGTTGCAGTGCTGTTGGCCGTCGACACCAGCCTTCTGACGTCAACACCAGCGGAAAGGCTCGCCACCGGCTATCCGGCGCCGATACCTGCGCAAAGGCTCGCCACCAGCGATCCACCGCCGATACCTGCGCAAAGGCTCGCCACCAGCGGTATACAGCTGGTGTCCAGCGATACCGCTGGTATCGGCCACCAATCGCTGGTGTCCACGACCATCAACAGCACCAGCGTCGCCTCGAGGCACACACCGTGGGTGACACCCGGTCGCCAGCCGGGCGCGCGCCACCAGCGATCCACCGCCGACACCAGCGGAAAAGCTCGTCACCAGCGATCCACCGCCGATACCTGCGGAAAGGCTCGCCACCAGCGGTATACAGCAGGTATCCAGCGGTACTGCTGGTATCGGCCACAAATCGCTGGTGTCCACGCCGACCAGCACCGCCCGGCAGCTCGACGGACGAGCACGGCAGGGCTTACAGTCACCCAGCCCGGCGCCGCCGCGACACCAGTGGAAAAGCTCGTCACCAGCGATCCACCGCCGACACCTGCGGAAAGGCCGCCCCGCTCACCGGCGACTCAACCATCGAATCGGTTCAGCGATTCGCGACGTCCACATCCTTCGGCCGTGCGGTGGCCTGGAGGCTGGCGAGCAGCCTCAGTCGTTCCTCGGTGGGGCTGCCGGCCTCAGCCGTGAACGCGAACACGTACCAATCGGGGTTCGCAGGCAGGTTCATCGCCTGATAGGAGAACTCCAACAGCCCGACCTCGGGATGGTTGATCCTCTTGAGCCCGGAGCGGTGGTGAGCCACCTCGTGCTCGGACCAGCGGTTCCGGAATGCGTCGCTTTGACGGTTGAGCTCGTCGATCAGGTCGGTCAGCCGTTCGTCCAACGGGTAGCGCCCGGCGTACATGCGCAGCGTCGCGACGACCGTGTCGGCATTGTCCTCCCAGTCCGGGAAGAAGACCCGCGCGGCCGGGTTCAGGAACGTGAATCGAGCTGAGTTGCCGCCGTTGGCCGGGTCGTCGAGCATCGGTGCATACAGTGCCCGCCCGAGCGGGTTGGCGGCGATGAAGTCCAGCCGTCGGTCCCGCACCCACATCGGTACCCCAGTCACCGCGTCGAGGAACCTCTGAAGCTCGGGCCTGACCACCCGTCCCGTAGGCGAACTGCGTCGGCGGCGCGGCGGGCGCGGGCCCGCGGCCCGGGCCAGGTCGCGCAGGTGGTCGAACTCGGCCTGGTTCAGCTGAAGCGCACGGGCCATCGCGTCGAGGACCTCGAGGGAGACCCCTGCCAGGTCGCCGCGCTCCATGCGCGCGTAGTACTCGACGCTGACGCCGGTGAGCATGGCGACCTCCTCGCGACGCAGCCCCGGCACCCGGCGACGTCCACCGCCGATGATGCCTGCCTGCTCGGGCGTGATCCGGTCCCTGCGGGACTTCAGGAAGTCCGTCACCTCGGCTTGATGCTCCATGGCTTCAAAGCTAACGCCACCGGCGGATGGTTGGGGGGAACCGCCAGTACACGGATAGCTTGACCCTGCCGCCACGCGGGGAGGGGGCATTGAATGGTTCTATGGGATTGAACAACACGACCAAGCTCACCCGCAGGATCGTCCTCTACACCGGTATCTCGGCACTGGCACTTACCCTGACGGCCTGCAGCACCGGCCCGCAGCCCAGGACACCTGCCGGAGCAAGCTCTGCCTCGGGCGAGGCAACCACAGTAGAATCGCCCAACCCCAGCGGAACAGCCATCGGCGCTGGGCGCACGCTGCTGGTCTACTTCTCCCGGGCAGGGGAGAATTACTACTACGGAGATCGCCGCACTCTTGAGGTCGGCAACACGGCCGTCCTCGCTGGTCTGATCGCCGATCGGATCGACTGCGACGTCTATGAGATCGAGGCCGCCGACCCCTACCCCGAGGCGTACGACCCCACAGTCGAGCGGAACCGGGACGAGGCGGACGCCGACGCGCGCCCGGCGATCGCCAACCCGCTCCCCGACGTCAGCGGCTACGACACGGTGCTGATCGGGAGCCCCGTCTGGGGCAGCCGCGCGCCGATGATCCTGTCGACCTTCATCGAGGGCGTGGATCTCTCGGGAAAGACGGTTCTGCCGTTCGTCACCTACGCCGTCAGCGGCATGAGCGGCGTCGACGAGGACTACCGGGACGCGCTGCCCGACAGCGACGTGCGCGATGGCCTGGCCGTCCAGGGCGAAGCCGTCACGGACGCGACGGCCGACCTCGAAGACTGGCTGAGGACCAACGCCCTGCTCTAGGGACCCGCCGATCCGTCAGGCCATCGCTGCGGCGCACCGGATCGGGCGATCCGGCCAGGCAGGGCAGTGGCGGATCCTCGACGCAAGACCGACCAGAATCCGCCATTGGCGGATTTTCGGGACTCGTCGGGCACCTACTGGCCCGCAGGCCCCTACCGGAGTGGGCAGGTCGCGGTGATCCAACGAGACACAATCGGATACCCCACCACGACCCCTTCCCGCGGCCTAGAATCCGCTCATCGGAGAGAGGCGGCATCCATGCCCGAGGTCAGACACCACATCGCTCTGGTGGCCCACGACAACAAGAAGGCCGAACTCCTGGCCTGGGCCAACTTCAACCGCGGAACACTCAGCCAGCACGATCTTTTCGCCACCGGAACCACCGGCACCATGATCGAATACGAGCTTGGCCTCCCGGTGACCCGGCTGCTTTCCGGCCCGGTGGGCGGCGACCAGCAGATCGGCGCCATGATCGCCGAGGGTCGCCTCGACGCGCTCATCTTCTTCTGGGACCCGCTCGAGCCCCAGCCGCACGACCCCGACGTCAAGGCCCTGTTGCGCATCGGCGCGGTTTGGAATGTGCCGATGGCCTGCAACATCGCCACCGCGGACATGCTGATCTCGTCTCCACTCCTCAGCCAGGAGTGGAAGAACAGGCCCGACATCTCGCCCCGGATCTGGGAGCCGGACCAGGACGAACCGCTCGAAACCTACTGACGCCTCGGAGGCGGGGCCTCGAACCGGGCGCCGTCGAGCAGCGGTCAGGCGCTGAAACTGACGTCGACGATCTCCTCTTGACGAAACCGGATACACACGTATTCTGAATACATCCGTATTCCATGGAGGGCGTGATGGCGACTCGACCGGCTCCCCCAACTTCAACCCCACCACAGGCCCATGACGTCGACGGCCGCCGTCTGGCGGCGTGGAAGACCAGGCATCCCTGGTTGCTGGCCGTGGCCGTCGGGCTCGCCGGCACGGTGTTGACGGCGTTCGGCGTCGGTTACGCGCAGGCGCGGGGGCTCGACGTGCTCGAGGCCAGCTACGCCCAGGCAGCCTTCGTCGCCCTGTCCGCGCTGCTGGGGCTCGTCGTGATGTGGCGCACCAAGCCATCGCTGGCCGACTACGGCTTCCGTCGCCCCAGGAGTCTCGACCGGGCACTGTGGCTGCTGCCGCTGGCCGCGCTCCCTGTGATCCTGGTCGCCTTCTCAGGCCCCCATGTCACACCGCCTCAGGCCCTCGCCTACGCGGCCCTAGCCGTAGCCGTCGGTTTCAACGAGGAAATCTGGTTCCGCGGCCTGCTGCTGGCCGCACTGCGGGGGCTTGGGGAAAAGAAGGCGGTCATCGGCGGAGCCGCCGTGTTCGGGGCACTGCACCTGACGAACGTGTTCACGGGGAGCCCGCCACTTCATCTGGCGCTGCAGTTCGCATTCGCCTGCCTGGCCGGCCTCGTGCTAGCCGAGCTTGTCGCCGTCACCGGAAGCCTCTGGATCGGCGTTGCATGGCATCTCGTCTATGACTTGGCGGCATGGTGCACCGGGGAGGAGCTGAGCCCCGCCGCTCTGGTGGGCCTCGGCCTCATGACGGCGATTCTGGCCGCCTACGCCGCATGGCTCTGGCGACAACTGCCCGGCCGTGGCCCGGGATTGATGGCAGGCTGAGCCGATGGAGTTGACGCCGCGACAGACCGAGTTCGCCGACGCCGCCCTGCGCCTGCTGGCCCGCGACGGAATGGCCTCGGTGAGCTTCCGGACGGTGGCGGCAGAGACCGGCATGTCGCTCGGGGCGGTACAGAAGGCTTTCCCCACCAAGGACGCCATGCTGCGCGTCATGTTCGCGCGCCTCCGCGAACAAGCCTCCGCCCCCGCTCTCGCCGAACCCGGGCGCCCCACCCTTCATGAATGGCTGGTAGACCTGATGGTGTCGGTGCTGCCACTCGATATCCCCCGCCGCAACGCCGAACTCCAGGGTGCGGCATTTGCCGAGAGGGCCGCCTTCGACCCGGAGATCGCGGCAGCGGTGGCGGGCTCGGACCACGAACTTCGGGCCGCCATCGCACGCCTGGTACACCGTGCGCACGCCGAGGGCGAAGTCCCCGCCACGGTCGAGGCCGAGGCGGTCGCATGGGCGGTGCTCGCCTTCATGCAGGGCATGGCCAGCCAACTGTTGTACGACCCTCTGCCCGAGGATGCCGTCCGTCGCCAGTGCCGATGGTTCGTCGACGCCCTGCTGCGGCGCTGATTCCCACCAGAGACGCAGATCGCGCCCCCGCCCGTCACCGACAGACGAGGGCGCGACCCTGTCAACTCACTCGAACAGCGAGAGCGTCAGCACCGCGGAGTACTCGCCAGCCTCGACGTCGAGAGGCGTACGCAGGAACAGCTCGGCATTGGCCTGCCACGAGCCCTCCTCGTGGACCGCCGCCGAATCCCACGTCGACACGAGGAGCTCGCGGTTCTCAAGGCCCACCCCGTTCGCCCCGCCGTCGAGCACCGTGTCAACGACGTCACCCTCGGCGACCAACCCGTCACCGGTGTTGTTCCCCACGAGTTCCGGCGCCCATCCGAGATGGTCTGCCGTGATGGCAGCCTGGCCGGTGCCGCCGGTGAAGTCCGACACAGTGCCGAGCACGGCCCAGCCTGCACCTGCCGGGATATCGGCCGAGTCGCGGGTATCGGTGACGGTGACGGTGGGCAGGGTGCCCGTGAACTGACGGCGCGTCACGTCCGAGCCGTTCTCCGTGAGCTGGACGGCATCGTCGGCCACCGTCAGGGCCAGGAATCCCGGTCCGTCGACCTCTGCGATGTTGACGTTCACGTCGACGGAGGTGTCGTCGACCTCAGAAGGGTCGCCCATAGCGACACCCGCAGACAAGCTCGCCATCAGCACCGCGACACCGGCCGCGCCGACGAGCCGGGCTGCCCGAGAGTTGTTGAACATGATTCTTCCTTTCACAACGGCGCCCGTAGGCACCGGGACAACGTGGGTCGGTGGCCCCCGGTATGGGGGCCACCGATTGGTTTCAGCTGCAGCTTGCCGCAGCGTAGGTGAGGGTCCTCGTCACCGAGACGGGCTCGCCGTCGATGGTCGCGCCGACCTTGATCTCCACACTGCCGGCGTCGAGCGACACCAGTCGGGTGGCGAACTGGTTGAACGCGTTCTTACCCGGGGCGACCTGCGCGTACGACTTGTTGCCGAACGCCGTCTTGAACTCGACGCTGAGCGGCACCGTGTCGGTGTTCTTGACGGTGACTCCGACGTACGCCTTCCCCGCCAGGCAGCGGGTCTGGACGGCGGGTTCGAAGGCCAGCTCGCGGGCAGATTCGGGAGCCGTGAACCTCAGGTAGTCGAGGTTCAGGCCACCGGAGTTGAGCTGCACCTTTACCTTGTTCAGGCCCTTCTGCAGGTGGACGGGCTGGCCCGCCAGCTCCACCCAGTTCTGGGCACCGCCGGTGCCACCGCCGCGGGTGAAGGTGGTCGCGAGCTGCTCGTCCACGTAGATCGAGAACGAAAGCTGGTCGAGACCGCCTGCGGCCGACGCCCCGGAGATCTGCGGCGAGACGACATAGTCGCCTTCCGCAGGCGCCACGACGTTGTACAGCAGGTAGGCGCCGTTGGCGGTGCCTCCGACGCTCTGCCCGGTGCAGGCACCGGAGCAGTCCGCCAGTTGCAGGCCGCTGGTGCGGTAGAACGCCGAGGCGAACTTCATGACGGTGTCACCCGAGGCGGCCAGCGTCGTCTTGGTCCCGGCCGGCAACTCAGGGTTCTCGGACGGATCGGGGACCACGTCTGAGAAGGTCACCGCATCGTAGGTCACCTCGATCGGGACCATCGGCTGGCCGGCGGTCGGGCCGCCGCCCTGGTCGGTGGTGGCGCCGAGGGCACCGTTGCTCACCTGGAGGGCGAACTTCGGCTCGGCCATCGCCTTGGTGACGGGGTCTCCCACGGGGATCCAGTTCGCGCCGCCGTCCACGCTAACGGAGAAGGTGAACACGTCTTCCGCCTTCTGCACCCGCAGCAGCAGAGGATCTCCCGGCGCCGGCGCAAGCCCGGCGGCGTCGATCGAGGTTTCCGCGGAGGAGGCGGCGGTCTCGTTCTTCACCGTGAACTGGAGCGGCGTGCTCACGTTGCCGTCCCAGTTGTTGTAGGCGAGGCGAAGCTGGAGATAGTTGTCCTCGTCCTGGAAGACCACGACCCCCAGCTGGTGGTACGACTGGTACGGCAGGGTGTCGTAGCTGAGTTCCGTGACGGAGGTCCAGCTTCCGGCGGCGTGCTGCCAGACGGTGTTCTTCTGGCCGGTCGCCCCCTCGTGCCAGTCGCCGTCCTGAGTGGTGAGCGTGATGTCGCCGTCGTTCTTGACGAAGTTGTCCGTCTGATCCTCGACCGTCCAGGCATCCTTCAATTCGGCACCGGAGAAGTCGTCGCTGACAGGGTAGGTCCCCCCGGTCGGCGGGACAGTGGTGAACACGTAGTCACGACGGTGCCCGTCGGTATCGGCGCGCAGGATGATCCGGTTGCCGTCACGCACCTCCTCGACGGTCACCCCGGCAGGGGCGACGATGTTGTCGATGGTGATCTCAGCCGGGGTGAACCCGTTGAGCGTGTAGGCGTAGGTCGTCTCGTAGAACGGCAGGAACGGGGCCCCGTTGATGTTCACAGATCGGATCACGGCCTTCTGGACGCCCTCAGGCAGCGGCAGGTTCGAGTCGGTGGAGAACGCCACCCGGTACCTGCTCTGGCCGCCGTCGGAGGCAACTACCAGAACCGACGCGATGGGCGACTCGGCCGTTGCCTGCGTGACGGTGACCTCCAAGCCGTCAGCCGCTTCCGCGGCCACGGTGGGGAGGTTGCTCAGGTCCTTGGCGTAGATCCGGTAGTCCGTCGTGAGCGGGCTGAAGCCCGGCACGTCGTTGCCATCGAGCGTGAGCTTGGTCAGTTGGGGAGCGACCGACATCGCCGGCTGGTCCACGTCGAACCAGTGCGCGGCCTCGTAATCGGCCAACGGCAGGTCGTGCGCCTTGCGGAAGGTCGCCGAGTCCATGGCGAACGCAAGCGTCTTGCGGGCAGAGCGCTGTACCTCACCGATGTTGAGGGTGCCGGCGGCGACCGCGGCGACGGGGCTTCCCGCGCTGAGGTTCTGATCGCCCGGCATCAGGACGTCGACGCCCGAGCGGACCCGGCACGCGTTTCCAGTCAGGACGGTGCCGGTCAGCGAGATGTCGGCGCAGGGCTGCACCTGGATCCACCAGTCGGTCATCACGATGCCGTCCCAGCCCCACTGGTCACGAAGGACGGTGGTGACGAGGTCGAAGTTCTGGTGAGCCCAGGAGCCGTTGACCCGGTTGTAGGCCGTCATGATGTTGTCAGGCTTTGCCGACTTCATGACAATCTCGAAGCCCTTCAGGTAGATCTCACGCAGCGCCCGTTCCGAGACGCGAGAGTCGTTGGTGTTGCGCCTGACCTCCTGGTTGTTCGCCGCGAAGTGCTTCGGTGTGGCAGAGACGCCCTCGGACTGCAGCCCGCGCGTGGTGGCAGCGCCCATCGACCCGGTGAGGACCGGGTCCTCCGAGAAGTACTCGAAGTTTCGACCCGCCAGCGGGTTGCGGATGATGTTCATGCCCGGCGCCAGCAGCACGTCGGAACCGTTGAGCACCATTTCCTGCCCGACGCCCGCGTAGAGCGATTCGACGAGGCGGTCGTTGAAGGTGGACGCCAGCAGGGTACCGATCGGCAGGAGCGTGGCCTGCGCCGTCATCCGGATGCCCGAGGGGCCGTCGGTGGTCGACATCGGAGGGATGCCGTAGGTGTCCCGAAGCGTCGTGTTCGTGCCGCCGTAGGTGGCCGCGTTGCCGGGAATCCCGAAGGGGTGCTCCATGGCGCCGGCGCCGGAGGTGAGCGCGACGAGGTCGTCGACGCTGAGCTGTGCCATGAACTCATCCATGGTGTTGTTGTCCTGGTAGACGTCGATCAGGTCGATGCCCTTGTCGCCTTCCCCGTAGGGCAGGTTCGGGGCATCAGATTCGATCTGTGCCTCGACGCGGGGCTTCAACTGGTCGGCCTTCTCCAACGGAACCGCCTGATCGGTGGTCAGCTCGACCGCGCCGTCCTCACCGGCGGCCGCGTGCCACCGGTCGAAGGCCACCCTGGGGGCGACGGCCTGCTCGAGCTGTTCGGTGACCCTGAGGGTCGGCTCGTTGTGGACGCCGACCTGAGGCGCGCTGCGCACGTCGTTGCCGACGTAGATCGGGTAGTCACCGGCCTCGAGAACCCAGGCGGATTCGTGCCCGGTGTAGCCACCGTCGTCATAGGAGGCCATCTCGGAAACCGAGAACGTCAGCGTGATCTCTTCGCTCGCACCCGGGTTCAGCGTCGAGGTCTTCGCGTAGGCGATCAGCGACCTGGCCGCCTTGCCCAACTCGCCCTGCGGCGCGCCGTAGTAGGCCTGCACGACCTGCTTGCCGCGCAGCTCTCCTGTGTTGGTGACCTTGACGTCGACGGAGATGCGGCCGTCGGCCTCCGAGACATCGGTGGTCTCGGTGTCGAACGTGGTGTAGCTGAGGCCGTAGCCGAACGGGTACAACACCTTGTCCTGCGCGAAGGTCTCGAAGTACCGGTAGCCGACGAAGATGTCCTCGGCATAGTTGTTGAACTCGAGCCCGCCGAAGTTGGCGCTGCTCGGGTAATCGGCCAGGGTCTTGGCGATCGTCTGCGGCAGCTTGCCCGACGGCGAGTCGTAGCCTGCCAGCACGTCGGCGACGGCAGAGCCGGACTCCATGCCCCCCTGCCAGACGTAGAGCAGCGAGTCGATGTTGGGATAGTCGGCCTGCCAGCTCATGTCGATCAGGTTGCCGGTGTTGAGCAGCACCACGATCTTGTCGAAGTTGGCGTTTACCTTGGAGAGCATGTCCCGCTCGGCCGTGGTGAGCCGATAGCTGCCTTCGGTGTCGGAGGACTCCCGGTCCTCACCCGCGGAGCGACCGATCACGACCACGGCCGTGTCGGAGGCCGCCGCGGCGTCCGAGACCTGGGCGTCCGTCAGCGGCATCTCGGGGTAGCTGGTCGGCCAGTTGCCCCACCAGCCGTCGTTGGGCGGGTTCGCGGCGGTCCACGACTCGTAGACCGAGGCGAGGTTCTCATTAATCTGGATGCCTGGGTTGCGTCGCAGGCCGTCGAGGAGGTTGATCCGGTACGGCGTCTTCACGTCGCCGCCGGAGCCGTATCCGACGGCAAAGTAGTTGACCTGCACCCGGCCGAAGACCGAGATCGTGCGGTCGGCGCTCAACGGAAGGACGTCGCCGTCGTTCTGGAGCATGACGATGCCCTCGGTGGCTGCGGCGCGCGACAGCCCCGAAAGCCCGGGGAGCAGCGCCGCCTCGGCCTCGGTGGCCGGCGATAGGGGCGATACCAACATGCCGACGGCCAGCGTTGCCGCAGCAACACCCGCCACCAGACTTCGAATGCGTCCCGGTCGGACGTAAGCCATAAGTCTCAAACCCTTCATAGGATCGGACGCCGAACCGCCTGGTCAGGCAACCGGTCCGACGGGCGATCCGGAGGCGCTGTGGGGGCAGGCTGGGACGACGGATTGGCCAGCAACCACCGGCGGCGGTCACTGCGTTGGAGGTCGCACCCTTCGCGATGCACCCATGCACCCGAAGAGCGGCGACCTGGTCAAGATATTTGACCCATTTGTGCTCACACCCTGTGAACGCCACGAGATTATGCACCGATCTTTTGATTGTCAATACTCCTAAACTGCATTAGCGTGCTAGTTTATATCCCATTTTCGGTGGAATATTTTCCCGGTACTGGTGGAAAACCGCTTCGGCCATCCCCTACGCTTCAACCATGAGCAACCCGTCCCGCCCTCGAAGACTCCGCACCGCTGACGCCGTCCTTACCTTGGTCAAGGGTGGCCAAGGAGTCACCCGCGGCGACCTGGTCGACCGTTCCGGTCTTTCTCCCAGCACCGTCGGACACACCGTCTCCAGGCTCCTGGAAGAAGGGGTCATCGTCGAGACCGTGCAGGAGAAGGGGCCGGGCACCGGCAGCGGCCGCCCCGCCCACATCCTGACGGCGGTGCCCAGCGGGATCCCGGTCGGCGCGATCGACTTCGGCCACGAACACATCCGCGTCGCGCTCGGCGATGACTCGGGCACCGCGCTGGACGAAACCCTCACGCACATCGACGTCGACCTGAGAGCCCACGAGGCCCTCGACCTGGCCTGCCGGGCATTGAAAGACCTGATGCAGAGCCGGGACGTCGACCGCTTGGCGACGGTGGTCGCGGGCATCCCCGGGCCGGTCGACCGCGACACCGGCATCGTCTGTTCACCCACGATCCTGTCCAGCTGGATGGGCCTCACCCCTCGGGCCGAACTCGAGTCGCGGCTGAACACGCCGGTACACATCGAAAACGACGCGGTGCTCGGGGCGTTCGGGGAACTGCGTCGAGGCGCGGGCAGGCAACATCAGGACTTCCTCTACGTCAAGTCTTCCCACGGGGTCGGTGCCGCTCTCGTGATCGACGGGAAGATCTACCGGGGCTCCGGTGGGCTCGCCGGTGAGATCGGCCACTCCAACCTGCCTGGACGCAGCGAACTGTGCCGGTGCGGTAACCGCGGCTGCCTCGAAGCCGTCGTGACCGTCACGTCCGTGCTTGAGGAGATCGCTTTCACGCACCCCCACCTGGACCCGGCACTGATCACGCTGATCAGCACGGCCGACCCGGTGACAGGGCGGATCCTGGAACAACGCGGCTGGATCCTCGGCGGGGTGCTGGCCAACCTGTGCAATCTGCTCAACCCGTCCGCCGTGATCATCGGCGGAGCGCTCGGCACCACCGGCACACACTTCATCGAAGGGGTGCGCACCTCCGTGCAGCGCTACACCCAACCCGCGATCGCGGCGGGAATGGAGATCAAGGCGACGCAACTCGGTGGCAGGGCCGAACTCGTCGGAGCGCTGGAGATGGCGGGAGATCTGGCCCGCCTCTGACGTGACAAGAATCGACCACTGGCCGATTCTCATCCGTCTGAACCCAAAAATCGGCCGCTTCCCCGCCCCAGCATCATGGACGTGACGCCGTCGCCTGAGCGATGGCCGATTCTCCGGACAGGACACCTCAGAACTGACCACTGGCCGAATTTCGCGGGGCGCGCGTGGGTGCGCGAACCACCCATACCGTGGCGATACGGATCAGGCCAGGGTGACGGCGTCCAGCGCGGCCAACGCGTTGAGGGTGCGCGGATACCCGATGAACGGCACCAGCACCGTCAGCACCGCCAACAACTCGGCCCGCGTGTTCCCGACGGCCAGGTTCGCTCCCACGTGGCCCTTTACCTGGTTGTCCGCCCCGCCGAGCCCTGCGAGCATCGCGAACGTGACCAGCTCACGGGTCGACATGTCCAGGCCACCACGCCCGACGGTGTCGCCGAAGCAGTTCTCCGCCAGGTACCGCTGGAAGTGCGCCTCATCGGCAGGCGCGTCAGCGATCCGCTTATCGACGGCATCGCGCCCGCCGACGATCCTGGCCTGCACCGACTTGCCGTACTCGAAGCGCGTCTCCGGCGTGCAGCCCGACTGCCCGGGAAGCGGCAGCTCGACCCCGGCGTCGGTCAGGATCTCGTTGACGACGAGCAGGAAGTCGTGCGCGCGAGCCATTCCCGCGTAGGCGACCCCCTGATAGACGACCTCCTTCAACTCCACCGGGCCGATCTCTCCGGCCTGGATCGCACCGGAGGCCAAGGCCCGGAACTGACCCAGTCCGCCGACGGCCAGCGTCGCCCCGAGCCGTACCAACGCCCGGGTGCGCGCGTCGAGACTTTCGGCCAGCGCCGTCGCGTCGGCGATGGTCTCGCCGTCGGCGAAGTTGCCGAAGTACTCAACCAACTCCGGATCGGTGATTTCAGAATCCTGATTCTGCGACATGGGTCGCTCTCCTTCTGTCGACGCGTGGTCTGTCCCCCGTCATCATTCCGCGCGAGGCGGCACGGCGTCAGGGGATGAAAACATCCCTGGCAGCGGGGCCCAGGTGGCGGGCCAGGTAGCCGGCGGTGATGGAGGCGCCGACCCGCGCGACCTCGCCCGGCGTCCCGGTTGCGACGATCCGGCCACCGTCCTGCCCGCCACCCGGCCCCATGTCGATGACGTGGTCGGCATTGGCGATCAGGTCCAGGTCGTGCTCGATCACCACGACGGTGGCGCCCCGATCAGTGAGCCGCTGCAGCACGTCGAGCAGCGTGCGCACGTCGAGCGGATGCAGCCCGACGCTCGGCTCGTCTAGCACGAACACCGCGTTGTGCTGATCCCGGTGCAGTTGGCTGACCAGCTTCAGGCGTTGCGCCTCACCACCAGACAGCGACGGCGTCGCCTCACCCAGCGTCAGGTAGCCGAGCCCCAGCTCGGCCAGGCCTCGCAGCCGCCGTTTCACCAGCGGCAGGTCGGAGGTGTGCTCCAACGCCTCACGTACAGTGCACCGCAGCAGGCCGGGCAGCGAGATTCCGTCTCGAAGGTAGTCCTCCGCGCGGGGAGCGAACCGGCTCCCGGCGCAGTCGGGGCAGACGATGTCGACGTCGGGGAGAAACTGCACGTCCAGGGACACCTCCCCGGTTCCCGCGCAGCGCGGGCAGGCCAACGAGCCGGTGTTGTAGGAGAAGTCCGAGGCACCCAAGCCGTCCGCCCGCGCCTCCGGTAGGTCGGCATAGGCCTTGCGAAGCTCGTCCATCACCTTTGAGTAGGTCGCGACGGTGGAACGGACGTTGATCCCGATGGGGGTCGCGTCGACCACCTGGGCCTTGATCCCGACCGGTGCGCGCAGCTCGCGCACGTGACCCGGAAGCCGCGCGGAGCCGGGACCCGCCTGCAGCGCAGGGACCAGCGATTCGAGGATGAGCGTCGTCTTGCCCGATCCGGACACCCCGGTCACGGCGGTGAGCCGGCCGAGCGGGATGTCGACCTCAAGCGGCCGCACCGTGTGGATTGCGCCGGTGACAAGGTGGATCGCCCCATGGGCAAAGATCTCCGCGGGCTCTGCGACCTGGCGGACGACGACAGGCTCCTCCCCCGTCAGGAAACCGCCGAGCAGGGTGCCGGGCGCGGCGGCGATCGCTTCGGGCGTGCCCTGGGCGACGACGGTGCCGCCGTCGGTGCCTGCGCCCGGGCCGATCTCGATCAGAGCGTCGGCGCGGCGCAGCAACTGCACGTCGTGGTCGACGAAGACCACGGAGTTGCCGTCGGCGAGCAGGTCGCGCATCACTCCGAGCAGGCCGTCGACGTTGGCCGGGTGCAGGCCGATCGAGGGTTCGTCCAGGACGTAGAGGACGCCGGTGGTGCGGTTGCGGACGGCCCGGGCGAGTTGGGCGCGTTGCCGCTCACCGGTGGACAGCGTCGACCCTGCCCTGTCGAGCGCCAGGTAGCCGAGCCCGAGTTCGACGAGGCGGCGCGCCATCTCTTGGAGGGTGTCGACCAGGGTCCGGGCCAGCTCCTGCAGTTCGGCCGGGAGGCCGACCGGGACGCTCGGCGCCCAGGCGAGCACGTCGTCGAGGGTCTTGGCGGTGACCTCCGCCAGGTTCAGCTCTCCGATGTGGGGCCTGAGCGCGACCGGGCCCAGCCGACTGCCCTGGCAGTCGGGGCACGTGCCCTCGCGAAGGAACCGGCTGACCCTTGACAGCCGCTTCTCGGTGTCGGCCCGCTTGAGTTCCTCGGTGACCGTCAGCCGGGCGTTGCGGAAGGTGAAGTCGAGCTCGTGGATCCCCTTCCGGCTCGTGACGGTGATGTGCTTCTTCTCCGCAGGCCCGGCGAACACTAGCTGGCGCTCATCGTCGGTCAGGTCCCGCCATGGCACGTCGGTGCGCACCCCGAACTCGCGGGCGATGTCGGGCTGCACGTTGAACCCGAACATCTGCCAGGGTGCGACGGCGCCGTCGTCGAGGCTCTTTCCGGGGTCGGGCACCAGCGTGGCATCGTCGACGACGCGGGTGACGCCGGTCCCGGTGCAGGTGGGGCAGGCGCCGACGGAGTTGAAGGACAGGTCCTCGGCGCTGGGCGGGACCACGCGCGCGCCGCACACCGGGCAGTCGAAAGCGACCTCGGCGGCCACGTCGATCGTCGGCGGGACCCGGTGCCCGTTGGGGCACTCGTGCGAGGCGAGCCGGGAGAACATCAGGCGCAAGACGTTGAGCAGCTCGGTGGAGGTGCCGAACGTGGAGCGCACGCCTGGCACCCCCGGCCGCTGCCGCAACGCCAGGGCGGCGGGGACGTGGGTGACCGAGTCGACCGCCGCCCTGGGGCTCTGCGCCATCCGTCGACGCGTGTAGGTCGACAGCGCCTCGATGTAGCGGCGCGACCCCTCCGCGTAGAGCACGCCGAGCGCCAGCGACGACTTGCCCGACCCGGAAACCCCGGCGATCCCGACCAGCTTCCGAAGTGGCACATCGACGTCGATGTCGCGCAGGTTGTGGACTCGGGCGCCCCGCACCCCGATGCTCTCTGGCTGATTCACCGTCATGACACCTTCCCAAGCGGTCGAGAGTCGGTACTCAACCGGCCGTCGCCGCTCATCCCAGGGCTTCCGCGACCTGGGCTCCGAGCACGCACAGCGCGTCATGGGTGGGGCCGCCCGGTTTCGCGTCCTGCGAGGCGAGTTGTGCCACCTCCTCCCGACGCAGCCCGGCGACCCGACGCTGCCCGCCGGATTCGGGTAGCCCGGCCCGGCGGGGCGTGAGGCCACTGCGGCACGTCTTGAGGAAGCTCCCGAGTTCGTTCATCAATGTGTCGCGACTCATGGCGACCAGTGTTCCACCTGGGATGCGGCACGTGAGGGGGAGAAAAGCCTCCCAGGAAGATTCCCTCCCCTATTGCCGCCCGCACGAGGGGGGCAACATGGTTGCAGGAGAGACGTGCGATCCGCACCTGCCTCCGGTCCACAAGAGGAGAAGCGAAATGAGTGGGATGGACATCAACCCGATCTTTCCACGGGGGGAGAAGAACGACGCCTTCGGGCAGTACTTCGTCGGGCAGAGCTACCTGAACATGCTCACCACGAAGGGCGTCGTGATCGGCAACGTCACCTTCGAGCCCGGATGCCGCAACAACTGGCACATCCACCAGGCCAGCACCGGAGGCGGCCAGATCCTGCTCGCCACCGCGGGCAGCGGCTGGTACCAGGCCGAGGGCGAGGCCCCGGTCAGCCTCACGCCCGGGAGCATCGTCGTGATCCCGGCCGGCCAGAAGCACTGGCACGGCGCGAAGGCCGACTCGTGGTTCACCCACATCGCCATCGAGGTGCCGGGCACAAACACCAGCACCGAGTGGTTCGACGCCGTCGACGACGAGCACTACAACAACCTGATCGTCCAAGGAGAAAACGCGTGATCCTCAACGAGACCTACACCCTGTCGAACGGCGTGACCATCCCCAAGCTGGGGTTGGGCACCTGGTTCATCGACGACGACGCTGCCGCCGACGCCGTCAAGGCGGCCATCGGGCTCGGCTACCGCAACATCGACACCGCCCAGGCCTATGGCAACGAGCGCGGGGTCGGAGAGGGGGTGCGCACCTCCGGGGTCGCACGCGACGAACTGTTCGTCTCCACGAAACTGGCGGCAGAGATCAAGGACTACGACGGCGCGACGGCCGCTATCGGCGGCTCGCTCGCGAAGCTCGGCCTTGACCACATCGACCTGATGCTGATTCACGCGCCGCAGCCCTGGGGCGACTTCCGCGGCGGCAACTACGCCGAGGGCAACCGGGAGGCTTGGCGGGCGCTGGAGGACGCCTACCGGGCGGGCAAGCTCCGCGCCATCGGCGTGTCCAACTTCCTGCAGTCCGACCTCGAGGACATCGCGTCCACCGCCACGGTCACGCCGCACGTCAACCAGATCTTGGTCCACGCGGGCAACACCCCGAGCGAACTGATCGCCTACTGCCAGGAGAGGGACATCCTGATCGAGGCCTACTCGCCCATCGCCCACGGTGAGATCTTGGGCAACCCCGAGGTCCAGGCCATGGCGGGGCGCTACGGCGTCACGGTGCCTCAGCTGTGCATCCGCTACACCTTGCAGCTCGGCACCGTCTCGCTGCCGAAGACCGCGAACCCGGAGCACATGCGCAGCAACGCGGCGGTCGACTTCGTCATCTCCGACGCCGACATGGTGGCACTTCGAGACCTGCAGGCCAAGGAGTACGGCGAAAGCAGCGCATTCCCCGTCTACAGCGGCAAGTAATGAAGGTGCTGTTCCGGGGGCGTGGCCGGGATTGGATGGCTGCTGGCTACCCTCGCGACAGCACCTCCATCTGCTGGACCACCAGCTTCACCGCCTCCTCCGAGCGGTCCGGCGGATACTTGTACTTCCGCAGCAGTCGCTTGATCTTCGCCCGGATCGCGGCGCGCACGTCATCGCGCACCGTCCAGTCGGTCTTCGCGTCGCGCCGCAGCAGCTCGACCAGCTCGCGTGCGATCTGCCCGAGCACCGGTTGGCCGAGCACCTCCATGGCTGATTCGTTGTTTGCGACGGCGTCGTAGACCGCCAGTTCGTCCAGGCCGAGCGGCGGGTCGAACCGCTCGCCTCGGCGCGCCTCGTCGGCGATCTCCTCCGCCGTCCGCCAGAGCTCCAGCAGCACTTCCGCCGAGGTGAGCTGGCCGTTGGTGTAGCGGTTGATGACGTCGGCGACCCGGTCGCCGAAC
Source organism: Tessaracoccus bendigoensis DSM 12906 (assembly GCF_900141915.1). Taxonomy (GTDB): domain Bacteria; phylum Actinomycetota; class Actinomycetes; order Propionibacteriales; family Propionibacteriaceae; genus Arachnia; species Arachnia bendigoensis. The sequence goes on along the minus strand of NZ_FQZG01000066.1, from coordinate 5,232 downwards.
GTCTGCTGGCGCAGCAGGTTGCGGCCGGAGACCCGCGCAGCCTCCAACAGCAACGCCGCCCGGAGCGCTTCGATCGCCAGTTGCGGGTTCTCTGCCGCCTGCGCCTCCTTCAGCGCCGACGGCGTCAGGTGGTCGAAGTCGGGCGGGCTGATCTGCGCCATCTCGTAGATGTCGATCACGTCGCGCGAATCTGTTGAGTCCTCGACGACGGCGAGCAGCGCGCGGGCGACCTCTTCCGGCACCGGACGGCCGCTCGCCTCCCGCTCTGCGGCGTCGAGCTTGGCTACCCAGGCGCGCACCTCAATGTAGAAGCGAACCTCGTCGGCGACATCGGCGAGGTTGTCGGCTCCGGCCGACAGCGCCCACGCGCGGCCGAGCTGCGTGGTGAGGTGCCGGTACCTGTCTGTCAGCGTCGCGTGCCCCTCCGCGACCCGGTTGCCCGGGTTCCGCGGGTCCCGGAGCCAGCCGGTGACGAGGCGGGCGGCGTCCATCCAGCCCCGCGCGGTGCCGAGCTTGGAGCGCCAGTCGACCGGGCGGATGAGGTCGCGAATCTGCTCCACCAGCGCCCGCGCCAGTTCGACGGCCTCACCGACGTCTCGCCCCATCGGGCGTTCACGCTGGTCGGAGAGGGTGTACTCGGCCAGCGCGTGGGCCAGGTTGTCCGTCAGCGGCGCGTAGGCCACCAGCAGCCCGGCGGACTTGCCTCGGAACGTCCGGTTGACCCGGGCGAGCGTCTGCATGAGCAGCGCGCCCTTCAGCGGGCGGTCGAGGTAAAGGGTGTGCAGCGGCGGCGAGTCGTAGCCGGTGAGCATCATGTCCTTGACGATGACCAGCTCCAGCGGATCCTCGGCCGTGGCGAGCCGCTTCTTGATCACCTTGTTCTCCGACTCGCGTCTGACGTGGTCGCTGACCGGCGGCTGGTCGGAGGCGGTGCCGGAGTAGACCACCTTGATGCGCCCGGCGTCGATGGCGTCGGAGTGCCAGCCTGGCCGAAGCTCTACGATCTCCCGGTACAGATTCGCGGCGATCTCGCGGGTGGCGCACACGATCATCCCCTTGCCCGGCCCCTCGATCTCCTCGAAGACACGAGCTCGGCGCTTCTCCCAGTGTTCGACGATGTCGGCGGCCAGGGTGCGCAACCTCTCGGGCGCGCCATAGATGGAGTTGATGACGGCGACGGAGCGCTCGACCCGTTCGCGTTCGGTCTCGTCCAGGTCGCGGGTGAGTTCGTCGGCGGCGTCGTCGAGTTGTTCGGACGTGACGCCGTCGTCGAAACCTACGGTGACCAGGCGCGGCTCGAAGTAGACGGGTACGGTCGCGCCGTCGGCAACGGCGCGGGTCAGGTCGTAGATGTCGATGTAGTCGCCGAACACCTCGCGGGTGTTGCGGTCGGTGAAGCTGATCGGGGTGCCGGTGAAGGCGATCAGGGTCGCGTTGGGCAGCGCATCGGCCAGGTGGCGGGCGTAGCCGTCGAGGTCGTCGTAGTGGCTGCGGTGCGCCTCGTCGACCATGACCACGATGTTGCGCCGCCCCGAAAGCAGTGGGTGTTCCCGGCCCGACTCCCGCTCCTGCCGGGTGCGACCGAACTTCTGCAGCGTGGTGAACAGGATTCCGCCGGTGTTGCGCTCGCTCAGGGCGACCCGGAGGCCTTCCCGGGTGTGTACCTGGACGGGCTTTTCCGGGAACAGCTTCGAGGCGGCGAACCCGTCGAAGAGTTGGCCGTCGAGCTCGGTGCGGTCGGTCACCACGACGACCGTGGGGTTCTGCAGTCGAGGGGTGCGCAGGAGGAGGTTGGTGTAGAACTCCATCTCCAGCGACTTGCCCGAGCCCTGCGTGTGCCACACGACGCCGGCCTTGCCGTCGCTTTCGACCGCCTGGACGGTGCGTCCGACAGCCTTGGTGACGGCGAAGTACTGGTGTGGCTTGGCCGTGCGCTTGAGGATGCCGCCCTCCCCCTCGGCAAACGCGGTGAAGCCTCGCATCAACTGGATGAAGCGTTCAAGGTTCGCGACGCCGTCGAGCAGCGACTCGAGCGCCGGGGCCTGGTCGGTTAGCGGGAGGCCGTCGTCGTCAACATTCCACTGTGCGTAGTGGTTCAGCGGGGCGAACGGATTGCCGTACTTGGCCACCACCCCGTCGCTGATCAACGTGAGGACGCAGGCCCGAAACGCCATCGGGAACTCGCGCAGGTAGGTGGCCAGTTGGGCGTGCGCGGTGTCGACGGTGGCGGCCGGGTCGCCGGCGTTTTTCAGTTCCACTACGCCGACGGGCAGGCCGTTGCAGTAGAGCACGAGGTCGAATCGGCGGTGGGCGTCGCGGTCGCGGACGATCACCTGCCGGGCGGCGAGCCAGTCGTTGGCCGACGGGTCGGCGTCGATCAGGCGCAGCGTCGGGGTGCGTTCGGTGCCGTCGGGCTCCAGCCAGCTGACCCCGCGGTAGCCGTGGACCATCAGTTCGTGCAGTCGCAGGTTCTCGGCGGCCGCGTCCTGCGAGGTGGGTGCGAGGATCTCGGTGACGGCCTGGTCGAGCAGGGCTGCCGGCACGGCTGGGTTGAGCCGGGCCAGGGCCGCCCGGAAGTCGACGACGAGCACGGGGTCGGCGGCCGAGGCGCGGCGGCCGTTGAGGTCGGAGCCGTGGACCGGCCGCCAGCCGAGCTCACCCAGGTAGTCGTGGGCGAGGAGTTCGAGGTCGTCTTCGAGCATGTGCCCTAGTCTGCCCGCATGTGCCTGCGTATCCGCCGCGGCGTGCGAGAAGGCCCGTTATCGGCGGCGCTGGCTTCAAGCATGAGATCCACGGCGTCTCCAATCCTCCAGGTCAACGCTTTCCTTGTCCGGCGAGTGACTGCCGTGCGGCTCGCAGCTGGGCGATGACGTCCGCCGGGTCGTCCTCGTCGTCGAAATCGACCGCCGTGGCCTCGAGCATCGCGTACTGACGCTGGCGGCGGCGCTCGCGATACTCGAGGACATCACTCAGAAGGAGCCGCCGGCGCGACCCGTTCCGCTCGGCGCGGAGTTCGCCGGAGTCGATCATCCGGACCACAGTCGGCCGCGACACACCCAGCAGGTCCGCCGCCTGCTGGGTGGTCAGTTGAGGCTCCGTGGGTGTCACGGTCACCGCCTTACCGGCGGCGAGTGCGCCCACTACTTGCACAAGAATCCCGTAGAGGTACTCGGGCAACTCGATCTGCTCCCCCTCGCCGCCTCCGATCAGCAGAAACCTGGCGGGCGGTACCGCTCCCCGCCCTTCAGCATGGGCCTCGATGAAACGGTGAACCTGTGCCAGTTCTTCGCTCTGTTCAGGGACGTAGGTCTGGGGTGCCATCGCCGTACTCATCACGCAACCTCCTCGTTACGATCAAAGTGTACGCGCTTTCGGAACGTTCGTTTACCGCACGCGCATAAGCCCGGGCCCTGGCGTGGGATGCCGTTGGCGAGCCGGGGCAAGGTCACGCGCAGCGAGCCTGGCCGCCGACCGAGAATTCTCCACCCGCGAGGCCGTCATCGATACTTGCCACCAGGTACTGCCCTGACCGCAACTCCCGCGCCGCGGCTGCGTAGTCCTGCTCGAACCTGCCCCACGATGCCTCCACCGTGGCGTCCAGATCGATCACGTCGTCCATGAGGACCTGCCACCGTCCGTGGGCTGGCCTTGGTGTCGACTCCTGAAGCCCACGTTAGGGAGCGGGTACGACAGTTTCGCCCGGGTAAACTCCGTCCCGAGGCGGGTACCTCCCTCACCTACAAGTCACACGGCGGAAGGCGGCTTGTGAACAGCACCATCCGGAGCAGGGACGGCAGCATCCATGTGACCGACGAGCGGTTCAACACCCTCTCGCACCTGGTGGCCTTCTGCTTCTCCGTCCTGGGGACCGTCCTGCTCGTCTCCCAGGCCATCGCTCAGGGAGACCCGTGGAAGATCGTCGGGTTCAGCGTCTACGGGCTGTCCCTCATGACGCTCTTCGCGGCGAGCACCCTCCATCACGGACTGGACCGCGGCCCGCGGGTGAATGAAGCGCTGCGGACGCTCGACTACGCGTCGGTCTTCACCCTGATCGCAGGCACGGTCACTCCTCTCGTGCTGGTGCTCTTTCGCAATGTGTACGGATGGGCCGTGTTCGGCGCGGTGTGGGTCGTCGCGATCCTGGGGATCGTGCTGCGCTCAGTGTGGCGACGAATCCCGAAGTACATCACCAACACGCTCTACATCACGCTCGGCTGGATGAGCGTCGTGCTGATGGGTGCGGGCGTCTCGCTTCCGGCGATGGCACTGGTCCTACTGGCCGCGGGTGGCCTGGTTTACAGCGCGGGCTTCGTGATCTACGTGATCGAACGGCCCAACCCATGGCCCGGGAAGTTCGGCTTTCACGAGATCTGGCACGTACTCGTGGCCGTTGCGGCGTTCCTGCACTACCTCTTGATGTACTTCTACGTGCTTCCCGCCTAGCCGGGACGTCTTTGGCTAGTGGACACCACGCGAGCGCTGATAGCGCGTATCGCGTACACCCTGGGAGCCGATCATCACGACATCACCACGGGCCCGCCACCTCGACGACGAGCACGGGCTTGCCCGACACCCGAAAAGTCTGGAACTCGCACCGCAGGGACGGGACGACGCTGGTTCTCGCCTGATCAGAGACCGCCTGTTCGAGGGCTGCGACTCTCGTCACATCCACTGGCACGAAACCTGCCGCTTCATCGAGCCCGAGGATGATTGTTCTTCCTTCGGGCATGTTTGCGAAGGCACACAGGGTTGGCCCCAGCGTTGGAGCACCGTCGGCGGCCGACTTCACTTCGGTCTCGGCGCTGTATCGGCGCTGTCACCTCGCCGCTCCCTGGATATCGCGCTTGCTGGGAGCCAGTGTTCCGCTCAGCACTGAGCCAGTAGTCCGCTGCCGAGTGAGCCGGTCCGACGGAGCCGAGTGAGCCGGTCCGACGGAGCCGAGTGAGCCCTGGCGCCGCCGTGCGGCCGGCGGGTACCGACACACCCAGCGCATCGCCCGACTACGGTTTGCGGCCCGGCCCACATCCGCCACGACGAGTCCGTCGCTTTGCAGTAGGAGAAGGTCCTTGCATTCGACCGGACCCAGCGGCGCGATCGGTGTGTCTCCGAAGATGCGCAACGCGCCTTCCAGTAGACCTTGGATGCTCCTCTCGGCGCCGTGGCGGCACCTGGTCGTTGGCCGGGTGCGCGTCACCAGGGATATGCCGTCGATACCTGCGGAATGGCTGGTCA
>NZ_FQZG01000138.1 GCF_900141915.1 Tessaracoccus bendigoensis DSM 12906 | reverse complement strand
AGCGTCGGAGCGGGCGGAACTGGCAATGGTTCTCCGTCGGTCTGGGAGGCATCCCACACGTAGGCCGGCCGGGCTCCGACCATCCGCGAGCGCACCACCTCGCCGGCCTTCGGCGTCTCCCTCGGCCCGAGCCGCCGCCACGAGCCCGCATCGGCAGGGGTCGCGGTGGCGAACCGGCCCGTCACGGGCGCGAAGATCATGTAGCCCGGCTGGCCCTTCATCACCTGCCGACCGAGCCCCTGCCACTGCCGGTACCCGGCAACCAGGGTGGGGAAGGGTTCGGGCACGCGGCCTGCCTCGAACGCGGCTTCGTGCTGCACCCAGATCAGCATCGTGTTGTTGAACGACCGCGACCGGAACCGCGCCGCGAAGGCGAGCGCCTGGCGCCAGTCGTCACCCGAGACCAGCGACTCGACCGCGCCGGTCAGCTTCTCGTGCAGCTCGTCGAGCTTCGCCTCTCGCGCCGCGCGGGCGTCCTCGTTCGATGCCATGCTCCGGCCTCCTCTTCGGCGGGCCGCGACGCGGCTGCGCGCGGCGGTACACCTGGCAGGTAGGCGCGAACACCCGCGCCCAGACCGTGAGCTGGACATCGTTCACCTCCTTGAGGCAGCCCGAGCCGAGACCGGGACGCAACATTGAGCATGCTCAAAATGCCCCGGAGTCCTGTTCTAACACTGACCGTTGAGCATGCGCAAGCCTTGATTTGTGCATGCTCAACGAGTACGGTTTGAGCATGCACAACCACCTTCTGGGTGGACTACATCGATGCCTTGCCCGTTGCGAAGGGAAGGGGGTCACCGTCATGACCGAAGACGAGAGCCAGGCTGCGGCCGAAGACCTCGCCAAACGTCTGCGGCTCCTGATGGATGTCGCCGTCGCCGAGTCCGGCACGGAGCCGACCTACTCGCAGATCGCCGGCTACCTCCAAGAACGAGGCACCAACCTGTCGCGGTCGCGCTGGACGTACATGGTCAACGGCCACCGCTACGTCCAAGACCCCGCCGTCTTCGAAGGGCTCGCGGAGTTCTTCGACGTGGACGCCGCGTTCCTGCTCGGCGAGGACGGTGCTGCCACTCCCGAGAAGGTCTCTGCGCAGCTCGACCTGGTTCGGTCCATGCGTGCCGCGAAGGTGAAGTCCTACGCTGCCCGCACCCTCGGCGATATCTCGCCGAAAGCACTCCACGCCATCACCAAGTTCCTGGACGAGGAAATGACACACATGCCCGAGCACTGACCGGTACCGCACGATGGAGCCGCCACCGGTCCCTGCTCCCTACAGAGAAGGGGCGAACCGTGAAGATCGAACAGACCGTATCGGCGGCCGTCGCGGGCCTTGAGCTCGGCAATACCTTCGCCCTTGACGATCTCCTCCACACCGTCCAAGACCGGCGGCACCGTAGGCTCCGCGTCGTCGAACTCGCAGACCTCGACACCCACGACGGCCTCTGCGCGCTCTGGCTCTCCACCGATGCCGAAGACGTCGTGCTTCACGCCCGCAGCGACTCCGCGCTGCATCGCCAGCAGTTCGTGCTCCACGAGCTCGCCCACATGATCCTTGGCCACGGCGAAGGCGACGGCTGTGCAGTCGGGGAGGTACTGCTGCCCAACATCCCGCCGTACACCAGAGGTCGCCTGCTCAGGCGGCAAGACCTCGACAGCGAAACCGAGATCGCCGCCGAGTCCCTCGCCGACCGGCTCGCCGCCGGCATCCGAGGGTCGGTGTTCGCAGAGTCCAGATACTCGGAGATATTCGGATGATCCAGACGCTCGTCGCAACGCTCATGTGGGCGCTCGTGGCGAGCCTGCTCATCTTCCGACGCAAACGCACCGACCGAAGCATCACCTACGCCGCCCTCACCATCGCCATCGCGATGACGCTCAACGTGGATGCCGCCTACAGCGCCGTCGATCGACTGCTCGGTGGCACCAACCTCGCCACCCTGATCGCGGACGCGCTCCTGATGACCGGGCTGTTCTTCCTCGGCCGCGGCGTCATGAAGACCGGCGAGTACCGGCCCAGGCTCGTCCGAGCCGCCGTCAGCATCCCCGTCCTGCTCGTCGCGCTGCTCGCGATCACCGCATCGTTCCTGCTCATCGACCGCGGCACCACCACAACACGATTCATGATCGACCTCGGCGCACAGCCAGCAACAGCGGTCTACTCGATCATCAACTTCACCTACTGCCTCGTCATTGTCGTGGCGATGCTCGTCCTCGCCATAAGGCAGTACCGGCACAACACCGGCATCCAGCACCTCCCCGCGGCACTGTTGAGCCTGGGGTCGGCGTTCGGCGTCGCGCTCTGCCTCGCCGTGATCGTCATGGACGTTGCCCACGCCACGGGCCACCTCGACCTCATGCACACTATCCAGTCCGCCTACGATCCGCTCTCCGTCCTGACCTTCGTGTTCCTCTGTGCCGGGTTCGCGATCCAGCCTGCCGTCCGTCGCGCTCAGCACCGCGCCCGGCAGAGGCAGACCGTCGCCCTCACAGCGCAGCTGGAGTCGCTCTGGCTCCGAGCGACGCTCGCGCGGCCCGGGCTGAGCCAGGCCGACCCCCTCGCCGCCAACAGCGAAGACCCCGAAGGACACCTCCACCGC
>NZ_FQZG01000013.1 GCF_900141915.1 Tessaracoccus bendigoensis DSM 12906 | reverse complement strand
CGTTGGTGTCTCCTCTGGGGGTGGGTGGTGGCCCATTCTCGCGGCCAGACGGATGAGAATCGGCCAGTGGTCGATTTTCCGAGGTTGGGCGGAGGGCCGTCCGAGGTCGGGCCGTCGATCCTCCGGGGTTGGGCAGGCGACATGCAGAGGGGCCGGGCGCCCGAAAGCACCCGGCCCCTCGTCACCTGTCGTGAGTCAGGAGAACATCACGATGTTGTTCAACACGTACTTGTTCACGACCCGGAACCCACCGCCGGGGGCCCTTTCGATCACCGAAGCCTTGATCGAACTGCGGCAGGCGTTGCGGCCGGTCAGGGCCGTATCGCATTCGGTGCGCCACTGGCGACCGTTGACGACGTGGTCACCGGGGGTGCCCAGTGGGTTGTCCTTCCACAGCGACCTAGCCGACGGCAGGTACGTCATGTTGTTGAACACGAAGTCGTTGACCTGCTTGTATTTGCCGTTCACGATGCGGATCTGGGTGGCCCAGATCTCGGTGGTGCAGCGCTCGGTCTTCGAGTAGGGCTCGCAGGTCGTCACCCATAGGCGGCCGTTTACGCGGTGCACGCCCGGCGTCGTGTAGAGCGAGTCGGGACGCTGTGTCGGCTTCGCCGTCGGGGTGGGGGTCGGCTTCGCCTTGGTCTCGACCTTGACGGGTACGTAGATGTTGGTGCCGGAATCCAGCACCTGGAAGCGGAGCGTGTAGTCGCCGCTCTGGAGGCTGGTGCCGTCCGGCAGCCACACCGACACGCTGCCGACTCCGTTGCTGACGGTTCCCGAACCTACCTGCGCGTTGCCGATGAAGGCCCTGACCTGCCGATTGGCCAGCGGTGGGGTCACCTTCTCGCCCGGTTGCAGGTACATGTCGAGCGTCTGGGGTGCGACGCCGCCGTCGAGCGGCTTGCCGAAGCTGAAGTCCAGGTCGTCCCCGCCCTCGACGAGGGTTCCGGTGGCGAGCTTGGCGGAGACGCCCCTCTTTGAGTAGTCGGGGCTAAGCGGGCTCTCGGAACGCACCCAGTCGACCCATGCCTCGAGGTCGGCCCGCCCGGTGTCCCGGGTGTTGGTGCCCTTGGCGAGTTCCCAGAAGTTGTCGCCGCCGGCGATCAGGAACGAACCCGAACCGACCGTGTATGTCTTGGTCGGGTCGATCGGCTTGCCGTTCATCGAGATCGACGTGATCCGCGAGCCCTCGGCCAGGGACTCGTCATAGGTGTAGGTCAGGTTCTTGGAGGTGCCCAGCGCGAGGAAGGCCCTTGACGGCACCCCGCCGTTGGCGTCGCGCTGCCACTGCTGCTCGAGCACGGTCTTCAGCTGTGCGCCCGTGATCTGCGTGGTGAAGAGCGAGTTCGCGAAGGGCAGCGTCATGGCCGCCTCACGGAACGTGATGTCTCCGGCGTTGAAGCTGTCGCGGGTACCGCCGGGGTTCTGCAGGCCGATGAACTCGGCGTCGCCGTTGCTGAGCGTGTCGAAGAACATCTCTGCGACGGCGTTGCTCATCGGGGACTCGTGGTCACGGGTCCCCGAGCCTCCGGTGCCGGGGGTGGAGATCGCCTCGGTTGCGTCGCCGATAACCTCGCGACCGAGTTCGTCCGCGACGCCCGCGGCCGCGGCGGCGAGCTCGTTGATCTCGACGATTGCGGGCAACGACTCGTCAGGCGTCGCAGGCGCCGCGGTAACCGTCGGGGTCGTGGAGCAGACGCCCTTGGTGGTGGTGTCGACGACAAGGTCGAGCTTGCCCATGTTGGCGGCGTATGAGCCCGTCTGGATGATCGGCACGCCGCTCGTCGAGGTGTAGACGTAGCGCTGATGGGTGTGTCCGTTGAAGATCGCGGAGACCCGCGGGTCGACGTCACGGTAGATCTGGTCGAAGGCGGCGCTGTCGGCGGCGTTCTGCTCCGCCGTCAGGTTCTGGTTCGCGGCACCCTCATGGAACGAGGCGATGACGACGTCGGCCTCGTCGTTGGCGGGGTTGCCGTCCAGCAGTTGAGCGGTTACGCGGTTGATGGCCTCGGCGGGATCGCCGAAGGTGAGGCCAGCGATCCCCGCGGGCGACACCAGTGAAGGAACGTCGGCGGTCACCACGCCGACGACGGCGATGGTGACGCCGCCCCGCTCGTAGAGCTGATACTCCTCAAGCGGCCCCGGCACGTTCGTCGTCCCGGTCTCATAGACGTTGGCGCCGAGGTAAGGGAAGTCCGAGGCGGCGTCCACGCGGCCCGAGAGATCGCTCCATCCCTTGTCGAACTCGTGGTTGCCGACGGTCGAGACGTCCACGCCCGCGGCGTTGAGGATGTCGAGCGTGGGAAGGTCGTCGTTGATCATCGACACGAACGTCGACGCGCCGATGTTGTCGCCGGAAGAGATGAGCAGGACGTTGTCGTCGCCCTGCGCGACGCGGGCCTGCTCGACCGGGGTGAACAGGCGCCCGGCGAGAAAGGCCGTCTTGTCGGTGACGGGCTTCGAATCGTCGAAGACCCTCCCGTGGAAGTCGTTGAAGCCGAAGACGCTGACCGTCTCGGTCGGGTTGCCTGAGACGCACTCTTTGACGTCGGCGTTGGCGATTGGGGTGGTGACGGTGGCGAAGGTCAAGCCGCTTGCCACCAGCGCGGTGGCGGCGAGAGTCGCCGTCGCCCGCTTGGTCTGGGTGATCATCTCTCTCCGATTCTGGTTCCGTCGGGAATGCCGGGGCGATGGAGGCCGCCGGTGCGTGTCAACACTCTAGGGAAGATAGGGCTCTGGCAAGCCGGAATGGGCCAATTCACCTGATCGTCACCTGAGAGTTGCTAAGGATTTGCTGGCGGTGTGGCTATGGGGTGTTCGGGCCACCAGGAGACCGCGTTTTCCAGTGAGATCCGCGTCACTAGGGATAACTCCGCTTGCGCCAGGAAAATCCCTCGACACCAGCGAAATACGGCTGGTATCGGGGGATGTCGCTGGTATCGCGTGAAGATCGCCGGTGACGTGCGAAGATCGCTGGTGACGGGGATCCCACAAGCCCCGTCCGCCGGACGATCCTCGCCTAAGCGATGCCGTCCCAGTTGTCGGTTTCCCACAATCGGTCCGCCCAACCTTCGGTGGGTCGGGTGGCGATTCGGGATCGGACCGTAAGCTACGCTGGCGTAAGTTACGGTTTCGTAGGTTTGTCGAAAGGGGTCCGCGTGCGCGGTCAGAGCCACGACATGGTCCAGCTCCTCACACCGGAGGGGGACCTGGTCCGACACGAGGAGTTCGAGTTCACGGGAAGCGCCGACGACCTCGTCGGCTACCTGCGTGACATGATCCTCGCCAGGCGTTTCGACGCCGAGGCCACCGCCCTCCAGCGGCACGGCGAACTCGGCCTGTGGACGCCGCTGCTGGGGCAGGAGGCAGCGCAGGTGGGGTCAGGAAGGTCGCTTCGTGAGGGTGACGTCGTCTTCCCCTCCTATCGTGAGCACGCCGTCGCGATGGTGCTGGGCGTTCCCTTGACGAACCTGCTGGGTCTCTTCCGCGGGACCAACGGTGGCGACTGGGAGCGCCTCGAGACCTTCAAGAACTACCAGATCGTCATCGGCTGCCAGGCACTGCACGCCACCGGCTACGCCATGGGGCTGCAGCTCGACGGTGCGGTCGGCAACGAAGACGACGCGGCCAACTCCGCCGTCATCGTCTACCACGGCGACGGTGCCGCCAGCCAGGGTGACGTCAACGAGGCCTACGTCTTCGCCGCCTCCTACAACGCGCCGGTGGTGTTCTTCTGTCAGAACAACCAGTGGGCCATCTCAGAGCCCATCGCCCTGCAGTCACGCATCCCGCTGTTCGAGCGCGCGAGAGGGTTCGGCTTCCCGGGTATCCAGGTCGACGGCAACGATGTGCTGGCCGTCAAGGCCGTCACCGACTGGGCGTTGAACCGCGCTCGTTCGGGCGAGGGTCCGGCCTTCATCGAGGCCTTCACGTACCGGATGGGGGCCCACACCACCTCGGACGATCCGACGAAGTACCGGGAATCATCCGATGAGGAGGCGTGGCGCGGGCGCGACCCGATCCTGCGGCTAACCCGCTACCTGCGTCGCATCGACGCGATCGACGATGCCTGGCTCGCCGCGGTTGAGGACGAGGCGAAGGAATTGGGCGCGCAGGTGCGCGCCGCGATCCCGGAACTGGAGGACGTGACCATGGACCGACTGTTCGAGACGGTTTACGCCGAGCCGACCGTCGCGCTCGAGGCCCAGCGTCGGGAGTACGCCGAGTACGCCGCAGGGGAGGACGCATGAGCGAGACGTTGACGATGGCGAAGGCCCTCAACAAGGGGCTGCGCCGCGCGCTGCAGGCCGACCCGAAGGTGCTCCTGGCAGGCGAAGACATCGGCAAGCTCGGCGGCGTCTTCCGGATCACGGAGGGTCTGCAGGCCGAGTTCGGGGAGAACCGGGTCGTCGACTCGCCGCTGGCAGAGTCGGGCATCATCGGCACTGCCGTGGGGCTGTGCATGCGCGGCTACCGCCCGGTCGTCGAGATCCAGTTCGACGGGTTCGTGTTCCCAGGGTTTGCGCAGATCGTGTCGCAGGTAGCCAAGCTCCACATGCGCACCGGTGGGCAGAACCCGATGCCGATGGTCATCCGGATCCCGTTCGGCGGCGGCATCGGGGCGGTCGAGCACCACTCCGAGTCGCCCGAGGCCTACTTCGCGCACACTCCCGGCCTGAAGGTCGTCAGCTGCTCGAACCCGAACGACGCCTACTGGATGATCCAGCAGGCCATCCAGTCCGACGACCCGGTCGTCTTCCTCGAGCCGAAGCGTCGCTACCACGGGAAGGGCGCGGTCAACTTCACCGCCAAGCCACAGCCGATGCACCAGGCCTCGATCACCCGCTACGGCACCGACGCGACGCTGCTCTGCTACGGCCCGATGGTCAAGACGTGCCTCGACGCGGCCACGGTCGCCGAGGAGGAGGGCACCTCGCTGGAGGTGGTCGACCTGCGCACGATCAGCCCGGTCGACTGGGTGACGGTGACCTCGTCGGTGCGTCGCACCAAGCGCGCGATCGTCGTCCACGAGGCCCCGAAGACGCTCGGGGTCGGGTCCGAAATAGCAGCGAAGCTGCACGAGGACCTGTTCTACGTGATGGAATCGCCCGTGATGCGGGTGACGGGCTACGACATGCCGTACCCGCCCGCCCGCGTCGAGGAGGAGTACCTGCCCTCAGTCGACCGGATCCTCGACGCTGTCGACCAGTCGCTGGCCTACTGAGGAGAGAGACACTTGTGAAGCCGAGCCAGCCGATGAAGGGAGCGCTCAAGTGAAGCGCCAGTTCCTGTTGCCCGACCCGGGGGAGGGTCTGCTCGAGGCCGAACTCGTCGCATGGCGGGTCACCGAGGGCCAGACGATCGAGGTCAATGACGTCCTCGTCGAGATCGAGACGGCCAAGTCCCTGGTCGAGTTGCCGTCGCCGTTTGCTGGAACCGTGACGGCGCTGCTGGTGGCCGAAGGCACCACCGTCGAGGTCGGCTCACCGATCGTCGAGATCGAGGACGGTGAAGAGGACGGTGAAGAAGCGGCGCCGAACCTGGTGGGATACGGCGCCAGCGATTCGACCTCAACGCGACGCCGTCGCCGTGGCCGGGGGGCCGATGAGTCCTCGTCTGCGTCGGAGGCGCTGTCGGCCGCGTATTCCCAGCACGAACCGGGGCGCCGCACCGACCAGGTGCAACCCGCCGCCACCGTGAACGCCCAACCCGAGGGCGACCCGCTGCCGACGCCTGGCCGCGCGCCGGCCGAGTCTCAGCTGGTGCTGGCCTCCGAAGCCGGGTCGGTCAAGGCGAAGCCGCCTGTGCGCAAGTACGCCAAGGACCTTGGCGTCGACCTGACAGGCGTATCGGGAACCGGCCCTGACGGCACCATCACGCGGAGGGACGTGGAGGCCGCGGCCGCGTTCCGCTACCTGGATGAGCAGCCGAGGGAGGGGCGGATCATCAACGACAACGCCTCGTTCCAGGCGGGGCCGTCGACCGGGCCGCGTGAGGAACCGCGCAGCCACGCCGGGACGTCGTTCAGCGGGTCGAACTTCGGTGGCGGCTTCGGCCCGACCGAGGGGCTCGGTGGGTTCGATCCTTTCGAGGGCCGAGCCGAGCGTCGCATCCCGATCAAGGGCGTGCGGAAACTCACGGCCGAGAACATGGTGCGCTCCGTCAAGACGCACGTGCACGTCACCGAGTGGACCACGATCGACGTGACCGGAACCATGGAGTTCGTCGAGCGGCTCAAGGAGCGCCGCGAGTTCGCGGGGCTGCGGGTGTCGCCACTGCTGATCTACGCCAAGGCCATCTGCCTGGCGCTTGGCCGCAATCCCGACCTGAACACCTCGTGGGACGAGGAGCGCCAGGAGATCGTCTACTACCGCGACGTCAACCTCGGTATCGCGGCCGCCACCCCGCGTGGCCTGATGGTGCCCAACATCAAGGCGGCGCAGCGGCTCAGCCTGCTCGAGTTGTGTCAGGCGATCAACCGGCTGGTTCAGGTATCCCGGGAAGGGAAGCTGCAGCCGGGCGACTATGCGCGTGGCACCTTCACCGTCACGAACGTCGGCGTGTTCGGGATCGACGCTGGCACCCCGATCATCAACGGCGACGAGTCGGCGATCTTCTGCATGGGCGCGATCCAGCGTCGGCCGTGGGTCGTCGGCGAGGGTTCGAGTGAGCGGGTGGAGCCTAGGTCGGTCACGACGTTGGCCGTCGCGTTCGACCATCGGATCATCGACGGCGAGCAGGGGTCGCGCTTCCTGCACGACGTCGGCTCGATCCTCGCCGAACCGGCGATGGCCCTGTTGTACTGACGCCTCAGGCGTTCGGTTGAGCCGCGCCGCCGGTTGGGGCGGGCGGCGGCTGGGTCGGTCGGCGGCTGGGGTTAGGAGTGCCGTTGAGCACTATTCCTGGGTCGATCGGCGACACGCCGCAGTTGGGCGTCATTTCGGGAAACGAACCCGGGATAGTGCTCAAAGTCTGACCTGCGCCGAGCCCGGAGACGACGCGTCTCCAGCCCGGAGACGCGTCGCAGGTCGGTCGGGCGGGATCAGGCCTCTTCGGCCGTCTCCTCGGCGTTGGGTTCCGGCTCCTCTTCGGCCTTCTTCAGGAGCCTCGAACCGACGATGCCGATCTCGATCAGCACACGCAGCACCAGGATCTTGAACAGCGCACCGGCGAGCCCACCGAAGAGTGAGTTCAGGATCGCCGGCAGCCTGGCGAAGTAGAACTCGCTACCAGACGTGAGCAGATAGATGAAGCTGAACAGCCACTCGATGCCGATCGCGATGACGCCCAGCGTGAAGATCAGCCCGGCAGCACCCGGCAGGGACAGCATCTTGAAACTGAAGTCGAACGGGCTGCCCTTGGGTGCAACGGGCTGCTGGAACTGCTGCGGGGCGACGGGTAACTGCTGACCCTGCCAGCCCTGCTGCTGGTTCCAGTCCTGGCCGGGAGCCTGGGGCTGGGCCTGGCCCCAAGGCTGGGCCTGGTTCCAGTCCTGCGCGGGGGCTTGTTGGCCCCATTCCTGGCCGGAGGTCTGGGGCTGTGCCTGGCCCCAGTCGTGGGCGGGCTGTTGGGCCTGGTTCCAGTCCTGCGCCGGAGGCTGTTGGCCCCATTCCTGGCCGGAGGTCTGGGGCTGGGCCTGGCCCCAGTCGTGGGTCGGCTGCTGCTGGGCCTGGCTCCAGTCCTGTGCAGAGGTCTGGGGCTGGGCCTGGCCCCAGTCGTGGGCGGGCTGCTGTTGGGTCTGGCTCCAGTCCTGTGCCGGGGGCTGTTGGCCCCATTCCTGGCCGGAGGTCTGCGGCTGTGCCTGTCCCCATTCCTGCGCGGAAGTCTGCGGCTGCGCCTGCCCCCAGTCCTGGGCCGACTCCTGGCCCCATTCCCGAGCCGGCTGCTGCGGTGCCCACTCGTTCGAGCCCTGACCGCTGTTCCACTGTTGGTTCGACATGTCGGCAAGTCTGCCACGCTCAAAGCTCAGCCTGACGTCGGCGTTTCACAATCCGCGCGGGCGCGGTCCACACTGTAGGTCATGCTCACCCGATTCCATGTGGACCTTGATGCGCTGCACCACAACCTCGCGGTAGCACGCGAGCTGGCCGGGGGTAGGGGGCTGCTGGTGCCTGTCAAGGCCAACGCCTACGGCCACGGACTCGTTCCGGTCGCCCGTAGCATCCAGGAACGTGGGGCCGCCGAATGGTTGGGCGTCGCGCTGGTTGAGGAGGGAAGGCAACTTCGCGACGCCGGGATCACGCTTCCGATCCTGAAGTTCTCACCCGCCCTCGCCGTCGAGTTGGGTGACGCGATCGAGGCCGACGTCACGTTGTCCGTCGACGACGTCGACACGGTCGAGCAGGCGCAGGCCGCGGCTGCTTCGCTGGGCCGCAACGTCGATGTCCATCTGAAGGTCGACACCGGCATGAGGCGCGTCGGGGTCGAACCCGAACAAGCCGCCCCGCTCGCAGCCCGCATCGACGCCTCCCCGAACCTGCGGTTGCAGGGCGTCTTCACCCACCTTCCGATCAGCGACGTCGCGGAGGGCGACCAGTTCACCATTGCGGAACTCGACCGGTTCTTCGGGGTCGTCGACGCCATCGAGGCCGCTCACGGCCCCGTCGAGCTGGTGCATGTCGCCAACTCGGGGGCGGTCCTCGGCCACGATCTGGGCCGGAGCAACCTCGTCAGGCCAGGCATCATGACCTACGGTTCCTACCCGGACATCGTCGGGGCGCGACCTGCCGACCTGCGCGACGTCGGCCGCTGGACGAGCCGCGTCAACTTCGTCAAACCGATCCGGGCAGGGGAATCGGTGGGCTACGGGCGCACCTGGACCACCGGGCGGGACACCTGGATCGCGACGGTGGCGATCGGGTACGGCGACGGCTATTCGCGGCGCATGTCGTCGCGGGGGCGGATGCTCATCGACGGGGTGTCGTACCCCGTGGTCGGAAGGATCTGCATGGACCAGACCATGCTCGACCTCGGTCCAGACACCCCGCGCGTGCGGGTCGGCGACGAGGTCGTCGTGATGGGGACCAGCGGGGGCGAACGCATCGGCGTCGAGGAGATTGCGAATCTCATGGACACCGTCACGTACGAGGTGACCTGCCTCATCACCGAGCGGGTGCGCCGGGACTACTGAGAAGGATCGGCCTCCACCACGGTGCGGGCCAGCTTCGGGCGACGACTCGGGAACTCCTCCATCGCGTGCAGCGCGATCGACCTGGTCGACCAGCCGTCGACGGCGGCGCCGACGCCTCCACCCACCAAGGGAATCCGCTTGGCCATCCAGGCCCCGAACCGCTTCCCGGTGATCTGGTTCAGCGCACGGTCGAGCAGCGCCTTCGAAACCTGACGGTCGAGCCGCGCGTCGAACACGGGTGCCGTCGCAACCACTAGAGGCGACGACGGCAGAACGCCTTTGGAGATCAGATCGGCGTTTCCGGCGGGGCCGAGCATCACCATCAGAATCGCGGTGCGGACGCGCGGATCGCTCAGCTCGTAGCCCCTCAGATGCGCGATGCCAGCCACCAGCCTGGCTTGGAGGAAGGACTTGGCCGCCAGATTGACCGGGATCGTGAACAGGGCGACCAGGAAGCCGCCCCAGTTGGTGGCGAACCCCTGTCCGCCTGCCATCGCCACATGCGTCGTGACCATCCGGGAGATCGCCAGTTCGGCGTCGTTGCGTTGCACGAGGAGGGATTTCGCCGCGTGTTTGGCTCCCGGCAGCTTTCCGCGGCCTTCGATCGCCAACTCCAGGATCTCGTGGTAGACGTTCGCGGTGATGCCCTCGGTGAGCGCAACCGCCTGATTCTGTGTGCCCATGTGCGCCCCTTTCCCTCGCCCCAAGCCTGTCACACGCCGCCAAGCCAGTCGAGATGAACTGCCAACCTCTTCCTGCGGCTGCACGAATCCGGGGACGACCGGCGAACTGTCCCCGGGCGCTGACACACTTGGGGGCATGCTCGGCACGCTGTTCGGGAGGCCGGAGGACTGGCCGCCACGGGACCTGATCGGATACTCCGATGAGTTCGACGCTGCCCTCGCGCTTGAAGCCTATCGCTGCGGCGTTTTTCCCATGCCTCTCAACCATCGCGAAATGGGTTGGTGGTCCCCTGTCGACCGCGGGCTCCTGCCAATCCGGGGGCTGCATGTGACCCGCTCCCTCAGGAAGACGGCGGCCCGGTATACGACCACCACAAATGCCGATTTCAGGAACGTGCTGCACCGTTGCGCCGACCCGGCCCGTGACGGGGCCTGGATCGACTCGCGGATCTCCTCGGCCTACCGCCGCCTCGCCCGGCTCGGGTGGGTTCGCAGCGTCGAGGTGTGGGACGCCGACGGACGCCTGGCAGGGGGGCTCTACGGGGTGCAGATGGGGGGCCTGTTCGCCGGCGAGTCGATGTTCCACGACCCCGAACGTGGCCGTGACGCCTCGAAGGTCGCGCTGATCCGCCTCGCGCTCGAGCTGGACGACTCTGGGGTCGAACTACTCGATGTGCAGTGGCTCACCGAGCACCTGGGCTCGCTCGGCGCGTACCAGGTGCCGCGCGAAGAGTACCTGCGCAGACTCTCACGGGCGCTGGACAAGCCCACTGTTGAGTGGCCGAAACGCCCCCCGGTATCCGGCGCGGACCTGGTCATGCTGTGGCGGCAGTTGAGCGACCACCGCCCCCGAACCGCCCCCTAGCCACGAGGATGAGCAATGCCTGAAATGCCAGAGGTGGCCGCATTGGCCGCGACGCTTCAGAGACGACTCCGAGGGAGGGCCATCGCCGCCGGTCACCTGGTTTCGTTTGCGGCCCTGAAGTCGTTCCAGATCCCGCTGGAGGCCCTCGCAGGCCTCGAGGTGGAAGCGGTCACGACGCACGGCAAGTTCATCGATGTCGATGCGCAGGGGCTGCACCTGGTGTTCCACCTGGCCCGGGCAGGTTGGGTCACCTGGCACGACGTGGCGCCCCGGGTGCCCGCGCGGACCGGAAAATCCGGCCTGGCGTTGCGTATCGTCCTCGACGACGGCTCCGGGTTCAGCGTCACCGAGGCCGGTACCCAGAAGCACCTGGCCATCTACGTCGTCGCCGACCCGCAGGAGGTGCCCGGGATAGCCGCCCTCGGCCCCGACCCGATGGCCGAAGGGTTCACCGTCGAAGTGTTCAGGCAGGCGCTGCGAGATGCAGGCAAGGCGCAACTCAAGGGGGTGCTCCGGGACCAGCGCCGCTTCGCCGGCATCGGAAATGCCTACTCAGACGAGATCCTTCACGCCGCGCGGCTCAGCCCCTTCAAGCCCGCCGACAGCCTGGACGACGACGCGGCCGCCGAGTTGTTCACCCGGATGCGCGAGGTGCTGCGTGACGCCGCCGAACGGGCCTCGGAAGTGCCGATCGACAAGCTGAAGGACGCCAAGAGAACAGGGATGAGGGTCCACGGCCGCACCGGTGAGCCGTGTGCTGTGTGTGGGGCCATCATCGCCGAGGTGTCGTTCTCCGATTCGTCGCTCCAGTACTGCCCAGGCTGTCAGACAGGGGGAAAGCCGCTGGCGGACCGCCGGATGTCGAAGCTGCTGAAGTAGCGGCGAGTAGGCTCGGCGCATGCTTGAGCACGACATCTGGTGGCAGGTCTATCCGCTCGGCGCGCTCGGCGCCCCCATCCGCGGCGACCACGGTGCGCCAGCCCACCGGCTGCGGGACCTGGATGCCTGGCTCGACTATGTGGTTGAGCTCGGCTGCAACGGCATTCTGCTCAACCCCATCTTCGAGTCCGTCAGCCACGGCTACGACACGCTCGACCACTACAAGATCGACGGGCGACTCGGTGACGATGCCGACTTCGACCATCTCATCGCCGAGTGCCGGGCCAGGGGCCTGCAGGTGATCCTCGACGGTGTGTTCAACCACGTCGCGCGCACCCATCCGATGGTCACCGAGCAGCCTGGGCTGGTCGCGTTCGACGGCGGCCGACCGCGTGCGTGGGAAGGGCACGACTCCCTTGTAGAACTGGACCACGCCAACCCGTTGGTGGTCGACCTCGTAGCCGACATCATGCTGCACTGGCTGCGCAGGGGAATCTCCGGGTGGCGGCTCGATGTCGCGTATGCGGTTCCCGCAGCGTTCTGGCGTGACGTGACCGCGACCGTGCGTGGGGAGTTCCCTGAGGCGATCTTCATCGGCGAGGTGATCCACGGCGATTACGCCCGGTTCATCGAGGAATCCACCCTCACGACCTTGACGCAGTACGAGTTGTGGAAGGGAATCTGGTCGTCGTTGAAGGAGGAGAACCTCTGGGAACTGGCGCACGCCATCGTCAGGCACAACGACTTCTGCCGTGGGTTCACCCCCCAGACGTTCATCGGGAATCACGATGTGACTCGCATCGCCACGCTCGTTGGACCCGAGCTGGCCAGGATCGCCGTCTACATCCTCATGTCGTTGCCTGGGGTGCCGAGCGTGTATTACGGCGACGAGCAGGGATTCGCGGGCACCAAGCGCGAGCAGTCAGGGGGCGATGACGAGGTGCGGCCAGCCCTGCCCGCCACGCCTGCCGAGTTCAGCAGGCTCGGTGCGGCGACCTACGCCGACTACCGTGGCGCGATCGCATTCCGCCGTCGCCATCCGTGGCTGGCGGGCGCCGAGGTCGAGGTGTTGCACAAGGACAACCTCTGCCTCCTGTACCGGGTCACGGCGGGGGACAGGTGGTGCGAGGTGAGGGTGGACCTGGCTCACCCCTCCATCAGCGTGGTGGCCGACGACGAGGCAACCGGGACCCGCTGAACAAACAGACGAAAGGTGGGACCCGGCCAGGCCGGGTCCCACCGTCGACCAAACCTGCGGTCGGTCGATTCAGCCCCAGATGCCCGCGTTGCGGGTCTCGGTGGCGTTGTAGCCGTCGGCGATGTTGCCCAGCAGGACGGGCATGCGCTGCACGATGTCCTGCTGCTTGGCAGCCGAGGCGTCCCACGAACGCTGTACCTCGACGTAGGCGTTGCGGGCATTGTCCTCCCACGCGCCGAGCGAGGTCGAAAGCTCACCCTTCAGATCCTCGAGCAGGGTGGTGAGTTCCTTGTGCGCAGCCGAAAGGTTGCTGATGCCTTCCTGCAGACCGGCCTGGGAGTATGTGGTTGAGTCGCTCATTGGTTTCTCCTATCGAATCAATGGTGATTGGGTCAGCCGATGAGGCCGGCGATCTGGTTTGCGGTGGCCTGGTTCTCTTCCTCACGCGCACCGTACTCGCGCAGCGTCTCCACGAGCGAGGTGTGGATCTTGTCGAGGCCCTGCTTGACCTTCTCGAACTCCGTGTCGAACTGCCCGTAGCCCTGCTGGAACGCGGTGGACGCGTTGCCGTGCCAGCGCGAGGCGAGGTCGGTCATCTGGCCCTGCAGTCGGGTCTGCAGTTGGTGGATCTGCTGGTGCTTGGCCTCGATCTGCTGCGTGGCCTTGTGCATCGCGGCGCGGTCAACGGACTTGTCGCTCATCGTTTCGTTCCCTTCGACGTTGAACCCGATGGGGCTCGTTGTAGCAACTTCGAACTATCGCCGCTGCTGTGCTGTCAGACAAGACACTATTGGGCGAGAGGGTCAGTTCCCTGCCGGTCCAGCCTAAACAAGTAGCAGTACCTAGACAGCACCAGACTTGCTCCCCGGCGCTCGTAGACTGGGCCGATCCGATCTGGAGGGCAGATGAGTAACCAACAGTGGAACGGCGCCGCGGCCGGGCAGGGCCCGCAGGGTGGTTACGGCCCGGGTGGGTATCCGCCTGGCCAGCAGGGCTTTCCGCAGCCTGGGCCGCAGGGCTTTCCGCCGCCTGGACAGCCGGGCTTTCCACCGGGTGGTCCCGGTCGGCGTTCGGGGGGCGGCGTCAAGGTTGCGTTGATCGTCGGTGGGGCGGTGGTGTTGGTCGCCGTTCTTGCCTTGGTGGTCTATCTTGCGCTCGGGGGTGCGCGGGGTGGTTCGCCCGGTCCGGTCGGGCCTTCGCCGTCTCGGAGTGCGGCCAGCTCACCGTCGGCTTCGGGGGGTGGTGAGTTGACGATGGCCGACCTGCCGATGCCGTTGACCGTAGGGGTGTGGGAATATCTCCCAGGCACAGACCGCCAGAGCGGCTATACCGCCGATAAGAACGTCTTCGGCCCCGTGTTGGTCACGTTGGGTTGGGAGGGGGACACCATGGAGCTCTACGCCGGGACGCTGGATGACCCTTCGGTGTCGGATGACGGTCGGGTCGTGTGCGGCACCTTCGACGCGGCTCCGATGTGCTACATCGAGACGGCGGAGGGGCTGATCCTGAGCCTGAACACAGGCGATCCGGAGGATCCCCCACCGGCGGAGTTTCGGGCGCTCGTCGATGCTGTGTTCGAAGCGGTGGGCTGAGCGGGGTCGCTCATGCGGTCGTGGGCCACGGGTCGATGCCATCCAGCACCTCGTTGGCCTCATCGTTGATCCTCGCGGCGAATCCGGACGCCATGTCACCGCCGACCGCAGCGTCGATCATCTGGGCGGCCTTGGCCAGCGCGGGTCCGGTAGCCCGGGTCCTGGGGAACATCCAAGGAGCCCCGGAAGCGGCGGCGACAATCTCAGCCGACCTCTTCAGCTCGGAGTTCAGTCGTAGCGCGACTGATTTATTGCCCTGGATCACCCGGTCAATCGCGCTCGGCATGGACGGAACGGAATTGGCGAGATTGGTGGATGCCGAGGCCTGACCGTCCGAGGCGGTGCCGTAGTTGACTGAAGCGTTTCCGCTCCAGCCGGGGATCCTCTTGAGTGTCTCGATCAGCTCGGGAACCTCCTCCAGGGCGTCTCTGACTGGCTTCCAGGCAGCTTCACGGTCGTGGAGGTGCTCGAGCGAGGCGACCATGTCGCCTTCCAGTGCATTGATGGCCTGAGATTGTTGATTGAGGATCTCGAGGTGGCCCTGATGCGTGGTGCGTGCCCACAGTTCGATCGAGCCCAGTACGCTCACCAGGTTTGGGATCAGCAACAACGGCGCCGCGAACCGGTGGAACGCGGCCAGGTCGGCCTGGAAGGCTCCGTTGACGGCAGATTGCAGTTGCTGGTGCGTCTCGGCGAGCTTCAGTTCCGTCTTGGGTACCTGGGCCGGCCTGGGCGACGGGTTGTTGAGTTTCTCAAGGACCTTGCCCATGAGGGACAGCATCAGTGCGATCGGGTTCATTTCCGCTTCCCAGTCTCTTTGGCCTGCTGTGCGTTCCACTGTTCCATTTCGGCGTATCCCTCGGCGGCCTTGAGGAGGCGCTCGGAGATCGACGAGAACTCGGCGCTGGCCGCCGAGGCTTGTTGCTGCAGGCCAGATCCGAGGCTGGTCACCGTTTGTGCCTCGACCACACCGAATCGGGTGGGTATCGGGGTGGAAGAAGCGCGGGCCACGGCGTCGCTCAACTCAGCCCACTTGCTCGCGGTTTGACGCAGAAGGTCCGGATCGACCGTGTAGTCCCCACCGGACTCGCCTTGGCTGGAGACGCCGCCTTGTGGGAGCGTCCCGACAGGGGACTGGGAGGGCGAACCGAAATCGAGACCCGATGAACCCGAACCGGGGGAGCCGAGCGATGATCCGCTGCCGGCCGAGCCGGAACTGCCGATGGTCCCCGTGGTGCCCGAACCGAGACTGCCAGAGCCAGAGCCACCGCTGCCGGTGGACCCCAACCAGCCCGAGCCCCAGTTGGAACCCGAACCTCCGTCTGATCCGGTGTTGCCCCCGGAACCCCAGCCGCCGCCGGAGGAGCCGGAGCCCCCACCCGAACCGGAACCGCCGTTGCCAGAGCCCGGGTAACCGGAGCCGCCCGAGCCTGCGCCGGAGCCGCCTGAGCCGGAACCGCCGCCTGGAACACCCGGCGCGGTGGAAGGAGGACGCCAGGTGGAGGTCGAATCGTGCTCGGGCAGCGTGTCGAGCCATTCCTGATAGTCCGATACCCCGTCGCCGTCGGAGTCGAAGCCATGGCTCAGATGTGTGTCGGGGATGCCGTCGCCATCCGTGTCGACCAGCATCGACGCGGCATCGCCGGCGGCCAACGGGCCGAAGGAGCCGGCCCCGCCGCCAAGCCCGGAAGAGCCGAGCCCGGAACCGCCACCAAGGCCGGAACCGCCACCAAGGCCGGAACCGCCACCAAGGCCGGAACCCGACCCGCCTGGCATCGCCCCCAGGCCGCCGGCGACCGTGCCTGCAGCGGCCGCGGGTGCGGTCCCTGGGCGCAGCCCTCCAGCCAAGGACGGGTCCATGCCGACCGGGGCACCGGTTCCGGAGGAGAGGCCCGCGCCCCCGGCCGCACCGGTCTTGGCGCCAGCCCCTCCGCCGCCCATCATCGGTGGCATCATCCCGGGGCCACCGGCACCCGAGCTCTTCGACCCAGAGGCGTTGGGGTTGATCTGACCCTCGCGAAGGTCTTGGTCGTCAATCTCATCATCGCTGTCGGCACGCAACCCCGCGAACCGACCCTCGGCCGCGCGGCGCGCCAACTCGTCCCATGCCGCAAACCCGTCACTCATCAGGCAACCTCCTCAAGGCCGAACAGCCACCTGCGTACCCTCTGGCGAGAATCCACCGTGTTTCGCTTCCTGTGCAGGTGGTCGATCGACGGCGACGATCGAGCCCGCGCACAGACCCAGCCTAACCAACGCCAGGGTCAGTTCCGGCCAGCCGGTGGCCCTCGGAAGATCAGTTGCCCGTGGCGACGATCTTCTCTTCGGAGAGCGCGCTGCCAGCATCGGTCAGGCCCGGAGGAAGGAGATTCAGCAGGCCCGCGGTCACTGCGATAGGTCTTACCGTCCCGTAGCCGAGCGCGTTCCGGGCGCTGACTGATGGGATCGAGTAGGCCTTTCCGTTCAACAACAGGGTGGTGGCGCTGTCCTCCGTGACAGTCTTCGCGTTGCGCAGAAGGGCTCCGCCAAGTGGTGGGAGATCGACCAGTTGAACCTGCTGTCCCTCCGGGGCAGGCGCGTTCGCCGGGATCTCCGGCGTGGCCTGGTCGACGGCAAGGGTGGCACGTTCAGGTGAGTCGGCGCTGAACGTGGCGCACACCGACACCTTGTCCGCGTTGAAAGCACCCGGTGGTGCGACGGGCTTGTCTGGCGGGACGTCGCTGGACCCGAAGGTCTGCCGCTCAGGATGCTGCAAGTTGGTGGCTTCGACCTCGCTGAGGTGGACCGGCTGCCGGTCGTCGTTGTTCGCCTGCTGGATCGCGCGCATCTCCATGTACGGGATCCGGGACAAGCCTCCCGCGAGCTGGATGTAGAACCGGTCGTTCCCGTCGCCCTCGACCACCGCCATCTGGCCGACGGTCAGCCGCTCGCTGCCGTAGCTCCCATATGCGTCGACCGGCTGTGGATCGATCGGGTCGCCTGCGGGTAGTGCCGTGATCCAACCATCACCCGGGGTGAAGACCTGGAGGTCTCCGACGAGGCTGGACGCGCCCCCCGTCGACGAGTACAGGCGGTGCGTCTTGCCGCCGAACACGAGATACTGGCTGCCGTTGGAATGCTCGGCCACGATGGCGAAGTTGTCGTAGCTTGCCGCGGTCGACTCGAACTCGAGTGTCAGGTAGCGCTGATTCTGACGCACCGGTGCCGAGGAACAGAGCCGGAGCGGGGCGTCATGCAGGTCCGTTGCGGCGGGCAGTTGGCGTGGGGCTCCGGGGATTCCGAACTCGGGCTGCTGCGGGACGCCCTGTAGCGCCGCGGTCTTGACCTCGATCACCCGGGGCTCTTCCTTGGCGTCCGGGCCGGCGGCTTTCAGACGCGCGGAGGCGACATCTGCCATCGGGAAGAGCTTGTCGTCAAGGTAGACGAACAACGCCCCGGAGTCGGCGTCGGCGATGACGGCGTTCTGCTGGGTCTTCCACGAGTCGTCGGAGGTGCCTCCCCGGAACAGCCCGAGCAGCGTGGTGCCTGCCAGGAGTACGACGCCGAGAAGGACCGACACGAATGTGGCGGTCCCCACGCGGCGCAGCGGCGGCGTCGGATCGTCGGGATCGCGGTCCACGAAGGCAGCGATCATCCGTCGTGACGTGAAGGACTGTGCCTTCAGGAGGTCTTTGCGGGTCGCCATACCTGTCCTGGGGTCAAGATTTCCTGATTCGGGGCCACAATATCGCGCTGACCCGCTCAGCCCCGCGCCTCGATTGCCGCGAACCGCGACCCGGGGCAGGCCATAGAGTAGGGCGCGGCGCAAAGGAGGAGAGATGCTGCGCAGGACACAGCCACCGCGGGCGGCGTATCCCGGCCGGACCCGCGGTACCCGTCATGTCGGCGTCGTAGTCGCGTGGCAACTCGTCCTCGTGGCCGTCATCGCCCTGGCGCTGCAGGCGAGTGTGGTCTGGGGCGTCGTCGCCGGGGCACTGCTGCTGACCGCGCTCCTGTTCACCATCCCGGTCAACGGGCGCACGCTCGGGGCGACCGTGCGGATCCGACGCGGGTTCGCGGCCCGCAGGCGCCACCGGGTGGAGGCGCCGGACGTGGCACCCGAATTAGTGCCCCTGGCCCAATGGGTTCCGAAGCTCGAGCTGACCCAGATCAAGGACGCCCATGACGGGGAGATCGGTGTCGTCGCCGACGGGGAATCGTGGTCCGGGCTGCTTGAGGTCAACAGCGACAACCCGCTGTTCACCGACCGCGGTTCCCGGCTCGACCTTTCGGTGCTCAGGTCGCTGACTCAGCAGGATGACGTCGTCTTCGCGGGTATCCAGGTGGTCACCTTCACGGTGCCCGCTCCGGTGAGGGCGCTGCTGCCCGACAACTCACCCGGGCTGCAGTCCTACCGCGAAGTTGCCGGACGGGCGACGCCACCTGCCATGAGACGCACCTGGATCGCGCTGCGGCTCGACCCCCGCCTCTGCCTCGAGGCGGTCGGACGGCGTGGCACCGGTCAGGTCGGTGTGTTCGCGACGCTCCGTTTCGGGCTCCATCGGACGCAGGCCACCCTGAAGCGCCACGGCATGGCCACCGAACCGCTCGATCCGCTTGGCATCTCCGACGTGTTGACCCTCACCAGCGGTGCCAGCGACGACGTCGTCGGACAGCGCAGCCATGAAGACTGGGAGAGATTCACCTGCGACACCCTCATCCACCAGACCCGCGGGATCAGCGGCTTCGGTGAGGCGGTGAGCGCGCAGTACCAAGGGGTGCTCGACGTGGTGGCCAAGGCGCCTGCGCTGTTCGCCGTCACTTCCCTGACGGTGGCGCCCGGTGAGCCGCCGCGCGGAGCGGTACGGCTCGTCACCCCTTCCGTCGAGCAGGCCGGAAGCGCAGATGAGTTCCTGATGTCTGCGCTCCGGCGCGACCTGAGGTCCGGCCCCAGGGGCGGAATCCAGGTGCCAGGGCTTCTGGCCACCATCCCGCTGGGAAGGCAGATCGCGCAATGACCGATCCCACCTCCCAGGCTTCAGGCCCGAGCGCGGTTGCTGTGAACAGCGAGATGCTGACCGGGCCGGCAGGCCTCATCGTCGGCGTCGGATCGGGCGGCCCGGTCACGTTGCGGCTATTCAGGCAGCAGCCGACCCGGCTGTTCCTGGCCACACCTGAATACATGGCCTGGCTTGTCGCGTTCCGGGCGATGTGTCTGGGGGCGCACCTTTCGGTACTCGTCGAGGATCACCGCCCCTGGTTGATGCTCGCCGACACCGTCCGCGCCTGCGGTGGAACCATCGACCTCCTGCGTGGCACGGAGAACATCCCTGGGCGGGGGCGCCCGTACCGACCGAGCCTGATCGTCGACGGCATGGACGCGGTCTCGGCCAACGATCGGATCGGCGCCTGGCAGGCGCTCGTCAGCCTGGGCGACCCGGAGGAGAGCCGCGCGGTGGGAGACCTGCGAGCCGCCGACGTCGCGCTGATCTCACCGTTGACGACGAAGGGGTCGGAGCACCTCCGCCGTGCCTACGCGTTGTCGTCCGGACAGGCGAGGGCGGCGACGGATCTGGGGGAGGCCGAGGCGGTCCTGGCCGGTGTCCGGCGCGTCATGCGGGTCCCGGTAGTGCCGTCACCGACCGAGCACCGTCTGCTCTTCGGAGGGTAGCGGAAGGGCCTCTACAGGAGGCTGGCGAAGTATGAGTAGAGGTCGAGCACGCCCAGCAATGCGGGAACGATCCCGATGATCGCCAGCCACTCGAACACGTCGCCCCACCGGCCCCAGGTGGGCGAGAGGACCCGGTGGTAGATGGCCGCGCAGTAGTGGGCGAACACATAGGCCAGCAGCAGGCAGACCACAAACATTGAAGACAGCCCCGCCAACGATTGCGCCGCGCCGACCCCGACGGCGATGGCCGCCATCGCCACGCACATCGCCCCACCGATGAGCAGCGCGAGCCGCTGCATCAGGCCGACGAACGCGCGTGCGCGGAGCAGGAACGCCAGGCCCACGCACAGGACGAGCAGGGTCGACCACAGTGTGCCCTGCATCAACGTCAGGAGCGCTGCCAGGACGGCCGTCGCCGAGGTGGCGGCCAGCATCGATCCGAGCAGCCGGTCGGCGAAAAGCGCCCGGTTGACGATGTCGGACTGCACCGGGGTCTCATCGGCCAGCATCGCCTCGGTGGTGACGGGAAGGTTGGGCAGCGCGATGCCCGCGATGCGGTAGCTGAGCGTCGGGAGGAAGGATGTCAGGAACGCCATCACCGTCAGGGTGACCGCGGCGACCTCCACGCTCTGGTTTCCCAGAAGGATCATCGAACTGGCCGCGACCAGCGTGAACAGCGCCGTCAGGGCGACAGAGAAGAGCGCGAGGGCGCTGACTCTGGCTGCCAGCGCGCAGGCCCCGGCCATGACCAGGACCAGCGCGGAGCACAACACCAGCCGCACGGCCATCGGAACCGAATCCGAGACTGGAACGGCCGCGAACCAGCCCGTGATCCCTGCCAGTGTGGCGCTGGCCCACGCGAGGCAGGTCGCGGTGGGCGTCTCATTCGCGGCCCTTGCCAGCGCGATCGAGCCGATGCAGGCGGCGAAACTCAGGAACCCCGTCGCAGCCACCGCCACGCCTAGCGGGAACCGCAGCCAAGGGTCGATGCGTGCGAGGTCGGGGTCGATGTCGGGTTGGGCCACGATCAGCAGCAGCGGCAGTCCGATCAGCACCGTCATGAGCAGGATCAGGCCGAACAGCCGCGAGTTCCCGGCACCCCAGGACGATCGCGAGTTGGTGGCCCCCGCAACGGCATCGACCACGTCGTCGAATGCGGCGTCCGGGATTGCGTTCTCCCGGTGCCTGAGGTGCAGGGTCTCGCCGTCGCGCAGGTTCAGTTTGTTGACCGGGGTGTAGAGATCGAACGGATCAGAGCCGAAACGCTGCAGCACCCAGGCATGGACGGCCTCGGTCGGGGTGTTCGACTCCAGCCCGGAGAACCGCACGATGCTCGGCATCAACTCGCTCAGCGTCACCGCGCCCGGCAGCGCCAGATCGACCCGTCGGCTGCTCGAGATGATGGTGACCCGGGAGAGGTCTTCTTCGGGCAAGATACTCACGCCTCGTACCCTAATGCCACCGGGGCGCACCGGTGGCAGCGACGTCGGTGGCATCGGCACGGACTGGGCGTCGGTTAAGTTAGGCGTGGTGGGGGCAGATCGCCCGATCCGGTGCGCCGCAGCGAGGACGCGATTGGTCAGTGGTTCCTCAAGGCGTCGAGCAACTTCAGGAAGGGGTCACGGCATGGGTCTGATCACGTTCCATCGGCCGAAGCGGGTGACCCCGCCGGCGATGCCACGAGGCGACCTGTTGCTCGAGTCGCCGCCGGAGATTCCGCCGCCCACGCCGTCGAAGCCGTTCGGGAACCTACTGCGGATGTTGCCGATGGTCGCCGGTGGGCTCGCTATGGGTCTGATGTTCGCGGGCGGGGGACGCGGCCTGATGGGCAGCATTGTGGGCGGCCTGTATGCCGTCTCCATGATGGGCATGATGCTCTCTCAGGTGGGCAGGCAGAACGACGACCAGTCGTCCCAACTCGATGCGAACCGGCGCGACTACTTCCGCTACCTGGCCCAGACACGCCGCAACTTCGCCCGCACCGCCGAAGAGCAGCGCTCGAGCGTCGCCTACCGGCATCCGGCACCCGACAGCCTGTGGACCGTGGTCGGAGGCGTGCGGATGTGGGAGCGGCGACCCGACGCCGAGGAGTTCGGCTCCGTCAGGCTCTCGGTCGGGAGACAGCAGTCGGCGAAGCGGATCACCCCGCCCGAAGCGCAGCCCCTCGAGGATTTGGAGCCGCTGACCACCGGTGCGCTGCGTCGCTTCATCCGCACCCATCGCGTGATCCAGTCGGTGCCGCTGGCGGTCGACCTCCGCGGGTTCCGGGCGATCTCCCTGGTCGGGGACGAGGAGGCATGCCGGAAGGTCGCCTACTCGATGGTCGCCCAACTCGTCACCTGGCATGCCCCGAGCGACGTGTCTCTGATGGTTGCCGCAGGCAAGCCGAACCAGGAAGCCTGGCAATGGGTCAAATGGCTGCCGCATCTCCAACATCCCACCGAGAGCGACGGCGTCGGTCCGGTTCGGATGTTCGCCACCGGGGCAGGGGAACTCTCGCAGATGGGCACCTCCGCCCAGGCCTCGACCAATCCGCCCTCCCTGACCGTCGTCGTCTCCGACGGAGTCGAAGGCGTCAACTCTCAGCAGTTTGTCACCCCCAACACCAACGCCGTCATGATCGAGGTGACCGCTCGCCGCGACCTGCCGCGCAGCCTGGAGGCCGGTGTCGCGGTCTTCGAGGTGACGCCGGACTCCGTCATCCTGCACCGACGCACCGCGCGCACCGCGCATGCACAAACCCCGTTCGGGCGCCCCGACCAGGTGCCGATGGTCTACTGCGAGATGTTGGCCCGCGCCATGGCGCCTTACCGGATGCCGGAACTCACAGCCGGAGGCGACGAGGGGCCAGCCGAGGCGGTGTTCGAGGCACCGAAGGATTTTCCCACCATGCTCGGCGTCGGTGACCCCCTCACGCTCGACCCGCGCATGGCGTGGCGACCCCGACCCCTGCGGCAGCACCTGCGGATTCCGTTCGGCACCGCTGACGACGGTTCCCCGGTCGAGCTGGACATCAAGGAATCGGCGCAGGGCGGCATGGGGCCGCACGGCATCTGCATCGGTGCGACCGGTTCCGGTAAGTCGGAGTTTCTCCGCACGCTGGTGCTCGGCCTGGCGATGACGCATTCGACCGAGCAACTCAACTTCATCCTGGTCGACTTCAAGGGAGGCGCGACCTTCCTCGGGCTCGAGCATCTGCCGCATGTCTCGGCCGTGATCACGAACCTGGAAGGGGAACTTTCGCTGGTCGACAGGATGGCCGACGCCATCGGTGGCGAACTCGACCGGCGCATGGAGGTGTTGCGTGACGCTGGCAACTTCAAGAACCGCGAGGACTACGAGACCGCCCGCCAGGCCGGTGCCGACATCCCCCCGATGCCGAGCCTCTTCATCGTCGTCGACGAGTTCTCAGAACTGCTCAGCGCCCGACCCGAGTTCATCGACCTTTTCGTGCAGATCGGCCGCGTGGGCCGGTCGATCGCCGTCCACCAACTCCTTGCGTCGCAGCGCCTCGAGGAGAACAAGCTCCGCGGTCTCGACACCTTTCTCTCTTATCGGATCGCGCTGCGCACCTTCTCCCCGGCGGAATCCCGCACCGTCATCGGCGTGCCCGATGCCTATGAGCTGCCGACGCCTCCCGGAAACGGCTATCTGAAGTTCGACACGACAGGCATGACCAGGTTCAAGGCCGCCTACGTCTCGGGGCCGTGGCACGGCAGCGCGGCACCGCCCGCGCCTGAGGATCGGCCGGTGGGTGAAGTGGTAGTCGAGCGTAAGGGCTGGACCCCGCCTGTGCTCGAGTTCACGACCGACTACGTCATCCCGGCCGTACCGCCGGCCCTTGACCTCGCGGCACCGCCGGTTGCCGCGGCCCTCGGGCCGCAGGAGCCCGACGCCGACGACAAGGAGCATGAGGACGAGGAGACGCTGCTCGGCATAGCGGTGGGTCGGCTCAAGGGACATGGCTGGCCTTCGCACAAGGTGTGGCTGCCACCCCTCGACGAGCCGCCGGCGATGAACCAACTGCTCGGCGGCCTGGCCGAGGTGGAGGGCCGCGGGCTCCAGGCGTCCGACCCTGCCATGCGTGGGGCCCTCGCAGCCCCGTTCGGCCTGATCGACAGGCCACGACAGCAACGGCGCGACCCATGGTGGATCCGCTTCGATGGTTCGGGCGGCAACCTGGGTGTGGTCGGCGGCCCACAGGCCGGAAAGTCGATGGCGCTGAGGGCAGGCATCGCGGGGCTGTCGCTGACGCACACCCCGCAGGAGGTCGGGTTCTACTGCCTCGACTTCGGAGGCGGGTCGCTCACCTCGATGCGCAAGCTGGCGCATGTCGGCTCGGTCACCGGCCGCCTCGACGTCGACCGGGTGCGTCGCACCGTGGCTGAGATCGTGTCGTTGCGTTCCAGCCGGGAACAGCGCTTCGCCGAACTCGGCATCGATTCGATGACGACCTACCGGCAAGGCCGAAGGGACGGCGGCATCGCTCCTGACCGGTTCCCGACAGACGTGTTTCTGGTCGTCGACGGCTGGTCGACGCTCAAGGCCGAGTTCGAGAACCTCGAACCGCAGATCCAGGCCCTTGCGAACGGCGGTCTCGGGTTCGGCATCCACATCTGGGTCGCGGCCGCCAAATGGTCGGAGATCCGGGCCGCGACGAAGGACACGCTTCAGTCGCGCATCGAACTGAAACTCGGTGACCCCTTCGATTCGGAGATCGACCGCAAGATCCAGGCGATCGTGCCTGCTGCACGTCCCGGGCGCGGAATCATGGGCGGTGGGCTCCACACGATGATCGGGCTGCCACGCATCGACGGGGTGGAGGACGCCACCGACGTCAGCGCCGGGCAGCGCGCGTTCATCGGCGCCGTCAACAAGGCGTGGAAGGGTCCGCGGGCCGCGGAGGTGCGGCTGCTGCCGGAGAACCTTGACTACTCGGCGTTGCCTGACATCGGGCACGGGCCAGACAAGACGATCCCGTACGCCGTCGACGAACTCGAACTGGCGCCGGTGAATCTGGAAACCATGAGCGAGCCGCACTTCGTTGCGTTCGGTGGCCCCGAGTCGGGCAAGTCGAACCTGCTCAGGCTCTTCCTGAAGGGCATCACGACCCGCTTCACGCCCAAGGAAGCCAAGATCATCATCGTCGACTACCGGCGTTCGTTGCTCGGTGAGGTGGAGACCGAACACCTGATCGGTTACTACCCATCGGCCGCAGCGGCGACCCCGATGCTGCAGCAGACCGCTGAGGCTGTGAGGGCCAGGCTGCCAGGGCCGGACGTCACGCAGCAGCAGTTGCGTGACCGCTCCTGGTGGACCGGGTCCGAGGTGTTCGTGGTCGTCGACGACTACGAGTTGGTCGCCACGGCCTCGGGCAACCCGATGGCGCCGTTCGCGGACCTGATCAACCAGGCGGGCGACATCGGATTGCACCTGATCATGACGCGCGCGTTCGGTGGAGCCGGGCGGGTGATCTTCGGTGACCCGTTGATCAGCCGGATGAAGGATTCCGTGAACCCTGCCCTCGTGATGAGCGGCAACAAGGAGGAGGGGAACCTGTACGGCGACGTGAAGGGTTCACCGATGCCACCGGGAAGGGGCACGCTCATCACGCGCGGATTCAAGGGACTGATCCAGACGGCGCACCTGCCGCGCATCGAGCCCTGACGTCAGCGGCGCCCCGGCCGGCGGCGCGAGGCCGGGATCGCGATTGCGGCGACCAGCCCGAGGATGACGGCCCCGACCGCGCCGATCCCGACCCCCAGCGCCACCATGGATACCGCGGGGATGCGCCGCGGCTCATTGGTCGGCATCTCCGGCACGACGCTCTGTACGGCCGACGGCACGGAGGCCGGACCCGACGTCAGATCTGTCAATGCCCGCATCGGGTTGACGATGCCGTTGCCGACGTACGGGTCTGGGAGTGGGGCGCTCATCCGGTCGGCCGTCGCGACAAGCCGTTGCGTGACCTCGGCGGGAGTCAGATCCACACCCCTGGTGCGCAACTCGTAGTCGAGCAGGAGTGCGACGACGCCCGTGACGATCGGCGCGGCAAACGACGTGCCGGTCGCGTCGGTGACGTAGGCCTGGTTTTCGACGGTGAGCTGAGAGGTGAGGCGCGACGGTCGGAGTGCGACGAGGTCCTTGCCCGGCGCCCCAATGGTGATGTGGTGGCTCGGGTTGGTCGCCCAGTCGCCCGCATCCGCCCGGTTCGAGATGCCGACGCTGATGACCCCAGGGAACGCCGCAGGGTAGGGCGTCTCCCCCTGACCCTGGGATGAGTTGCCCGCCGCGGCCACGACCACGATCCCCGCGTCGATCGCATCGGCGACCGCGGCCCGGAAAGAGGACAGCAGCGGGTCGCGGAATGTCACCTGTGACAGGTTGATGATGTCGACGCCCTCCCTCGTCGCTTCCCGGACGGCGTCGATCGTGTACTGCAGGTTCTCTTCGCTCTGGCTGCCCGCGTCGGCGTTGGACGCCTTGAGTGTGCGGTAGGCGAGGATCTCGGCGTCAGGAGCGATGCCCGCGAAGCTGGTTGCAGGGTTCAGTGACTCTCCGTCGGCGTTGCGCCCTGCCGCGATCAGAGAGGTGACTATCGTGCCGTGCTCGCAGTCGAGGAAGTCGCCGCCCGGATTGTCCGCTTCTGGGATCATGTCCCTGGCCGTTACCCGGTTGTCGTCGAAATAGAGCGAGCCGATGGTGGAGACGCCGGTGTCGATGACGGCGATCCTGATGCCCTTCCCGGTGGACAGTTTCCAGAGTTGCTCCGTGTCGAGGCGTTGTAGCTGCCAGGCGTTGCTCAACTGGCCGGTCGGGGTCGGGTCGGAGGTCGCGCACCTGTCCTGGGCCAGTAGAGCCGGACCATCCGCGACCGCCGGGGCGGTTGCGCCGACGCCGACGACCGCGCCGACGGTTACGGCGGCCACCAACCGCCCCAGCAGAGGTTTCATGCTGGTCAGGCTAGTGCGCCTGTGGGCCAGCGCCCAAGGGACCCAACTGCGGCGACTTCAGGCGTTCCCGGGTCTGGACGGGTGGCGATCCGGCCGCCCTTGGGTGGAAACTAGGGTGCGTGCTCGGATACTTCGGTCCCGCAGGGACATTCACCCACCAGGCGTTGCGCACCATCACCACCGAGGATGGGGTCGCCTTCGCCAGCGTCCGTGAGGCGCTCGACGCCGTCCGCCAGGGCGCCGTCAGCCGAGCCGTGGTGCCGATCGAGAACTCGGTCGAAGGTGGCGTCTCCGCCACCCTGGACGAACTGATCGCCGGAGCCCCGCTCGCCATCAAGGGCGAGATCGTGATCCCGGTCGAGTTCGGGCTCTATGTCCGCGAGGGAACCGACCTCGCGGCCGTCCGCCAGGTGTTGACGCACGGGCACGCCGCGGCCCAGTGCCGCGACTGGTTGGCCACCAACCTGCCGGAGGCCACCGTCACGGAGGCCGGTTCGACCGCTGGTGCGGCCGCGGAGGTGGCACGGCCGGATTCACGCTACGACGCCGCGGTGTGCGCCCGCGTGGCGGGCGACCTCTACGGGCTGACCGAGTTGGCGTATCAGATCGAGGACAATGTCGGGGCGGTCACCCGGTTCGTCGAGGTCGGCCCGGCCGGTCGGGTGCCAGAGCCGACCGGGGCGGACAAGACCACCCTGGTGGCGTTCATGCGGCGCGACCATTCGGGCGCCCTGCTGGAGATTTTGGAGCAGTTCGCCGTGCGTGGGGTGAACCTGAGCCGCATCGAGTCGCGCCCGACGAAGACGACACTCGGCTCCTACTGCTTCTCCATCGACTGTGAGGGCCATCTGCGGGAGAAGCGGGTCGCCGAGGCGCTCCAGGGGTTGCACCGGGTGTGTCCGCAGGTCTACTTCCTCGGCTCCTACCCGCGGGCCAACCAGCGGCGCCCCGAGATCGGCGTCGGGTTCAGCGACGGCGAGTTCGCGGCCGCGGCGGCCTGGGTGGCGAGCCTGTCCCGCTGAACGGATCAGCGGTGACCGCGGGCACGGGTCACCAGCCGGGCGGCCCCGGGAAGGACCGCGACCTTTGCCTCGTCGATGCGGCCGACCACGTCGCCGTCGACCTGGAACGGCGTCGGGATCCCGAACCGGAGGTCGACCACGGAGCCCGAGAACCGCGCCGTGCGGGGGATCGGGTCGCGCACCAGCAGCACGTCGAACATCATCTTCAACACGTCCGCCGCACCGCGGGGCGAGGCGACCAGCACCTCCAGCCGACCGTCCGACGGGTCCGCCGACGGCATCAGGGCGATCCCGGGATGCAAGGAGCCGACATTGCCCACCGTCACCAGCGAGGCGTCGAAGGCGTGAGCCGTCCCGTCGACCGTGACGGTGACAGCGCTGGGCCGGGCACCGATGTGCCGACGTCCCGCGAGCAGGTACGCCAGGGGGCCACCGAACCGCTTGGCCCGCTCCGAGGTGTCCTCCAGGACGGCGGCATCGGCCCCGGCCCCGACCATGACGGCCGCGACCGCGTCGTCCAGGTCCGTGAACTCGACACGCATCAGGTCGAGCGGGGTCGCCTGGCCGTCGAGGGCGAGCCAGATCGCCCGGCCCAGGTCGAGCGGGATGTCGAGGTTCTTGGCAAGGAGGTTCCCGCTGCCTGCGGGCAGGACGGCGACGTCGGCGGCCGTGCCGACTGCGGTGAGGACCTGCCTGATCGTGCCGTCACCGCCGAGCGCGATGACCAGGTCCGCCCCGTCCAGGACCGCCTGCCTGGCCTGCGCGACGCCGTGGCCGTCGCGTTCGGTCGCCAGCCACACCGGTGGCGGGCAACCGCGCGCCGCGGCCTCACGGGCCAGGCGGGCCTGCGCCCCGGCCAGGCCCCGCACCCGGTGCGTGTGCCACACGACGTGGATCGCCTTTGGTTGCGTCGCGGTTGACGCCGTCCGCCAGGCGCCGGTGATCAGCGCGGAGAGGCTGGCCGCGAAGCACGCGATGAGCGCGGCACCGAGCACGTCGCTGACGTGATGGACCCCGAGCAGCAGGCGACCGATTGCCACCGCGGAGGCCGTCAGGACAGCGCCGACGGTGGCGATGACCGTCGGGCGGCGGCCCCCGGTGAGCGTCCAGGTGACCTGGACGACGGCGATGGCCAGGGCCGTGGCCGCGGCCGCATGCCCAGATGGGAACGAGGCGTCCGCGCCCAGGTTGCCGAGCCAAGGCGTGCTCGGTCGTGGTCTCGCCACCAGCGATTTCAGGACCGTGACCGACGACACCGTCAAGATGCCCGCCAGCAGCACCGAGCCGGCGAGGTCGCGCCAGCGGCACCGGAACAAGGCGACGACCAGCCCGATCATCGCCAGATAGGACACGGTCGGCTGTGATACCTGGGCCCACACCTCCGCCAGCTGCCCGGGGAACGGTCCCTTGGGGAGGTAGGGCCACGCCCAGAGCCGGTCGAGGGCAGTCGGGATCCACAGCGTCCACGCGATGACGGCCACGCCTGTCAGCAGCGTGGTCAGGAGTGGCAGGTGGCGTCGCACGTCAGGGGGTCTTCCGCTTGACCAGGAACCACGGCATCGCCGCAGCGATCATCACCAGAGCGGTGGCAGCGAATGCCCAACCGAACCCGACGAGCTGGGCGATCGTGCCTGCCAGCAGCGTGCCTGCGATGGAGCCGAGGTCGGTCGCCATCGAGTAGGTCGACAGGGCCTGGCCGCCGTTGCGGTTCGACCCGATCAGGTCGGCCAGCAGGGCTTGCGAGGCTGGCGCGATGAACGCCGCGCCGACGCCCGCGAGGGTCGCGAGCACCAGGAACCAGGGAAGGGTGTCGAGCCAGCCGAACGGGGCGGTCGCTGCGGCAGAGATCGCCAGGCCGAGGACGAGGAAGGGACGCCTGCCGCGCTGGTCGATCAGCCTCCCCGTCGCCTGTTGGGTGACCGCGTTGCCGAGTGCGAAGAGTGTCAACGCCAGGCCCGCGGCCGCCTCGCCGATCGCCGGGACGCTGGCGGCCATCAGTGGCAACAGCGCTATCCGCACCCCGAAGTTGGACCAGCCGTGCGCGAACGCCGTCAGGAGCAGGGCGCGGTAGTACGGCAGCCCGAGCGCCTCCGCCAGCGTCATCTTCTCGGCGCGTGCGTCGTCCTCGAGTGGTCGGCCACCGGCGCCGCCACGGAGGAACACCGTCACGACGAGCGCCGCGACGAGCACCGCGGCGGCGTAGATGAAGAACGGGATCCGCATCCCGAAGCCCTGCAACAGCGACCCGAGCGTCGGGCCGAGGATGTTGCCGAGCAGGAACGCGGTCCCGTACAGCGACGAGGTGTGCCCGCGCTGGGCAGGCGGCGAGAGCCGCACGAGCAGCCCCATCGATGAGACGGTGAACATCACCGAACCGATGCCGCCGAGGCCGCGGAAGGCCATGAGCGTCCAATAATCCGGCGCCAGGCCGGACAGCGCGCTCGAGACGGCGACGATGAACAGGCCGATCAGGTAGATGCGACGTTCGCCGAACTTCGCGACCAGGGCGCCACCAGCGGGAGCGAAGATTAGCCTGACCAGCGCGAACACCGTCACGATCGCCGAGGCGAGGACGACTCCGACGTCGAACGAGCGGGCGAACTGGGGCAGGATCGGGGCGACTAGGCCGTAACCGAGCGCGATCAGGAAAGCGGCACAGACCAGCACCCAGATCTCTGAGGGGATCGGTTGCCGGGTGCGCATTCGTTCACCATATCCGCCTCGGCCGACAGGCGGACCGCGAGGAGGGCAACGCTGACACCGTCAAAAATCAGATAATCAGATAGTCGAGTAGAATGGGTCGCATGCGAACCGTCAGCGCCACCGAGGCATCGAGGAGGTTCTCCGATCTCCTTGATGCGGTCGCGGCCGGGGAAACGGTGACCATAAGCCGGGGAGGCAAGATGGTGGCCGAGATCCGACCGGCCACGAGGCGCACCGGCCGTGACCTGCGCGCTGCCCTGCAGGGCATTGCCCCGCCCGAAGACCGGTTCGAACGAGACATCGCCGAGGCGGTCGCCCTGCTGGACGCTGAGGGGGAGGATCCGTGGGGCGGGCGCTGATCCTGGACACGAACGTTCTGATCGCCTATGAACGCGCTGAAATCGACCGCACCGAGTTCGACGACGATGACCTGGCCATCGCTGCCGTCACCGTGGCCGAGTACCGCACGGGCATAGAGTTGGCCGAGACTGCGGAGCGTGCGGCCGCCCGTTCGAGGGCGCTGGCGGCGATGATCGACGTGCTGGAGGTGCTCGACTACGACGCCGAAACAGCGCTCTACCATGCCCAACTGATCGCTCACGCCCGACGGTCACACAGGGCACGCGGTGCACACGATCTGATCATCGCCGCACATGCCGCCCAGACCGGGCGGGTGTTGGTGACCTTGGATGCGCGGGCGCGTTTCGCGGAACTGCCCGGCATCGAGATGCTCGACCTGCCTGCCCGCCGCTGATTAATCCCGACCGCACCGGCCGATGGGCGCCAAGCCCGGGCCTGAACCGGTGTTTACGGCCGTGACCGGCGATCTATTCGCCGTCTCCCAACCCGTAGGCCTGATGGATCAGCACGATCGGATGCACCGTCGTCACCCCGCTGGACTTCTCGATCTGCCAGCGGCAGGTCTCGGTATCGCACGCTGCCAGACCCTCGTTGGTGTCCTTGATCATGTCGAAGAGCGGCTTGCCGACCGCCTGCGCGATCTCGTACTTCTCCTTCTTCAACCCGTAGGTGCCCGCGATCCCGCAGCACGTGACGTTGCTGTCGATCACCTCGAGCCCGGGGATCAGGCGCAGCAGATCGTAGGCTGGCGTGCCCATGCCCTGGCTCTTGACCTGGCACGGCGCATGGTACGGCAGCCGCATGTTGATCGGCCGGAAGTCGGTGGGCAGCTCGTCGGCCTCGTAGAGCTCCATCAGGAACTCTGAGATCTCCCGGATCCGGGTGCCGACGTCGAGGAGTTCCGGGTCGTGGATGCCGAGGATCTCGTGGGCCTCGTGCTTGAGCATCCCGGTGCAGCTGCCAGCCGTGCTGACGATGGGTAGGTCGGTGCCCGCGGAGCGCAGTTGTTCGTCGAGCTTGCGCACCGAGGCGCTGGCCTTCTCGAACAGCCCGTTGCTCTGCTCGGCCAGGCCACAGCAGCCCTGCTCGGGGACGATCACGTCATAGCCGATGTGTTCGAGCACCTCAATGGCCTTCTTCGCCGCGTCCACCTCGAAGTAGCCACCGGCGCAGCCGTGGAAGTAGACCACCGACCCCCGCGTCGCCGGCTTCGTCCGGGCAGGCCGCTTCTTCAACCACGAGTGGAGCGACTGCGTGCGCGCCGTCGGCATGGGGGCGTCACGGTGTACCCCGACGATCTTCTCCATGGCGATGCGGGCGAGCTTGTTGTCGAGCACGGCGTTGGCGATCGGCGCCACCGGCGTCATCGCCTTGCCCATCAGCACCGTCTGGGTGATCAGCTGGTCGCGCACCGGCACGCCCTGCTCGGCCTTCATGACCGCCCTGGCAAGGGAGTTCAACTCCGCGACATGCACGCCCTGCGGGCACACGACGCTGCAGGTGCCGCAGCTCGAGCAGTAGTCGACCGAGTGGTCGACCGACTCCCCGTCGCGGAACCGCTCCGCCTGTGGGCCGACGAACTTGGGCCCGGAGAAGA
This sequence comes from Tessaracoccus bendigoensis DSM 12906, assembly GCF_900141915.1. Classification (GTDB taxonomy): domain Bacteria; phylum Actinomycetota; class Actinomycetes; order Propionibacteriales; family Propionibacteriaceae; genus Arachnia; species Arachnia bendigoensis. The sequence goes on along the minus strand of NZ_FQZG01000013.1, from coordinate 44,899 downwards.
GCGGGGTGACCGGGGCCACCGGGCAGCTCGTCTCACAGATCGTGCACTTGACGCACATGTCGAGGCTCATCCGCTGCAGCTCGTTGTTGAGCCGTTCCCTCAGCTCCTTGGCCCGCTCATCTTGCCGCTTGCTCATCGTGCACCTCCGGTGATCTGATCTGCGGCCCGGTAGGCCGTCGCGACGGCGACCCCGTCGCCGGACTTCTCCCGCCAGCGTTCTGCCCCCGCGATGATCCCACCGGCGACGAACAGGTTGTCATGGACGGCCGCGCCCGAGCCGTCGACCGGTCGACCCGCATCGTCGGTGCGGACCCCCACCTCGAACAGCTCGTGCGGCCCCCAGAACACCGACGGGATCAGCGGGGCGGCATCGTCGGCGGTGAGCGGCAGCCCGAAGACCGGCTCGGAGATGCGGCCGTGGGAGTCGACGTCCAGCGCGCCGCTCTCGAAGCCCCCTGGCGCGAATATGAACGAGGCCGCCTTGAGATGCCTGGCACCGCCCGCCGCGGCGAGCGTCACCGATTCGATCCCGCCGTCGCCAGGGGTGAAGCCGACGATCCGGTTGCCCTGGATGAAACGCACCCCGGCCGCCCGCACCATCCCCAGCAGCGCCTCGTAGAGCCTGAGCCCCGGCACCGACGGTGGGGGCAGCGGAATCTCGCACACCTCGCGCCCGAGGACGTCTCGCACCTGCCGCCACACCCCCAGGCGGCGCACGCCGAGCACCGCGGGCAGCGCGACCACGTCACCCTCCCCGGCCACCGCGGCCACCGCCCTCGCGAACTTGGCGGCGAACGCCTCGTCGTCCATCGCGCGGGCATAGGTCAGCGACGTGGGGTCGGCCTCACCCCGTCTCGCCGGTAGGTCGACCCAGGCGACGGTCGCGCCGAGCGACCCACCGTCGGGGGCCTTCGAGCGGGCCAGGTTCCCGGCGACCAGGTCGGCCGGGAAGTCCTTCAATTGCCGAACCCCCACCACGGCGTACGTGCGGCCGCCGACGGCGTCGCCCGCGACCATGCCAGGCTGGGCCAGCGCGGTGGGACGCAGCGCGCCGACCGCCGTCGGCAGGTGGAAGTTGCCGGCCGGGTCGCCGACCAGCAGCTCGGGCCCGAGTTCGTCCCTGAGCCACGACACCGACTCGGCCACCCTGTCGGCACCGATTCCGGAGTAGGGGTGGCTTTGGTCGACGGCGGCGACGGCCTCCAAGGGCCGCGTCACGCGGTCGGGGGTGTAGCCGAGGATGTCGACGGTGCCCTGCGAGAGTTGGCAGCCTCCCGGTCCCTTCGTCACGAGCGTGACCGAGCGCCCGGCCCGGGCGAGCCGCAGGGCGGCGGTGAGGCCGGCGAGCCCGGCCCCGATGACGACGGCGTCCCTCATCGCACGATCTCCTCTTCAGGTTGGGGCAGGTGCTCGACGTCGAGCGTGCCGTTGAAGATCCAATGGTCCAGCGCGGTCTGGCGGACCTGCTGGCCGTACAGGATCGGCCAGATCCCGATCCAGCGGTGCTTCAGGAACAGCCGCAGCAGCCCGCTTGCGCGTTCGGCGTCGATCGCCTGCTCCGAGCATGCGATACCGGCCGCCCGTGCGGCGCAGAAACCGCCCTGGCAAGGGCCCATGCCCAGGCGCAGCTGGCGGCGGAGGTCGTCGAGGGTCGCGTCGGGCTGCTCGTTGAGCAACGAGACGAACATCTGGCGGTTCATCAGCTCGCACTCGCAGATGATCTGGTCGTCGAGCCGGTCGGCCTCGCGGTCGTGCAGGCGGTGGGTGACGGTGTAGAGCCTGCGGTCCTCGCTGCCTGGCACCTCCTCGTCCGCGGTGGTGCAGGGCCGCTCCTCGCCCAGTTGGCGGTTCATCGCGTCGACGATGTGCTCGGCCATCAGCCGGTAGGTGGTCAGCTTGCCGCCGCCGATCGTGAGCATGCCTGCCAGGCCGTCGGTCTGGGAGTGGTCGATGACGGCCATGCCGCGGCTCATGTGGCGGGTGTCGTCGACGGATACCCGCGAGTCCTTGATCAGTGGACGCGACCCGGCCCAGGCGTGCAGCGCCCGCGACTTGCGGAAGCCGGGGATCATCGCTTCGCCGGCGTCGAGCATCTGCTGCACCTCGGCGTGTGGGATGGGCAGGTGGTCCGGGTCGGTCTCGTGGATGTCGGTGGTGCCGATGATGGAGACGGTATGCACGGGGACGAGGATGTCGCCGTCGGTGGGGTACACGCAGCGGTTGATCACGGTGTTGACCAGCCGGTGGTTCATCGCGATCATGATGCCGCGGCCCGGCACGACGGCGACCTCGCGGGCACCGGCCATCGAGGAGATCTGCCCCGCCCATGGCCCGGCGCAGTTGAGCACGAAGGTGCAGTCGATGCGGACGTCCTCACCGCCCTTCTCGTCGCGGCAGATCACCGCGGCGACCCTTTCGCCGTCGCGCTCGATCTTCGTGACGCGGTGATACGTCAGCACCTGTGCGCCGTGGGCCATCGCGGAGCGGGCGGCCCCCCACACGAGTTGCCAGCCGTCGACCGAGCCGTCGGCCACTTCGATGACTCGTTTGATGCGCGGGTCGAGGCGCGGTTCGCGTCGCAGGGCCTCCTTGACGGAGATCTCGGTGGCGGGCACGCCGGTCGCCGCCGCCCCCGCGAGGAACTTGTCGGCGTAGGCGGGGTCGTCGTCGGCGAGGGTGACGAAGAAGCCGCCGGTGTCCTCAACCGCGCCCGCCTGGATGCGTCTGAGGATGGCGTTCTCTTCGGCGCATTCGGTGGCCGAACCGGGGTCGCTGACCACGTAGCGGCCACCGGAGTGCAGCAGCCCGTGGAACCGTCCAGTGGTGCCTTGACCGAGGTCGACCCGTTCGACGAGCACCGCGCGGTAGCCGCGCATCGCGGCGTCACGGACCACTCCTAGCCCGGTCGACCCGCCTCCGATGATGACGACGTCAGTGTCGAGACGCTTCATGGTGTCCCCTCCTTGGGCCCCTGCGCTGGTTGACCCCATCTTGCCCCGTCGAGGGGTGTGGCAAGGGTGGTTGGGCCGCATTCGTGCACGACCGACGCAACGCCCGCGGACCATCGTGCACGGAGATTTGGGCTGCGCAAGGTGAGGGGTTTGAGCACTATCCCGGTCTCGAACCGCGACACGCCGCAGCTGGGCGTCATTTCGGTAAACGAACCCGGAATAGTGCTCAACGTCTGACCTGCACCGAGCGTGCCAACGCGGTCGACCGGGCGTCGCCTGAGTATGGTTGGCGACATGATTGATCCGAAGTGGTTGAGGGCAGACCCCGACCGAGTCCGACGCTCCCAGGCCGCCCGCGGCGCCTCGGTCGAGCTGGTCGACGAACTCATCGCCGCCGACGAGGCTCGCAGGGCCGCCATCCTCGCCTCCGAGACGCAGCGCGCCGAGCAGAAGTCGCTGGGGAAGAAGGTCGCCCAGGCCAAGGGCGCAGAAAAGCAGGAACTGCTGGCCGCCACGAAGCAGCTGGCCGCCGATGTCAAGGAATCCCAGGCCGCCACCACCGCAGCCGAAGCCAGGTTCCACGACCTGATGAGCAGGCTAGGCAACCTCGTCATCGACGGCGTCCCCGAAGGTGGCGAGGACGAGGGCATCGTCATCGAAACCTGCGGCACCCCCCGCGACTTTGCCGCCGAAGGCTTCGAGCCGAAGGACCACCTCGAGCTCGGGGAGGCACTGGGCGCGATCGACATGGAGCGCGGCACCAAGATCTCCGGCTCGCGCTTCTACGTGCTCACCGGCGTCGGCGCGCAACTCGAGCTGGCGCTGCTCAACCTCGCCATGACGAAGGCCGCCGAGTGGGGCTTCACCCCGATGATCCCGCCCGCGCTGGTCAAGCCGTCCGCGATGGAAGGCACCGGGTTCCTCGGCCAGGCCGCGCAGGACGTCTACCACCTGGAAGAGGACGACCTCTACCTCGTCGGCACCTCCGAGGTCGCGCTCGCCGCCTACCACTCCGACGAGATCCTCGACGGCGCCAGCCTGCCTCGCCGGTACGCCGCCTACTCGCCCTGCTTCCGCCGAGAGGCCGGCTCCTACGGCAAGGACACCCGCGGCATCTTCCGGGTCCACTGGTTCGACAAGGTCGAGATGTTCGTCTACTGCGAACCGGCCGATGCGGAGGATTGGCACCAGAGGCTGCTGGGCTACGAGAAGGAGTTCCTGCAAGAGCTCGAACTGCCGTTCCAGGTGCTCGACGTCGCGTCCGGCGACCTCGGCCTCAGCGCCGCCCGCAAATATGACTGCTACGCCTGGCTGCCCACGCAGCAGCGCTACCGCGAGGTCACCTCAACCTCCAACTGCACCGAGTTCCAGGCCAGGCGACTCAACATCCGGGGCCGGTTCGAAGACGGTGTCCGCCCGGTCGCGACGCTCAACGGGACGTTGTGCGCCATGACCCGCATCATCATCATGCTGCTGGAAAATCATCAGCAGGCCGACGGCTCCGTCCGGATCCCCGAGGCGCTGCGCCCGTTCCTCGGCGGCCGAGAGAGCCTTGGCTGACATGCAGGGCTGGCTTGCCAGGACGCTGCGCCGGCCGACTCACGAGACGGCGTCAGGGTTCCGCCCCAGGCTGGTGGCCCTCGACATCGACGGCACGCTGGTCGACGGGTTCGGCGTGATGCCGCCGGAGGTACACGCGGCGGTCCGCCGGGTCGTGGACAACGGCGTGCCCGTGGTGTTGTCGACCGGTCGCTCGTGGCTCGCGACCCGGACGGTGTTCGATGAACTCGGCCTGCCCCCGGGGTGGGCGGTGTCGTCCAACGGGGCGATGGTCGTGACCTATCCGCCGTTCGAGGTCCGTCACGAGAGCCGGTTCGACCCGGCGGCGGTGGTCACCCGGGTGGCGCAACTGGCGCCCCAAGCCCGGATCGCCGTCCAGGATGGGCTCGACTGGCGGGTCAACAAGGAGTTCCCACCGGGTGAACTCCTCGGTGACATCACCTTCGAATCCGTTGAGCAGTTGGCCTCCAGGCCCGTTTCACGCGTGATCGTGCGTGACCCGGAGAGCACCGAAGAGAAGTTCTCCGGCCTGGTCTCGCAACTCGGGCTGCACGAGGTCTCCTATTTCATCGGCTGGTCCGCCTGGCTCGACATCGCCCCGCAGGGCGTCGACAAGGCCCACGGGCTGCAGATCGTGTGCGACGACCTCGGCATCGACCGCGCGGACGTGCTGGCCATCGGGGACGGCCGCAACGACATCGAGATGCTCGAATGGGCGGGCCGCGGGGTAGCGATGGGGGATGCGCCCGACGAGGTCAAGGCCGCCGCCGACGCCGTCACCGGGGGCTTCCAGGACCTGGGCACGGTCGAGGAGCTCGACCGCTGGTTCGCGGACACGGCAGCGGTCGCCTCCTGACGATAGGTTGTGCGGGTACACTGCTCGGGATCGCTCACCCGAAAGGCCCCCCAGTGTCGTCGCCTCCCTCAGCCCAGGCATGGGACCTGCCGCGGGTCGGTGCGCGGCCTTCCTTCCCCGCGTATGTCGCCGAGGTTTGGCGACGGCGCGACTTCATCGTCACCATGGCCAGGTTCCGGATGCGGGCCGGGCTGGAGAGCAACCGTCTGGGGATCGCCTGGGTCGTGCTCCGGCCGATCCTCAACGCCTGCATCTACGGGCTGATCTTCGGGTTGTTGCAGGCGGGGAACCGTCCCCCCGACTATCCGGCCTACGTCGTGGTCGGGGTATTCCTGTTCGAGTTCTTCCAAGGCTGCTTCAACGACGGTTCGAAGGCCATCAGCGGAAACCGCAACCTCGTCCAGTCGTTGGCGTTCCCCCGGATGACGCTGCCACTCGCCGCGACCGTTGAACGCTTCCTGCAGTTCCTGATCATGCTCGTGGTCCTCATCCCGATCCTAATGGTGTTCGGGCACTTCCCGTCGTGGCACTGGCTCGTGATGATCCCGCTGGTCGCCTGTTTCACGCTGTTCAATGCCGGCATCGCGCTGATCACGGCCCGGCTCACGGTCCACGTCGCCGACCTGACCCAGTTGCTGCCCTTCATCAGCCGCATCCTGTTCTACACCTCCGGGGTGCTGTTCGCCGTCGACCGGATCCTCGCCAATCATCCGGCGGTGCTGCGCGCTTACGACTTCTACCCGCTCTACCAGGTGTTGGAGATCGCCCGCCACCACCTGATCGGCGGCTCGGACTACCCCTCCTACTACTGGGGGGTACTGGCCCTCAGCTCGATTCTCGTGTTCTTCGGCGGAGCGGTCTTCTTCTGGCGGGCGGAGGAGCGCTATGGACGCGACTGAGCCCCGGGTGCCCGTGGTCGTCGTCGACGACCTCCACGTCAAGTACCGCGTCTTCGCCTCCGGAAAGGCGGCGGGCAACGCCCGAAGCGGGCTGCTCAATATGACGCGCGGGATCCGGGAGGTACACGCGCTCAAAGGGGTGTCCTTCACCGCGTACGAGAACGAGACCATCGGGGTGATCGGGTCAAACGGGTCGGGCAAATCCACCTTGATGCGGGCCCTGACAGGGCTCACCCCGCCCGCGGCCGGGGCCGTCTACGCCCGGTCGCGCCCGAACCTCCTGGGAGTCGGGGCGGCTCTCCTGCCAAACCTGTCGGGGTCGCGCAACATTGTCCTTGGCGGGCTCGCGATGGGTTTCACCCGAGAGGAGGTCGAGACACTCAAAGGCGATATCGCCGCTTTCGCCGAGTTGGGTGACTCCATCGACCTGCCGATGCGGACCTACTCGTCGGGGATGCAGGCGAGGCTGAAGTTCTCCATCGCGTCGGCCCGCAGCCACGACATCCTCATCGTCGACGAGGCGCTCGCGGTCGGCGACAAGAGGTTCCGGAAGCGCTCAGAGGCCCGGATCCGTGAACTCGCCACCGAGGCGGGCACGATCTTTCTCGTCTCGCACTCGATGTCGTCGATCCGCGATACCTGCGACCGCACAATCTGGATCAACCAGGGAGTGCTGCAGATGGACGGGCCGACCGACGAGGTGGTCACCGCGTACGAAGGGGTGCGGCGATGACGCCGTCGCCAGCGCGGCCGCAGCGGCCGACCCTTCCCGAACTGCGTGCCGTGGTGCAACCCGACTCGGTGCTCGGGCGGGCCACCGCGGAGCACTGGACGGGCACCTTGTATATGCGGCGCATCTCGGTGCACCTCACCTGGTTGCTCGTGCGGACCCCTATCACCGCGAACGGGGTCACCTGGTTGATGATCATCGCGGGCGGCCTGGCGGGCCCGGCGCTGCTGCTGCCGGGGCTGTGGGGACCGATCGTGGCCGTGCTGCTGACGCAGTTGCAGATGCTGCTCGACTGCTGTGACGGTGAGGTCGCCAGGTGGCGCGACACCATGAGCCCCCGGGGCATCTTCCTCGACCAGATCGGCCACTACGTGGCAGAGGGCTCGATCGGTCTCTTCCTGGGCGTCTCCGCCGGGTTCCTGATAGGACCGCCGTTCGACTGGCGCTTCGCGTTCCTCGGGGCGCTTCTGACCGCGGGGATCTGGTTCAACAAGTCGCTGAACATGATGGTCACCCTCGCGCGGACCAACTCGGGGCTCGACCGCCTGCCGGACCAGGAAGGCCTCCGCGAGATCCCCGGCCGCTCCTTCCTGGCGAGGCTTCGCAGGCTGTCCCGGTTTGTGCCGTTCCACCGCATCTTCCACTCCATCGAGCTGACCCTGGTCAGCCTGGTCGTTGCCGTCGTGGCAGCCTTCGCCCCGGCGGTGTGGCCAGGCTATGTGGCGGTGCTGGCCGTGGGAATCTGGGTGGTCAGCGCCGGGCACTTCGTCGCGATCTGGAAGTCGCCGAGGCTGGCCACCGGATGAATCCTGCCTCAGGGTATGCCTACGGGGCGGTGGTGCTGACGATGGGGAAGCGCCCCGTGGAACTGAAGCGGGCCCTGGATTCACTGCTCGCGCAACGCGACGTGCACCTCGACGTGGTGGTGGTGTGCAACGGGTCGAAAGCGGTGGATGTGCCCGAGGGGGTCAGGGTCGACCTGCTGGGTGAGAACCTCGGCATCCCTGCGGGCAGGAACGCGGGCGCGGAGCTCGTGCAGGGGGAGTTCATCTTCTTCCTGGATGACGATTCCTGGCTCCTGTCCGACACGTTCCTGGCCGACTGTGCGACCCTGCTGCGCGCAGACCCGACGCTCGGCATGATCCAGCCGCGCATCATCGATCCCGAGCGCCGCGGCGAGGAACCGCGCCGCTGGATCCCACGGATCCGGAAGGGCGACCCCGCGAGGAGTAGCGAGGTCTTCTCGGTGCTGGAGACGGCCGTCGTGCTGCCGAGGGTGGTCTTCGATTCGACGGGCGGCTGGCCTTCCGAGTTCTTCTACGCGCACGAGGGCATCGAACTGGCCTGGCGGGTCTGGGACGTCGGCAGACGCGTCGAGTACCGGGCCGATCTGCTCGTGGGGCACCCGGTGGTGGCTCCGACCCGGCACAGCGAGTTCCATTACATGAACGCCAGGAACAGGGTCTGGCTCGCGCGACGCTGCCTGCACTGGCCCTTGTCCTGGGCCTATGTGCTCACGTGGACCCTGCACCACCTGGTGCGCGACCTGCCGGAACACGCAGACCGGGTGTGGTGGAACGGCTGGTTCGACGGCTGGACCGAGCGACCCTGGGAGGGGCGGCGCCGCCCCAAACTCAAGTGGTCGACGGTGGCGACCATGACCAGACACGGCCGACCACCGATCGTGTGAAGGACATGCCCATCCCGAGAAACCATGAAGGGAGCCTCCGATGAGTGGACCCGTAGGTGCCGCGAAGCGCACCGGTAGACGCCTGTACCGGGCGCTGCCCGCAGGGGCCCGGGCCCGGGCGTCGGCGATCCTGCACGGCGAGACCCGCGTGCAGCGCAGCCTCCTTGCGGGACTGCGTGATGCACGCACCAGGCTGGGCAACGTCCCGGGTGCGGGCGACCTGATCGTCGGGTCGGCACGCCCGTACCGCGCCCAGGTGGTCACCGAGTTCGACGCTGAGGAACACCTCGGTCGCCTCGCCGAGGTCGTGGTCGAGGCGTTGGCGCAGGATCAGGTGCCCGCATACCGTCTGCCGGGGCAGTGGCCCCCGGTGCTCGTGGTGAGCGGACAACAGTGGGAGCGCGCCTGGCGCCTGCTAGCGGCCGGCGCTGCCGATTCGGGATTGTGGGCCGCCATCGGGACAAGGCTGGTTGCCGTGGCGGCGCTCGGTTCCGCACCGGAGCGCGGGTCGGTGGATCTGTTCCGCAGGCTGGTCTCCTCCGACGGTGGGCGGGTGGCTGACCGGGAGGAATGCGTGAGGCTGGAACGCTGGACGGAGATCGGCCGGGAGGGCGTCGAACGGGTCGACGGTGGCACCTTCGAGGTTGGCACGCTGGTCAGCGCGGGAGGGCCGAAGAACGGGTTCGCGTCCTACATCACCCCCCAGGTCCAGGCCGCGCTACTCGAACCGGAGCCGCGCTTCAAGCCGTCGGTCGATGCGGTCGTCGAACCGGTCGACATCGTCTACACGTGGGTGGACGGCGCCGACCCGGCCTGGCTGGCCGAGCGGGCGAGGTGGAGCGGGGAGGGATTCTCCCCCGACGCCCAGATCGCGTCCCGATTCGAGAGCCACGACGAACTGCGCTACTCGCTGCGTTCCGTGGAGATGTATGCGAACTGGTTCAACCGTCTCTATCTCGTGACCGATGCCCAACTCCCGGCCTGGTTGAACCTCGCGCACCCCCGCCTGACGGTGGTGGACCACAGGGACATCTTCACGCCAGACGAACTGCCGGTGTTCAACTCGCACGCGATCGAATCGCGGCTGCACCACATCGCCGGGCTGTCCGACCGATTCATCTATCTCAACGACGACGTCTTCTTCGGGCGGCCGGTGCGTCCCGAGCAGTTCTTCACCGGTGCGGGGCAGCCGAAGTTCTTCCCCAGTAAGGCGACCATCGACCCAGGGCCGAGCCGTGCGGACGACGTCTCGGTCACGAGCGCCGCGAAAAACAACCGGGCATTGCTCGAAGCAGTCTTGGGACGCACCATCACCACCAAACTCAAGCACACGCCGCACGCGCACCGGGTGGCGGTCCTCAGCGAGATGGAGGAGCGTTTCCCCGAGGTGTTCGCCGCGAATGTGGCAGCAAGGTTCCGCTCCCACACCGACCACTCCGTCCTTTCTGGGCTGGCGCAGCGCTACGGGGCGGCCACCGGCAGGGCAGTGGTCGGTGGCATCTCGTATAATTACGCCGACATTTCCCGGCCCGACATCGAATCTGTCCTGGCGCGCTGGCTGCGCGACCGCCGGTTCGCGGTCTTCTGCCTCAACGACACCGGATCGAGTGAGGTCGACGGGCCCGCGAGGCGGGCTCTCACGGCCTTTCTCCAGTCCTATTTCCCGCTGACCAGCGGATTCGAGAGCGACCGCCCATGACGGTGCCGGGGCCCGGCGTCCGGACGGGGCCGAGCAAGAGGCCGCTTGGTATCCTGTTCGCGTTTCATGGGCGAGACGATCCGTTGCGCCAGCCCATCCAATTCCCAAATTCGAAAGCCGGATTACAGTGACCAGCGGTGCGCCAGCCCCACTCATTTCCATCATCATCCCTGCCTACAACGCCGAAGGGTACCTGGGGCAGGCGATCCAGTCGGTCCTGGACCAGCAGGTTCCTTCTGAGATGGTCGAGGTGGTGGTGGTCGATGACGGTTCCACAGACGACACCGCGTCGGTCTGCGAAACCTATGAGAGCGTGCACCCCGGGGTCGTCAAGTGCTTTTCGAAGCCCAACGGTGGTGTCTCGAGCGCGCTGAATCGTGGGGTCCGCGAGGCAAGGGGTGAGATCCTGGGGTTCTTAGGCGCGGATGACCTCTACTCGGACACCGCGATCGGCGACGTGGCGAACTTCTTTGCAGAGCACGGCGACGAAGTGGATCTAGTGGCCATAGGGCTGCACATGTTCGGCACCAAGAATGGCCCCCACTGGAACAACAGGAGCAGGTTCGACACCACCCGCGTCATTGACGTCGAGCAGGAGTGGAACCTTGTCCAGCCGCACGGAGGGGGCAGTTTCATAAGGGCGGCGGCGCTTGACGGCCTGGCCTTCGATGAGCGGCTCTTCATCTCCGAGGACCAGACCCTGAATACGCAGGTGATCCTCAAGAAGATGAAATACGGGGTCGTCGCAGGACCACGCTATCTGAATCGACGCCACGCGGTCGGGGGGTCGCTCGTCTCCGGGAGCCAGTTCCGGTCTGAGTACTACACGGAGGTACCGGCACTGGCTTATCAGCGGATGCTCGATGCGGGCCGGGAGCTCCATGGTGCGACCCCTCGATATGCCCAGGCCATGGTGGCATACGACCTCTCCTGGCGGGTACGCGGCGACCTCTCGATGATGGACCCAGCCCTCGAAGACCGGTACCGCGCAGACCTCCGCGACCTGCTGCGTCAGCTCGACGTGGAAGTCATCATGGCGCAGAGGGCACCCATCGAGGTCCGGCTCGCGATGCTCAACCTGCGTGAGGATGGCCACCTGGCTCAACGGTTGGTCCGAGACAAGCGCATCTTCCGGCTTGACGGATTCCCGGTCTACAGTTTCGAGCCTCGGCCAGGAGCCAGGCACCGCCCAATCCGTTGCGATATCGACTTCTTCGAACCAGACGGCGATGACGTGGTGCTTGAAGGCAGGTTCCGGGCGGTTGAGATCGGGCAATGGTCTTACGGATTCGAGGCTGGTGAGCGCTACTATCCGGCCGAAATCCTCCCGGATACGTCGCCGGTCCGGCATAGGCTCGCCGACGATCTCGTGGCGGCGCGGCGCTTCCGGGTCCGAGTGCGGTTGGCAGCAGGAGAGGATCTGCGCGCCGTGGTGCACCTGGGTGACGGGGCTGGCGACGAGGCACCGGTGACGCCGCGACTCAATCGGTTCACCCGGTTCGCGGGGAGTCCCAAGCTCCCCTACTACCGACGAGACGGCCACACCCTGTACACGCTTCGTCGGCCGTTCAGCATTGCCCGCCGCCATCTGTCTGTCCGCGGCATGATCATGGCCGAGGTCGGACTCTTGCTGAGGGGGGTCAAGGGCAGGTACCCGAAGGCCGATCTGCTGGCACGTGTCGGCGTGCTGACACGCAGGCTCATCAGGCGCAAAGACATCTGGCTGATCGCCGACCACAAGTCGGAGGCAGGCGATAATGGCGAAGCATTGTTCAGATACCTTGCGGCGAACCCGGTCCGAGGGATAGAGCCCAGATTCGTGCTCAGCAGGTGCGCAGGGGAGTATAAGGAACTCTCAAGGCTGGGCGTGGTACTCGAACCGGGCAGCCGGAAGCACATCCGTTCTTACCTCGACGCTGCGGTGGTGTTGAACTCGGCTGGCGATGACTACATGGTCAATCTCCTGGGGGCCAGCCCCACCATGCTCAATGATCTTGTGAAGTCACGCTCCGTCTTCCTCCAACACGGTGTTACCAAGGACGATCAGAGTGCTTGGCTGAACCGTCCCGCGAAGGGCTTCGATCTCTTTGTCACCAGCGCCGAGCGGGAGAGGGAATCCATCCTAAACGGCCCCTACGGGTACCGACCCGAACAGGTGGCGCTGACCGGGATGCCCCGCTTCGACAGGCTGGAGAATGACCCAGATAGGCTCATCGTCTTCGCCCCCACCTGGCGCCGCAACCTCAGTGGGGCCCTCGACAAGAAGTCCGGACGCGTCCAGAGCGCGCCGAACTTCGCAGAGAGCGACTACTTCCAGTTCTGGCAAGGGGTGATCGGTGATCGAAGGCTGAACGATGTGATGAGGGCCTGCGGCTATCGGGGAGTCTTTGCGCTACACCCGTCTCATGCGGCGGAGGCATTCCGATTTAGGGGAACCGATCGCATCTCGATCGGGGAGTACCCACACGACTACCGCGACTTCTTCGCTCATGGAGAGGTGCTTGTCACCGACTATTCCAGCGTCGCCTTCGATTTCGCATATCTGCGCAAGCCTGTCGTCTACGTTCAGGGAGACCGTGAGGAGTTCTTCGGTGGGCATCTGTACCGCGAGGGCTACTTCTCATATGACGATGACGGCTTCGGCCCGGTGGTTGCAACGGTGCCGGAACTGGTTGACACCCTGCGCGATCTGATCGTCGACTCGTGTGCGATGCCCGCCCGCTACCGTGACCGGGTTGATTCGTTCTTTGCATTCAGCGGTGGAGGCAACTCACAAAGGCTGGTCGAGGCAATTCAGGACGCAGATCGATCCCGCCGCCGGTGAGGCGAATCCTCCTCGTTTCGCGACTGCGGGTTTGTTCCGTCCGGTCGAGTAATCATTAAGCCGTCGGCAGGTAAGCGTCCAGGAAACCGCGGACGACCGCACGGCTGGCACGTGGCGACGACTCGGTCGCGTTGAGGCACGCGATGTCCGCGTCGCGCCACTCGAGGAGGTGGGGGAGCCGCCACGCCAACTCGGGAGAGCCCACGTCTGCATAGAAATGCGAGACGCTACCAAGGCTGGCTCTTCCGGTGGCCAGGGCGTAGTGGGGGGCGAGCGAGGAGGCGACCGACAGGTTCTCCGGCGCGCGGAACGGCGAGCGGCCGGTCTCGCGGAACTCGGCGGGTGCGCGGCGTTCTAGCTCTGCACCGACCGACCGCAGCTGCGGATGCGCCACGTGCTTGAGCTTGTGCCGCAGCGGTTGGCCGGTCAGCCGCGCCAGCACCTCCCGGTTGCTCTTCGCCGCGGCGACGACCGGCTGGTCCTCGCGGGACGGCGACACGTCCGGTATGGTCTCCTCGGCCAGGAACACCCGCGGGTTGCCCGACTCATCGAAGAAGACCGACGGTGGGGTGTAGCGGCCGAGGAAGACGTCGTCGTTGAAGTAGACCCAGCGCTCCGCCAGGCCGTCGATGTGGTGCAGCCGCGACTCGATCGCGTGTGAGTTGAACGTCGGCAATGCCGTCGGATCGTCGAACAGTTCCTCGTGGCGTACGAGGACCACATGCGGGAACTCCTCGGCCAGCCAGGAGGGGCGCTGGCCGTTGGTCACCAGGAACACGTGGCGACGCCAGGGGGCGTAGCGCTCGACGGCGCGCAACGCGTATCGCAGCTCGTCGATCTGATCGAAGCGGGCGTCGTTGGCCGCCGTCGGGTGCAGCCCTGGGGATCGACCGAGCCTTGCGTCCCGTGCGGCCCGCCACGTCGGATCGCTCCCGTCGACCCACGTGAACACGAGGTCGATGTCACCCACCCGGGGTGCCCGGGTGGTGTCCGAGAGGCAGATGTCGACGCCGACGTCGGGCCCCGCCACCATGCGGCCACCCACCTCCCAGAAGTGGAACAGGCGGGCCACCTCGGACGGGTGCGCCCGGTCCAGAGGCAGTGGGTGGGGGTCGCCGGTGTACAGAGGTGGCCCGTCGGTGCGGCGGAGGGCGGCCATCGCCGCATCCCAGTCGGCGACCGTGATCGTCGGCAGTTCCCAGCCATCGGCGTCGACCCGATGCGGGAGCGACCCGAGCGCCTCGACGCAGGTCGCGAGCGTGGCGTCGACTGCAGCGCGCGACGATTCCCAGGGTGAAGCGGGCACCGAGTTGCCCCGGAACGTCACCCAGACGGAGCCGGGGAAGGCGAGCCCGCGGTCGCGGATGCGGGTCCAGGCATGGCCTGCTCCCTCCCGTCCCGCCTCGGCCAGCCGGAGCGTCCGGTGCGCGATCGCAGAGACGCCGGAGCGGCTCACGGCTGGGTGCCGCCGAACGGCCGTGCATCGCGTCGGGACCGCTCCATCAGGGCCGCGATGGCCAGCGAGTCGGAGCGTCGCAGCATGAACGACTCGCTCGCCCCGTCCCGGATCATCGAGCTGAACTCGGCCAACTCGTAGCGCAGCCCGTCGCCGTCGAACGGGGTGTAGTACTTCCTGTTCTGCCGCGGATCCTCGAAGCGCGTCTCGAAGTAGTCGGTGAGCCACCAGGGCGCAGGGACGTACAGGTAGCCCTCCGTGCCCGAAACCACAAGGCTGCCCTCGGATTTGACGCCCAGCCCCACCGTCGCGGTGGCGATCGCGTGCGGGTAGTCGACGTTGACGCGTGCGAAAAGGTCTACGGTGTGCCCGTCCGTTTTCAGTGCCCGGGCAGTTACCGACTCCGGAGACGTGCCCAGCAGTTTCACGATGGCGAGGAAGGGGTATGAGGCCAGCTCGGAGAGTGCCCCGGCCTCCGGTCCCTCGACCTCCCTCCCTGAGCGGACGAGTTTGGTGAATGTCGCGCTCACCGAGCGGATGCTGCCGATCGTGCCGCTGCGGGCGACGGCGACCATCCTCTGGAACCCGGGGGCGAACGCCGTCTTCAGGGCCTCCAGCAGCACCAGCGACCTCTCGTCGGCGAGCGTGGAGAGCTGTTCAAGTTCCGCGACGCTGAGCGCCATCGGCTTCTCACAGAGAACATGGACCCCGGCCTCCAGCGCTAGGCGCGCGAACCCGACATGCGTCTCGTGGGGGGTGGCGATGTAGACGGCATCGATTCCTTGCAGCAGGTCGGGCAGCGTTTCAGGAGCCCCCGCCAGTTCGAACTCCTCAACGAAGGCCAGCGCGTTGGAGTGGGTCCTGGCCCAGACCTCCTCGACGTTGACTCCCGAGACGTAGCGGGCCTCCCTGACGAACCTCCGCGCGATCCGGCCGGTGCCGATGATGCCCATGCGGAGGACCCCGCCCGCCTCACGCAGCCCTGTGCTTGAGACCCCCTTGGTGCGCTCCAGGTAGACGACCTCGCAGTAGTCGGCCAGGTGGTCGAACTTCCCCGCCCAGTCGGACCCGATCACGAAGACGTCGACGCCGAGGCGCTGGATGTCGAGAACCTTCTGCCCCTCGTACTCCTCGACGATCACCTCGTCGGCCAAGCCGGATTCGACGACGTTTCCGATCCGTTCAACCAGTGATTGCCGGACGTTGAGCTTGCCCCGTGCGTTGTCGTAGCTGGGCGAGGTGACACCGACGATGAGATAGTCCCCGAGGGCCCTGGCGCGCTCAAGCAGCCGTTTGTGACCATCGTGGAACAGGTCGAACGTGCCGTAGGTGATTACCCGCTTCACACCCGCCCCTCTCGTCGGCGTCCGCCCGGCGAGGGGCGCTCCCCGTAGCCTAACCGGTCAGGCGGCGGCGGAGCGGCGGGTGCCTCTCTTGACGTCGATGGCGACCGCCAGGACCTCGGACGGCGCTGGCTGCATCCTGGTGCGGGGGGTGGGGGTACCGTCTTCGGCGTCGCGACGGAGATGGCGCTTCACGGTGGAGACCGAGCAGCCGATCTTCGTGGCGATGACGCTGAGGGGGAGGGTCGGGTTGGCTGCGCGGATGCGTTGGATCTCGCCTCGGTCGAACTGGCGGCCCGAGTTGACGCCGACGAACGTATCCAGGTCCTCGGCCGCGACCTGCACGCCGAGCCGGGCACGGATCTCCTGTCGCTGGCGTTTCGTGGTGCCTGCGACGTAGCCCGCGACATCGAAGCGGGTCACGGCATCGGTCAGGCACTGTGCCAGGAGAGGGCAACCGGCGCACAGCTTCTCCGCCTGAGTACGCAGCATCTGTTGTTCACGCCGTTCGTTGCGTGCTTCGGGGTTGGCCGCATCGTCCATGAGCGGGTGCAGGAAGATGTTCGAAAAGACCACACAGGCTGTGGTGTCTGTGGTGTTCATCGCTCGGCCCTCTCCTCGGAACCCCCAGTGGATTTCCGGTTGTTACTACAGTGGCGTGAAACCGCGGCCGTGGGGCTCCGGAAGCGTGGGGGGACCTACCCGACTTCTCTGGGTATCCACTGACGCCGGGATGAGTAGCAATGCTCAGCGATCGGGACAACCTCGCAATCAATGTGTCACTGACCAGGGAAGATGGTGCTCGGCCATCGCTGGATCGGTTCAGGCTCCACAGGCTGTGATGCCGCAGCCGGTTCGCGATGATCCAGCAGTGATAGGTGCGACACAGGGTCACAGCAGCCCGGTAGGCTGTCGGGAGGCTGATGGAAGGCGTGGCATGAAGAAGGTAATGGTCATCTACGGGACGCGGCCCGAGGCGGTCAAGGTTGCACCGGTGATCATGGCGCTCCAGGCGTCCCCCGTGCTCGAACCGGTCGTCGTCTCGACCGGGCAACACCGTGACATGCTCGACCAGATCAACCGCTGGTTCGGCGTGACCCCCGACTATGACCTGAACGTGTTCCGGCACGGCGCGACCCTGACGCAGCTGTCCGCAAGGATCCTCGAGCGGCTCCCCGATGTCTTGTCGCGCTTCAAGCCTGACGCCGTGCTGGTGCAGGGTGACACCACCACCGTCGCGATGGCCGCGATCGCGTGCTTCTACGAGGAGATCCCGGTCGTCCACCTGGAGGCCGGGCTGCGCTCCGGGGACATCCACTCCCCGTTCCCCGAGGAGGCCAACCGGAAACTCGCCGGTCAGGTCACGGCGCTGCACCTGGCCCCGACCACCATCTCCAAACAGAACCTGCTGCGTGAGGCGGTCGACCCGGCCATGATCCCCGTGGTCGGCAACACCGTGATCGACGCCCTGAAATGGACCATCGGCCGCCCGGTCGAGTTCAGCGACCCACGATTGGCGGAGGGCTGTAACGCCGGAGTTCCGATGGTGCTGTTGACCGCCCACCGCAGGGAGAACTGGGGCGAGCCCATGGCCCGGATCGCGAAGGCGGTCGCGACACTCGCCGAGCGGGCCCCGGATCACCTGTTCGTGTTCCCCGCGCATGCGAACCCGAAGGTGCGCGAGGTGATCATTCCGGTGATCGACCGGTTCGACAACGTCGTGGTTTGCGATTCGCTCGACTACCCCCAGTTCGTCCACGCCCAGCAATGGGCAAAGCTCATCCTCACCGACTCCGGCGGCGTCCAGGAAGAGGCTCCGAGCCTGGGTAAACCTGTGCTGGTGCTCCGGGAGAACACGGAACGCCCCGAGGCCGTCACCGCGGGGACGGTGAAACTGATCGGCACCGACACCGATGCGATCGTCGCGCATTCGATGAATCTGCTGGACGATCCGGCCGCCTACGAGGCGATGGCCAACGCCGTCAACCCGTATGGGGACGGGCACGCGGCTGAGCGTTCCGTCGCGGCGATCGCCGCCCTGCTCGGTGTCGGGGACAGGCTCCCCGACTTCGGCGTCTGAGATGTCGGTTTCGCTGGTTGTCGACCTCGTCGCGCACGACGACCCGTCGACCGTTGAAGTCGCCAAGGCTTGGCTGGCTGCCGCGGACGGTTGCCCCGTCGCCGTCATGGTGTTGGAAGGTGGGCTGCTCAGCCGTGAGTTGACGGACGAGGGGGCATCGCTGGTCCCTGTGCGGAGCGCCCGGGTCGGGCGAGCCGTGGGCTGGGGGGCCGCCCTCCAAGGGGTGCTCACCGATCGCGTGACGCTGATCAGCGGGCCCGCCGAGGTGCTCCCAGGCTGGCGGCAGCCGGGGGTGTCCGAGCTGGCAGGTGTAACCGACGAACGGGTCTACGGCGGAGGCTTCACAATGGCGGACTACGCCTCGGTGCGGGGTTTCGACACCCGGTTGGGTGACGCCGAGGAACTCCTGGTCGACCTGCTCGGCAGGGTCGCCGCGTTGGAGCCCACCACGGTGGGCGGCGCCGCGGCAACCGCCCCGCTGCGCAACCTTCCGCTGTGGCCCGCCCGGCCGGTCGCAGCCCCGCCGATCCTGTCGGTCCTGATCGTCGGCTCGGGCCCCGATCGTCGGCAGGACGAGACCATCCTCGCCGCGCAGGCGCAGAGCATCGACGACATCGACGTGCACGTCGTCGACCTGACCGGGGACACGTTTCCGCGGGAGTGGGTGGCCGCGCACAGTGTGGTGCCAAGGCTAAGGTTCGGCGCCTGGGGCGGGGTCAGGCGTCACGACATCTCCGACGATCCGGTAGCCGGGTGGCGGCGGGTGGTTGATGCTCTCGAAGGACAGTGGACGCTGCTGCTCGGCTCCGACGACATCGTCCTGCCCTGGGCCGCAGAGTCGATGCTGAAACAACTGGCTCCGCACACGCGCAGCATCGCCGGGCTCCGGGTGCCGTTCGACCGCGACGGGTCGGTCCCTCCACGAAGTGATCGGAACCTGGAAACGGTGGCCTGTGTCGCGACAAACCTGCTGCGCCGCTGGTGGCCGACGCCGGTCGCCTCGGTCGCGGAGCTCGCCGACGCCGTCGTCGGGCGCCGACCCCAGCCGAGCCCGATCGCCGTGGCCTTGACGCCCGGGGCCGACGACCCCATCACCGGCGCCCCATGGCGCACCACGTGGGCGCGGGGCGTCGAGTCGGTGCGCGCGTGTCTGCCTGATCGGTTCGGGCCGCGCACCCTGGTGCTGCGTCGAAACTGCGTGCTGAAGGTCGACGAGTTGGACGCCTACGACCGGCTCGACGAACTGGTGGCCGAGTTTGACGGCAAGGGTCGGCTCTTCCACGAATCTGCCACGCTGACGCCCTGCACCTGGCGCGACATGGCGCTGCTGTCGAGGGGAGGACACGCGTTCGAGGCGTTCCTCGGGCCAGGCGCGGGGAAGGATGAACTGGACCGGGCCATCGCCAGGAGACGCCGCGCGAGCCCCGGGGCTGAAGCCGCCATCGTCGAAGGCGCCCCGGCTGTGCCCCCTTCAAACCCTCCGGCGGGCGGTTGGCTCTTCCACCGCGGGCCGGGGCCGCAGGTTTCGACGATGTCATTTGAGCAGGAAGGGGCAGGGCGGTGAAGCGGGCACAGCGAATCGTGCTTCCGGTCCACACCACGGCCCCTTGGGGCGGGTTGCAGGACTGGGCCGTCGGCATGGTGAAGGGGCTCACGGCGCTCGGCAGGGAGGTCGCGCTGGTGTCCAACAACGCGCTCGTCCGAGAACGCGCCGGTGCAGCGGCGGCCGTGAACCTCGACGTCGACTGGGACGACTGGGAACCGACCGCGGCCGCGCTGGAGGCCGAAGGCCCGTGGGACATCGTCTTCGCGCAGCCGTTCGGAGCCCGCCGGATGGGGGTTGAGGTGAGCCGCCGCTGGGGGGTGCCGATGGCGTACATGAGCCATGGGAACTCTTCGGATGAGGGCTACACCTGGGCCGGGGCGGTCAGCCTGGTTGCCCTGGCGAGTTCGTCTCTGCAGGACACCATGAGCGCCTTCGACGGCATCGACCCCGCGATCGTCCACGTCCTGGCCAACGGCGCCTCTGCGGCGTTCTTCCCCGAGCGCGTGGTCGCCCCGCAGGAACGGATCGCACCCGATGGGACCGCCCGGATCGTACTCGCCTCGCGGCTCAGCCAGGACAAGCTGAACCAGATTCCCGCCACCCGGTTGCTCGTCGAGACCCTGCTCCAGGCACCCGAGGTCGGCTCGGTCAGCATCGAGGTGCTCGGCGGCGGGCCGATGGCTGCCGTGTTCGAAGCGGGGCTCAGCCAGCTCACGCACGACCCGAGGGTCCGGCTCCAGATGCTGGGATGGGCCGAGGAGGCCACGGTCGCCGCCACGATGGCTGGCGCACTGTTCACCGTGGGAGGCGGGGTCACCGGAACCCAGTCGCTCTGCATGGGGACCGCCTGCCTCGGCGCGGGCATCCGCAGCGTGGTTGGGATGTCGACCCCAGCCAACCGCGACCTGGTGTTGGGCTCCAATTTCGGCGACCACCGCGTCTTCCGGGTGCCGGAGTCGACCATCGTCGACGACGTGCACTGGTTCCTGCAACCCGGCAACTACCAGGCGTTCCAGGATGCCTTCCAGCCCCTGATGCGCACCGAGCGGACACATGCGGCGGTGGCCGAGCGGGCCGCGATGCTGCTTGACGGGGCAGTGGCGGCTAACGGCAGGTGACGACGTCGGCCTGTCACTTAGGGCGCGAGTAGGAGGTCAAGCCACTGGGCGTCGACGACTGGGGCGTCAAACCGTGTCGCGGCCGCCTGCGCGAACTCGACAGCAAGACGCCGGGAGTCCTGGTCGTCGACCATGGCGAGGACCGCGTCTGCCATCTCTTCGACGCTGCCGTACAGGAACCGGTCTCCGAAGATCTGGACGACCCCGTCGCGGGGCCAGAACAGGGGCAGCGCCCCCGAGGCCATGCCCTCGGCAGGTGCCAGGTGGAAGCTTTCGTGCTCAGAGGGGGACAGTACCCAGCCGACGCGCCGGAGCCAGTTGCCCATGTCGGCGCCGAAGGGCTCGAATGTGACGTTCTCCAACAGGTCGTCCGAAGAGCCGATCCGTTCGAAGAACCTCCGGTACGGTTCCTGCTCCTCCGGCTTGCGCCAGATCCACGGGTATTCCCAGGGCTTTCTGCCGCGGATCGCCAGCCTGAACCGGCGATCCCTTGCGCGCAGCGCCTCGAGCAGGTCGAGGGCGCGGTCGGGGCGCTTCAGGAAGGGCACCATGCCGACGAGGCCAAGGGTGAACCTGGCATCTTCCAGTTTCGGCCTGTTCAGATCCTGCATGTCCAGGCCGTTCGGGATGGCGTGGATCAGTTCGTGGGGCCAATCCGTGTTGGCGCGCACCATGTCCTGGTAGTACTCGGAGACCGTGATCACTGCGTCGACCTTGTCGATGGCGATGTCGCCGATCCAAGCGGACGTGAGCTCGAACCGGTGCAGTCGCACCAACAACCGCTGGTGCGGGGCGACCCGTTGCGAATACCACACGGCGTTTGGCCCTGCCCACTCGCAGATGACGAGATCGGCCCAGGCGAGGAGTTCTTCGGAGTCGGCTTCATCGTGGCTTGAGAGGGCCTCCCACTGATCGATCCGCAGCTCCACGTCCGGGCGGGCCTGCAGCATGGCCAGCAACTCGCCCGCGAATTTCAGGTCGTGCCCGGCGACGACGACGTTCAGTGGCTGACTCCGCGCGGGATGCGCCCCGAGATCGGGCTCGGATCGGGCGAAGTAGCTCTCGAGGCGCAGTGCCGTCGCGCTGCTTGAGTAGCGCCGGGCGGCCGCGCGGGCCGTGGCCCGCGCCTCTGCGAGGTTGCCCCTGGCCGCAGCCAGGGTCGCGACCACTGCGTCGGTCGAATCATCGTCGATGAACAGGGGGTAGTCGACCCCGAGGAGGGCCTCGTGTGCTCGGGTGCGGTTGAGGAGCGGGGCTGCACCCGCGGCGGCGTACTCCAACAGCTTGGTGGAGATCTCCAGGCTGTTGTCGAGCCGGGAAGTGCGCCAGCTGAGCCCGACGTCGTGCCGGGAGATCTCAGCGACCGCGTCTTCGCGGGGCAACCCGCCACCCCACGTCACCGATTCGGGGGGCTGTTCCAGCCCGGAACGCATCGCCTTGACCCAGACCTTGTCCGGTGCGCTGACCTTGTCGCCGAGGACGGTGAGCGTCGCCTCGACCCCGATCTCCGCCAGGCGCGCCGGGAGTTCGAGCATCTCGAGGGTGCGCCAATCGGGGTGATGCTTGCCGGAGTAGATCAGCTTGAGCGGGCCGTCCGCCTCGATCGGCTCGTCGATGAAGAAATCGTCTGGCACCGTCGGCGTCATCAGGAGAGTCTTGCCCGCAGCCTCGGGGACGATCGATTCGAGGTAGCTGCGGCTGTCCTCGGTCTGCATGAACATTCTGCACGCGCGGGTTGCGATCTCCCGGAGTTGCGCATGCTGGGCTGCGGGCAGGATCGAGAACGGGAACGCGAAGTCGGTGACGTAGGCCCACAGGATGGGGGCTAGCGCGTCGGAACGGGCCACGGCAAGCGACAGGTCACGCCCACGTGTGATCAGGACGGTCGCCCCGACCTGCGCGGTGACTTCTTCCAACCTGTCGACCGCTACGTCGACCGTCATGGCAGGTTGGCCCTCCCGTGGGGTCGCTTCGTGTAGCACGACGTGGGGGTTGGCCGCCATCCGGCGCAACAACCGGTCGGTCGTCACCGTTGCCTTGAGGACCACATGGACGGTCGAGTCAGTCAGAGTCAGCGTTTCCGCGAGGGACGCCAGCCACGCGGCCGAACCGTCCACGATGTTGAGGTTGACGTCGCCGTAGATGACGATGTTGCGGCGGGTCACAGCGCAGGCACCCCGAGACGGTAATTCCCCAACGTCTTCAGCAGGCTGTCGGGTGCGTCCTCGGCCGTGAACCGGGCCGCGAACTCGTCGTCGACGAGCACGGTGTCGGCCCTCATCGCCTCAGCCGCCATCCCCTGCATGCCGCGGGTGGGGATGACGTAGATGAATCCCTCAGCGGCCCGGATCGACGCCATCGCGACCCGAAGCTCGAGCAGCAGTTGCGACCCCTGGGGTGCGAGGGCGCCATCCCAGGCGCCGCCGTTCAACGCGTCCTCCTCGATCACCAGGATCTCGGGGGCAGCGCTGACGAACTCCGCCTGGCTCATGCTGGGGTGGATGCGGTGGACGGCGCAGTGTCCCGCCAACGCTTGTGCGAGCCCATCGGAACCGACGAGCGCGAGGCTGCGGCCCGCCGCGCCACCACCGCTGGCACCCTTTGTCGCGACGAGAAGCCGGAACGGGGCATCCGGATCCGTTGTGACGGCCGCTGCGATCCGACCGGACTCCGCGCCGGGGATGGTCTCGGGGGTAAATGTTCCGATGGTGTTGAGCTTCTCGCGCGGGTCGGGCGCCTGCGGGGCGGGTGCTGGCACGACCGTCACCTGCGGAGCGGGCGCCGGGGCGTGCTTCAGGAGCGTGCGGAGCTGCCCGACGGCCACGCCTGTGGTGTGGAGCTTCCACGTGAGGAGCGCAGCGGCCAACGTCAACGCGAGGGCCCCTACCGCGCTCAGTGCATCGCCGCGGATGGCATGATCGACCACCAGCAGGAGGCCCCCGCCCAGCACAAGGCCTTCGGTGAGGGCGAGCAGGGGTGTGACGTGGTTCTTGAACCGTCCGGCAAGTCGCACGAGTCGTTGGGCCTGATTCATTTCTTCTTGCGGTCCCAGAGACCCTTGGTGTCGACCAGGTGCTTCCCGGCGACCTTGTCGGAAGGCACGGCCTTGAATACGTCGTGGTCGACGAGGACAACGAGGATGTCGGCCGTTTCAAGCGCCTCGGCGAGCGGGGTCAGCGTGACGTTGTCGCGCCCGGCCAGCTGACGGGGCAACTCGTGTACGTGCGGCTCGACCGCCAACAGTTGGGCGGTGGGCATCCGGTCGGCCAGTTGCGCCGCGATCGCCAGCGCGGGCGACTCGCGTAGGTCGTCGATGTTCGGCTTGAACGCCAACCCGAGCAGCGCGACCTTCGGGGCATCGAGCCCGTAGGCCGCGGCGAGCACCTTGTCGATGACCCAACCGGGCTTCGCGTCGTTGATCTCGCGGGCGCTGCGGATCAGGCGCGCCTCATCCGGGGCGGCCGACACGATGAACCAGGGGTCGACGGCGATGCAGTGGCCACCGACTCCGGGGCCGGGCTGCAGGATGTTGACGCGCGGATGATGGTTGGCCAGTTCGATCAGTTCCCACACGTCGATGCCGAGCTTGTCGGCGATGACGGATAATTCGTTCGCGAACGCGATGTTGACGTCGCGGAATGAGTTCTCGACGAGCTTGGCCATCTCGGCGGTCGTCGCGTCGGTGAGGAGAAGTTCGCCCTTGCAGAAGGAACGGTAGAGGTCGGCGGCCCGCTCGGCCGCCTCGGGGGTGATGCCTCCGATGATGCGGTCGTTGTCGACCAACTCGATCATGACGCGGCCGGGCAGCACGCGTTCCGGGCAGTGCGCGAACAACAAACCGGAGTCGGCGAGGTCTGGGCGTGATTCGAACACGACATCGGCCATGTGATGGGTCGCTCCGGGCGGAGATGTCGACTCGAGGATCAGCAGTTCGTTGCCGCTCAGGTGCGGGGCGATCGACTTGGCCGCCGCCTCGATGTACGACAGGTCCGCGCTCTTGTCCTCGTGGAACGGCGTCGGAACCGCCACGATGTAGACGTCGGCGGGGCCCGGTTCCGTCTGGGCATGGAGCAGCCCTTTCCCGACCGCGTCGACCACGAAGCGCTCAAGGTCGGGTTCGACGAACGGCACGTGGCCGGCGTTGATCGCCTCGACCGAGCTCTCCTTGACGTCCACGCCGGTGACATGGATCCCCTGCGCAGCCAGGATCGCGGCCGTTGGTAGGCCGATGTATCCCAGGCCGACAACGCAGACGCTCGAGAACATGTGGGTTTCCTTCCGTTCAACGGATAGTCGGACCTCGCCGGGCAGACTACCACGCGGCCGGGGCGGGCCCCCGGTCGCGTGGTGGCTGCCAGTTCAGCTGGTGGCCTCGGGCAGTTCCATGCTGGTCGGGACCGACCTGGGCTGGATGGCCATCGGCTCCGGCTCGGCGGCCACCTCGATGGTCCCGGTGAGCATGTCGAGGGTGATGGTCTCCGGCTCGGAGTCGCGGGTGAGGTTGTCCTTGTTGTATGGCGTGCCAACCGACATCCGGCTCAGCTTGTACGCGGTGGCGTCGAGGATCTCGGCTTCCTCGGGGAACCCCTGTTGGTCGGCGAAAGCCGCGATGCGCTGCAGCTCGGAGACGTGGCCGTCGTGGTAGTTGATGTTGATGTTGCGGCCCGTGTACAGCTCGGGGATCTCCACCTGGGCGCCGTCGGTGCTCAGCGTGACCGGGTCGCCGATGTCCTGCCAGCGTCCGCCGTACCAGCCCTGCACCTGAACCTGCCCCGAACCTTGAAGGGTGAGGTGGTTGCTGGGCGTCCGGTGCACGAGCAGGTCGTACTCCGGCGTCATGCTGACGCCGACCGGATCGGCCAGCCGCAATTGGACATCGTCATACCAGGCCGTGGTGTTGGTCACCGTGTACGAGTACGTGAGCAGCTGCACCTTGATCGAGCAGTTGGCGGCCGGGGCCCTGAAGGTGGTGGCCGACCACGCCGCCTCACGGGAGCGGTTCTTGGCGTTCTCGTGGATCAACGTGGTGCCGCTGGGGCACACCGAGTAGATGGCGACCTTGCCGCCGGTGCCCGCCTTTCCCTCGGGGATCTCGAGGCGCGACATCATCGAGAAGGACAACTCGGAGCCCGCCGGGAACGTGCCTGCCGCGATCGTCTGCTCGACGCCCGCCCACGCGTTGCCGGTCGGGTGCACCCCGAGCCAACCGTCCCTCAACGTGATGCCCGCTAAGTTGTTGTTGACGACGACCCAGCCGGTCAGCGCGCCGGCGCTGGTCTCCATCGAAGAGTTGAGCAGCCTGTTTGGGGCCAAAGTGGTCTGCGTGCCGATCGGGAGCGCGGTGCTGGGCGCTTCGTTGAGGCGGGTGTCGGTGATCGTGGCGGTGCCCGAACCGACGCTCACGGCCCGCAGGGGGACGGCGTCGTAGCCGCGCACCATGTCGTAGGAGGACATGGTGCCGCCCTCGGCGGGCACCTCCATCTTCGGGACCTGGGTGGCTAGTGCCCCGAGCGTGTCATCGAAGAGGGCAAAGGCCGCATCCGACTTCTCCGGGTCGGCCGAACGGCGTTCCCTGCCGTATGCGTGGAGCGCGAGCACCGCCTGGAAGTGGCCGTTGTAGACCACCGTCGGCGGGTCGGTGGGATACTCCTCGAACCATAGGAAGCCGTTATCGCGGTTGGTGAAGCCACCCTCGGACATCGGGACGAGGTACGAGTTGAACAGCTGGTCGGCGTACGCATCCCACTTGGGGTCGCCGGTGAAGTTGGCGAGTTCCAGCATCGAGGTCATGGCGCCTGCCTGGCCGAGGCCCGAGTACCAGCCGGTCGTCAGGGCAGGGATGGAGGGGTTGGCGCTGAACCCGAACGGGTAGGGCAGCCAAAGGCTGGTCTCACCCTGGTACGTGCGCGTCGTCGCGCCGTCGTCGATCAGGTGGTTGGCGCCCAGCAGGGCGAAGCACAACCGGTCGGCGTCACTCAGGGTCGTGGACCGCAAAGCCACCTTGATGAAGTTCGCCAGCGAGATCGGGTTGTAGTTGGTGTTCGGGGTGTACGGCGTCTTGATGACGTGCGGGCGCCCCTCTTCCGTGAACGCCCAGCCGTCGGGTGCCTTGGCGTTGCACGGGTTGTCGTAGGCGGGATCGACCGGTGGTTTCGGCGAAGCCTTGAACTGGACGACGTTGTTGAAGACCCACTTGTTCTCGGGCGTGAACTTCCACCCGGTGGCGGTCTTGGTCTGGTTGATGACGGTGACCCAGGCGAAGCTGCGGCAACCGTTCTTGCCGGTCCATGCGGTATCGCACTCGGTCTGCCAGATCCGGCCGTCCGTTCCGGTGAACTGGCCGGCCTTCGCCAACGGGTTGTCCTTCCAGCTCTCCCTGGGCGAGGGAAGGTAGGTCAGGTTGTTGAAGACGTACTCGTTGACGAGTTGATACCTGCCGTTGACCAGCCTGGCCTGCGTGGCAAAGATTTCCGCCCGGCAGCGCTGCACATTGGTGGAGTAGTTTGAGCAGGTGGTGCGCCACTTACGGCCGTTGTACTCCCGTTCACCGGGAGTGGTGTAGGGGTGGTCGTCTGCCACGGCGGGCTGCGGCTCCGGGACCGCGACGATGCCGATCGCGGCGATCAGCGCGGCAACCAGGAATGGGATGAATCGGCGTCGGGAACGTGTCTGCATGATCTGGTCAATTACCCAAGGTCAAGCGGCGCAAGCCCGGTCGGCAAACGCCTCCTGCTGCGCATGCTACCTGACCAAATGGACACTTCCGAATCGGCATTTGCCGCTCGACAAGGACCGGAGGAATCCGCTCTGCCAGCAGCGGGGACAATGGTGGCTCACATCGCGGTGAACGAGTGGTCGCTCAGTACCTGCAGCAGCGTCTCCATCCTGGCCCCATCGGCGACCTCGACCGTCGCGTCCGGGCCGCTGGGAGCGACCTGGCCGAGCGTCGGTTCGTCGGCGACCGTGACGGCGTCGGCGGCGAGGTGCCACCCCTGCTCCCAGTCCTTCAGGAGTAGCGCCGCGGTTTCGTCGGCGGGCCACGGGGCATGCGTTGCATGATCGATCACGACGCGCGCGTACCAGTGTCGGGAAGCGAACGCGCCGAACCCGAAGAACCCGACGGGTGGGCCAGCGAGCACGACCACATCGAAGTCGTCGGGGCGGGGCTTGAACCAGTGCTCCAACGCGACCTGCCAGTGGCCGGCCGCGCCCAACGTCGGGTCGCCGGAGTCGACCGCGCGGGCCAGCGCCAGCGCATAGGCGGGGTCGAGCGGTCCCGTGCCCGCGTCGAGGGTCAGGTTCGCCGGGCCGAGGTCTGCCACGACGTGGACCCGGTCGCGGCCGTCCAGAATGCGATCCGACGCGATGTCGACGAGCAATCCGATGCGCTCGGCCGCGTCGACCCAGGCTCCTTGTCGCTCCGTCCACTCGCCGTGGCGCACCAGGAGCATCCGGCCGCGGCCGGGGATCCGGTCGGCGGGGCTGGGAGGTTCCGGTGCGGCAGGCAACTCGGCAAGGGCTGCGCTGTCCAACCCGGAAAGGCTCGGGCCCTTGCCGGGAACCTCGCTCGCCTCGGTCCAGCCCCAGCCGCGGGTCGCCTCGGCCCAGCGACCCAGGTCGCCTGCCCAGGAGCCCGGCTCGAGCACGAGGAGCGGACGGTGGACATACTTGGCGACCCAGTCGAGGACGAACTTCCAACCGCCCGCGGCCACGTCGGTTAGCGATCCGGCGGTGATGTCCATGTTGGGCTCGGGCAGCGGGGCAGACTGCCTGACCCCGGACATGCGCAGCGTGGCGCCGTCCCGGGAGACCACCGGCCAACGCCTGGCACGCGCCTCGGACGTGAGGGCGGGGTCGTCGGTGAACACGACCGGGCTGTGCAGACTCATGCGGACAACTCCTTGATGAGCTCCAGTTCGAGACCGATCGTCTGGTCCCGGCCGCACTGCGCCCGGACGCGTTCGGCGGCGGCCGTCGACATCTTTGGCATCACCTCCGGGTGCCCGATCAGATGCCAGATCGCGTCGGCGAACGCGCGCGGATCGTTGCCCCTCGGCACCAGCGACGACTTCGCGTCCGTGAACTCGGGGATCGCGGCGACCGGGTTGGTGATCGTGACCGCGCCGCTGGCCATCGCCTCGCCGAGCATGACGCCCTGTGTGTCGTAGCGGGTGGGCACTAGTGCAACGCCGTGCGCGTCGTAGAGGGCAGCCATCTGGGCGGTGCTGGAGAAACCTTCCGTGACGGTCACGTTGTCGAACCGGCGCACGTCGGCGACCGCCTCCCGAAACAGTGCGCCGTAGCCGCGGATCGTGATGGCGAGGTCGGAGAAGCCGTCGCGGCGCGAGCAAAGGTCGAGGGCCTTGACGGCGATGTCGCCTGCGTAGTTGTGGGTGGCGAAGCTGCGCAGCAGGAGGATGCGGCGCTCCTCACCTGGCTGCCGCACCCTGGCGCGGTAGGTGTCGTCGTCGATGAAGTTGGGGATGATCCGCGTGTTGGTGGCCGGGATTCCGACGTCGAACTCCGAGTGGCGCCGTTGGGTGGCTGAGACGAATACCTTGGTGATGGCCGGGTCGGCGAACAGGGGGGCCGCCGCCTTGAACCGGTCGCGGTTCTGGCCGTCGCGGATGTGCCGGATCGCCGTCAGGGTGTGCGTGTCGGTGTTGCCGTGCAGCCGGCGGTAGTCTCGGACCTCGTAGCCGTGGAACCAGATGGCGAGCCGCCCGCCGGGCACGCGGGCACGTAGTTCATCGATGGCGACCGGGGTCGGGGAATGCGCCAGCAGCGCTGACCCGCCTGCGACGGCGGCGTCGATCGCAGAGGCGAGTTGATCCGCCCGGATCGACAGGACCGGGGCGTCGTCCTCCGGCTGCCAGCGGGCCGACTCGACATTGAGCGGGGAATAGTCGACGACCACACCCTCCAGCCCCGCGGCGGCGTAGGCGCGAACGCGTTGCCGCACGAACTCCGACCCGGTGCGCCACCCATGCGGATAGGTGACGGCGAACAGAACGAAGTCATGTCGGGCACGGAGTTGGTCGAACGGATCGCTCACGCCCGCCTACTTCCTGCGGATCGCGCGGGCGACCCGTCGCAGCGGGTCGCGTTGCAGGCGGTCAGCCATTTCGCTGACCTTGGCCTCCAGGGATTCGCTGGCGGCGGTTGCGGAGGCAAGGTCGGCCTTCACCGCGTCACGCTCCGCGCGGAGCGCCTCGACCTCGGCCTGCAGCGCTTCATTGTCGGTGCGGACCCGGTCGAGTCGGGTCGCCAACTCGACGGCGTCGCGACGCAGTTCGTCGATGAGGCGACCAGCGTCCTGCAGGCGCGCCGTCGCGTCGGCAGCCTGCTGTTCGGCCAAGCTCAGCAGGTGGTCTCTCGGGTGCGTGTCATCGGTGGTCGCCACAAAGTGAGCATAGCCAGCCGGGGAATTCCTGGAGGGTCGGGCGACGACATCCTGGCCCGACCGCGAAGGCCGGGATCAGTCGGTGCCGGAATCCATCGAGGAACGCTCGACGGCTCGGTCCAGGTCAGACGGGCCGGGCGCACCCAGTTCGGCGATGGCGGCGGCACCGCCAGACTCGAGTCGACCGATCAGTTCCTGGTGCCCTGCCAGCAGGGAACCCTGTGACGCGTACAGCTCCAGCTTCTCGCGGGAGTCGGCGATGTCCAGGTTGCGCATGGTCAGCTGGCCGATGCGGTCGGTCGGGCCGAACGCGGCGTCCTCGACCCTCTCCATCGACAGCTTGTGCGGCTGGTAGCTCAGGTGCGGGCCGCGGGTGTCGAGGATGGTGTAGTCGTCGCCGCGACGCAGCCGCAGGTCGACCTCGCCCGTGACCGCGGACGCAACCCAACGCTGGATCGACTCGCGAAGCATGAGCGACTGCGGGTCGAGCCAGCGTCCCTCGTACAGCAGTCGGCCGAGCCGCAACCCTTCGTTGCGGTAGTTCGCGAGGGTGTCCTCGTTGTGGATGGCTGAGAGCAGGCGCTCGTAGGCGGCCCACAGCAGGGCCATGCCGGGGGCCTCGTAGATGCCGCGTGACTTCGCCTCGATGATGCGGTTCTCGATCTGGTCGCTCATACCGAGCCCGTGACGTCCACCGATCGCGTTGGCTTCCATGACCAGGGCGACGGCGTCGTCGAAACGTTGCCCGTTGATCGACACGGGCCTGCCGAGCTCGAACCCGACGGTGACGTCCTCGGTCTGGATGTTCACTGCGGCGTCCCAGTACTTGACGCCCATGATCGGCTCGACTGTTTCCAGGGAGACGTCGAGGTCCTCGAGCGTCTTCGCTTCGTGGGTGGCGCCCCAGATGTTCGCGTCGGTGGAGTAGGCCTTCTCCTTGGAGTCGCGGTAGGGAAGGTCGCGGGCGGTGAGCCACTGGCTCATCTCATCGCGGCCGCCGAGTTCGCGGACGAAATCCTCGTCGAGCCACGGCTTGTAGATCCTCAGCTGAGGGTTGGCCATCAGGCCGTAGCGGTAGAACCGCTCGATGTCGTTGCCCTTGTAGGTCGACCCGTCGCCCCAGATGAAGACGTCGTCGTCGGCCATCGCGCGCACCAGCATGGTGCCGGTGACGGCGCGCCCGATGGGGGTGGTGTTGAAGTAGGCCCGGCCGGCCGAGCGGATGTGGAAGGCGCCGCAGGCGAGTGCGGAGAGCCCTTCCTCGACCAGTTGCGGGCGGCAGTCGACCAGCCTGCTCAGCTCGGCGCCGTAGGCGAGCGCCCTGCCTGGAACCGAGGCGATGTCGGGCTCGTCATACTGCCCGATGTCGGCGGTGTAGGTGCAGGGGACGGCGCCGGCCTCGCGCATCCACGCGACGGCGACGGAGGTGTCGAGTCCGCCGGAGAAGGCGATGCCGACGCGCTCGCCGACGGGGAGGGAGGTCAGTACTTTAGCCACGGGCATCACTGTAGTTGTTCCGGCGCCGGAGGGTCGAAGTGGAAGCGAAGTACGGACGGAGGATGGTGGTTGAGCCGGTTGAGCCGGGCCGCGCGTCGGTTGAGCCGTGCGTTGGTTGAGCCCGGCCCCCAGCGCGAAGCGCCGGGCCGTGCGTTGGTTGAGCCCGGCCCCCAGCGCGAAGCGCCGGGCCGGTGACGAAACCCTCGTGACCTTGTCTGGGGTCCTGCGCTTGGGTTCTTCCCCTTAACATCGTGATGTTTGTTCGTGGATGAACCAACATCACGATGTTAGGCGAGAGTTGGGCGTTGTCCTCCCTCACGAGGCGGCTCAACCGGCGCAACTTCAGGGAATGCACGCCGCCACGTTTAGACTGCCGTTGGCGGAGGTCGTCCTCCCGAAGTCAAACAGCGTCAAGGAGAAGCATGCAGCAGCCGCACGCGGTCATCGCCCTGCCGAACAACATCGAAATCGACGCGCGGGCCCACCGCAACGGCCTGGCGCTCGTCGCCGCCGGCTACCGCGTCACCATGGTCGGTTTCGGATCTGGTATTCCCCCGCAGGGCACGATCGCAGGGCTGGACTACATCCTCTGCTCGCCGAAGGCACCCGTCGCCGGGCCAGCGCGGCTCACGCTCACCTACCGCGCCGTCCGCAAGGCCTTCCACGTCACGATGAAGCGGCGACCCCCGCAGAAGGTACTCGGGGCCGTCGCCCGCGTCGACCACTTCACCAACTCCGTCAAGAGCCGGGCCACGAAGGCCGCAGGGAAGGTGCGCGCCAAGGTCGCCCCCGCCAAACCGGTCGAGGGTGCCGACGACCATAGGTTCTGGGAGAAAGCGCTTCCGCAGGTGGGCGTGATGACCGCCGCGATGAAGCCGACGCTGATCGAGCTGCAGCCCGACGTGATCGTCACCGACGTACACCTGCTTCCGCTGGCCACCGAGGTCGCCACGGTGTTCCGTGCACGCGGGCACCGGGTCGGTGTGGTCTACGACGCCCGCGAGTACGTCTACGGCCTCGCCAGCGAGGACCCGAACGTCACTGAGGGGTTCCCGGCGCTCGAATCCGAGTACATCAGGCAGGTCGACGCGACCTTCACCGTCTGCGAGCCCATCGCGGAGTTTCTTCAGGAGAAGTACGACCTTCCCGTGGAGCCGGAGCTGGTGCCCAACGCGCCGATCGGCCAACTGCCGCCGGTTGAGCACCCGATGACGATCAGTGACTTCCTGAAGCTGCCAGAGGGCACCCCCCTCCTCGTCTATGCCGGTGGCCTGTCATACCACCGTGGGGTACACGACGTGATCTCCGCGCTGCCCGAGCTTGCCGAGGTGCATCTCGCGATCGGTGCGCGGCGGGGCAGCTCCTACGTCGTCGAGTTGGAGGAGCAGGCCGAGCGGCTGGGGGTCAGGAACCGGGTCCACTTCGTGCCGTTCGCCCCGACCCACGAGGTCGCCGAATACCTTTCGTCGGCGACCGCCGCGATTTTCCCGTTCCTGCCGGTCGGCAACCACAACTGGGCCGCGCCGAACAAGTACTACGAATCGGTGCAGGCCCGGCTGCCGATCCTCACCTCCAACATGGACTGGCTCACCCAACGCGTCACCAGCCTTGGCATCGGAGAGGTTTTCGAGCACTCCAACCCGGCGTCGATCGTCGAGGCGACCAGGAAGCTGCTAGGCGACCTCGACTCGTACCGTGCCAGGCTGACCGACGAACTCGTCGCGTCCCACACGTTCGAGGAGTTCGAGCCGACGGTCCAGAAGGTCGTGCTCGGGGTCACGGCCGAGCGGGCCAAGGAGGGGTTGCGCCCCGGCAGCCTGCACGGGCAACTCGCCGCCATCCGCTCCGACATGCTCCGCCAGCGCGCCAGCTTGTCTGATTCCGAGATCTTCGAGCCGCGTCCCCGGCTGCGGATCGGGACGGCCAACACCGGCGGTCAACCCCAGCTGTGGGCGACCAGCCTGATGCGCGAACACCCAGAGGCGATCGCGGAGTCCGTCTGGATCTACCGCGAAGGTCCCCTCAAGTTCCCGGTAGACGAGACGGTGACCTATCAGCAGTGGGTCTCGCCTGCCTGGCAGCGAAACCTGATGCGCAAGCTGGAGAATCGCGTATCGCACGTCCTCACCGAATCGGCCCGCGCGAGCGTCGGCGCCCACTTCGGAAAGTTCTTCTACGAGGAGACCAACTATTTCCGTCAGCAGGGCATCCGGCAGGGGCTGGTGTTCCACGGCTCCGACATCCGGAACCCGCGGAGGCACACGGAACTGGAGCCGGATTCGCCGTTTGTGGACGCGAGCGATGAACTGACCGCCGTGCTGCAGAAGCAGGTCGAGGCGATCACCCCGCACGTGCTGGCGTTCGACGGCCCCGTCTACGTCACCACAAATGACCTGCTCGACTACCTGCCCGGCGCGTCCTGGTTGCCCATCGTCGTCGATACCGGTTTCTGGCACAGCGACGTCGTGCCGCTGACCCGGGACGGGGCCCCGATCGTCTTCCATGTCCCGAGCAGAGGGTCGATGAAGGGCAGCGACCGGGTAGACGAGGTGTGCGAGCTGCTGCAATCTGAGGGGCTGATCCGCTACGTGCGGGACGAACACCTGACCCGCGATCAGATGCGGGCCAGGATGATGGACGCCGACATCGTCATCGACCAGCTCAGGCTCGGCGACTACGGCATCACCGCGGTCGAGGCCATGTCCGGTGGCAAGCTCGTCATCGGGCATGTCGCCGACCGGGTCCGTGAGCGGATCCCCGGCGACGTGCCGATCGTCGAGGCCGATGCACACACCCTCGAAGACGTGCTCCGCAACCTTCTGACCGACCCCGCCCGGGCCGCGGAAATCTCCGAGGCCGGACGTGGCTACGTCCGGGAGTGGCACGACGGGACCCGCAGCGCCGAGGTGCTCTCCGGATTCATGGGCCTCTGAGGGCGTCGAATCGTGAACATCCTGATGCTGGTGGCGACCTCGGTTGCGACCGACACCCGGGTCCTCCGGGAGGCGCGCACCCTGGTGCAGGCCGGACACAGCGTCCACATCGTCGGCCGCTCGGTGCCAGACGGTTTCGACCCGGGTGACGGCCTGACCGTCTCCAGCGTCGGCACCTCGTCGGTGTTCAGGGCAGAGGGCGGGTCGTCGCTCCAAGGCAGGAAAATGTCCCCGGTGACGCGGCTCGCCCGCTGGGCGCTCCTGCCCCAACACCGCCACTCCGCCTTCGGACGATGGGCCGACGGCGCGATCGAGGACGGGCGTGGCCGTCAGTTCGACGTCGTACACGCCCACGACTTCACCGCACTCAGGGCGGCGGCGACCCTGGCAGGCGAGCGGAATGTGCCGTTCGTCTATGACTCGCACGAGTTCTGGCCAGGGCTGCCGCGCGAATATCGCCCCACACCGCTGGCCGACCGCCGCGAGCGCCGGGAGGAGGCCGAGTTCGGGGGCCGCGCCGCCGCGGTGCTCACCGTCGGTGAGGGTGTCGCAGACGCCCTGCGGAACCTGTACGGCTGGGACAACGTCACCGTCGTGCACAACAGTTTCCCCCTCCGCGACGACCTGCCTGAACCGTTGCCGCGGCCCCGGGGGCTCGTTTACGCAGGCCGTGTCGCCGCATTCCGGGAACTCGAGACGATCGCGGAAGCCAGCCGGGGATTCGACCTGCCCATCACCGTCATCGGCCCCGCCGACGAGACCTGGCTGACGACCTTCGACCGCGCCCGCCTCGACGTGCAGCCGGCCCGGCCCCTCGAAGAAGCGTCGCAACTGCTGCAGGAGGCAGGCGTATCGCTGGTGACCCACTCGAACAAGTGGCTCAACCACCGCCTCGCGATGCCGAACAAGCTGTTCCACGCCGTCAGCCTCGGGGTGCCACTCGTCGCCACGGATGTCGGTGAACTGGCCCGGATGGTACGCCGATACGACCTGGGCGCGCTTTACACACCGGGCGATGCTGAATCGTTGCGCTGCGCGATAGGGACCGTGGTACGAGATTATCCGCGGTGGGCAGGTAATGTCAGGGCAGCGCGTAGCGAGCTCAGCTGGGAAAGCGACGCCGACCGTCTGGTGGCGGTATACGCAGATTTGGATCGCACGAGGGAGGAGAGGACATCGTGAAGCGGTGCCGCCTCGCCCAGAATGACGGGGTCAGAAGGTGAAGGGAAAGACCGAGTCTCGCTCGGACGTACACATTTACACCCCGCACAAGGCGGGCCTTCCCCGGATGGGGGAGTACTTCCGGGACCTGTGGCGGCGTTGGGACTTCGCCATGGAACTGGCAAACACCAACATGCGTGCCGCGAACACCAACACGGTGCTCGGGCAACTGTGGCTGGTCGTCAACCCGCTGCTGCTGGCGGCGGTCTACTTCCTGCTGGTTGTCGTGCTGCGCGGCTCAAGTGGCGGCAGCGTGGATTTCCCCCAGATCGCAGGCGGCCTGTTCCTGTTCTTCCTGATCACCGGAATCATCCAGTCGTGCGCCACTTCGGTCACAAACTCCGGGTCGCTCGTGCTGAACATGAACTTCCCAAAGCTGCTGCTGATCGTGTCGAACACATATCTGGCGGTGCGTCGCTACCTCCCTACGCTGCTCGTGTATCTGGTGATCCACCTGCTGTGGGGCAAGCCGTTCACCGTGCACATGCTCTGGATTCCGCTCGCGATTCTCTGCGCCACCATGGTCGGGATGGGCATCGGGGCGCTCGTCGCCACGCTGCAGGTCTACTTCCGTGACACCGCCCAGTTCCTGCCCTACATCATCCGGATCTGGTTGTACGCCTCGCCGGTGCTCTACACGGCAGAGCAGTTCCTCGACACCGCCATCGGGAAGCACATGGGCCCGTTCGTGCAGCTCAACCCGGCCACCTCGGTGCTCGGTATCTGGGGCGACGCCACGCATGCCGCCAATCCTTCCCTCACCTACATTGTCATCGCGGTCGGCTGGAGCCTCCTGCTCACGATCGTCGGTGGCCTCGTCTACATGTCAAGGGAGCGTGAGTTCGCTGTCCGCCTCTGAGAAACCAATCGAGCGCGACCCAGGGGCCGAGGAGCCCAAGAGCGACGAGTCGGTCGCCGCGCCCACCCTCTACTCAGACGACGCTGCCGTAGTCGTCGACGGCCTCGACATCACCTACCGGGTGAGTCTTGAGCGCAAGAACTCACTGAAGAACGCCCTTGTGCGCAAAGCCAGGCATGAGCAGGTCCGCTACCGTGAGGTCAAGGCGATCAAAGGCGTGTCCTTCGACGTGCCTGCCGGGAAGTGCACCGGATTCATCGGCGCCAACGGTGCTGGCAAGTCGACGCTGATGCGCGCCGTCGCAGGGATCCTTCCCCCGACGAAGGGCCGCATCGAGGTGCGTGGCAAGGTCAGCACCCTGCTCGCGCTCGGCGTCGGTTTCAACACCGCTCTGACCGGCCGCGAGAATGTCCTCCTCGGCGGGATGGCCGCGGGGCTTTCCCGCGATCAGGTCAACGAGAGGTTCGACGAGATCGCCGGTTTTGCGGATCTCGGCGACTTCATCGACATGCCCCTGCGCACCTACTCCTCCGGCATGCGTTCACGACTGGCGTTCTCGGTGTCGGTGTTCATGAACCCCGACATCCTCATCATCGACGAGGCGCTGTCCGCAGGAGATGCGAAGTTCAAGCAGAAGGCTAGCCAGAAGATGTCTGAGTTGATGGAGACGGCCGGCACCATGCTCCTGGTCTCGCATGCGCTCACCTCTATCCAGGAGATGTCCGACGAGGTCATCTGGCTGCACAAGGGACGGCTGATCCGCCGCGGCGAACCGAAGGAGATCTGCGACGCGTATCTCGAGTTCCTCAAGGTCGGGGACGAGGCCGTAGTGATGGAGGACTTCTGAACCCCAGGGCAGCCATCGTCACAACTGGGCATGACGTCGCCGACGCAAGGCTGCACCGCACGGCCGCGGCACTCCGCCGGGCCGGCTTCGACGTCGAGGTGTTCGGTCTGGGTGACGCGCAGCGCGGCCCGGTCGGATGCCGGGTGCATTCGCGGCGCAGGGCGCACAAGGTCGTGCGGGCCGTGCAGGCCCTCGCCCTCCCGTGGCGTCCGACCGCCGACGTGCTGATCACGATCGACCCGGAGACATCGCTTGCGGCCTTCCTCGCCACCCGTGGCAGGGCTGCCTGGGTCGCAGACGTGCACGAGGATTACGCGTCGCTCCTCAGGGACCGGGCCTGGGTGCCGATGCCCCTGCTTAAGGTGTTGCAGGGCGCGGTCCGGCTCCTGACCAGGCTGATCGCGCGGGCCGACCTGGTTCTGGTGGCCGACGAGCACGTGCCGCCCGGCGTGGCCCGCAGCAGGTACGTGATGCGCAACGAGCCCGACTTCTCGCTGCTCCCCGAACCGGGAGAGATGAGCGACGAGGCGCCGTGGCGTGCGATCTACATCGGTGACAACCGGGAGACAAGGGGGCTGCGCACGATGGTCGAGGCCGTCGCGGCGACGTCGGGGGATGAGGAGCCTTGGACGCTTGACCTGGTCGGCCCGGTGGCAGACACCGATCGGGATTGGCTCGCCGAGAGGTTGACGCAGCCCGACGCCCGCCGGATCACCTCGCATGGCAGGCAGGAGCCGCTGCGGGCGTGGCGGGTCGCGGAGGGCGCCGACGTCGGCCTGTGCCTATTGGCCGACACCCCGGCATTCGTGGAGGCGATGCCGTCGAAGGTGTACGAATACCAGGCCTGTGGGCTGCCGACGATCGCGACGCCGCTGCCCAGGGTCGCCGACCTGATCCGCCGCACTGGCGCGGGGACCCTGGTGCGTGACGTGCCCGAGACGACGGAGGCGCTGCGTAGGTTCGCCACCGACCCGCAATGGCGAGCGGGCCTGCGTGCGGCGGCGAAGAAGGCGGCGGTCGCGTCCAGGGCGGGGCACAACACCTATGACGAGGCCGCGGCCCGGATCCTGGAACTCGTGCACCGCTGAACTTCCGCGGACGACGAGGCCGGACGGAAGGCTCAGACGCTCGAACACCTGACCAATGCGGGCACTCCCGGGGTCGGCTCGGTCCCGGCTCGCCCCCGTCCTGGTCCGGACGCCCCGTCCCCGGTCCCGACTCGGAAAATCGGCCAGTGGTCGATTGTGCTTTGTCTGGTGTCGAGGATCGGCCACTGCCTTGTGTGGGTGTCCTGGGTTGTGGTCGGAAAAGCGGCAGTGGTCGATTTTCCAGGCAAGACGGATCAGAACTGGCCACTGGTCGATTTTCGGGAGTGCTTCGGGGTGTCGGGAGTGCTTCGGGGTGTCGGGAGTGCTTCGGGGGTGTCGGGGGTTGTCGGGAGTCCTTCGGGGTGTCGACAGTCCCTCGTGGGTTCTCGGCAGTCCCCTCGGGAGTCGCCGTCCCAGCGTCCGGCCCTCTTCGGCAGTCCCTCGGGAGTCGGCCCAACCCCCGGCGCTCCTCAGCCGCGACCTGACGGTGGTTGAGGCCCACCTCGATGACCAGCGTGCCCGCGCATCTCACGGGTTGACCCCAGACAACGAAACTCCGCGCGGTATGCTCACCCTCAGCGATCGAAGGGAATTGGTGGATGGTCCGCATTCAGGAAAGCGCCGACGTCTCACCCGACGCCACAATCGGCGAGGGATCCTCAATCTGGCATCTGGCGCAGGTGCGTGAGGACGCGGTACTCGGAGAGAACTGCATCGTTGGGCGTGGGGCCTACGTCGGTACCGGCGTGAAGATGGGCGACAACTGCAAACTGCAGAACTACGCATTGGTCTACGAGCCCGCGGTGCTGGAGGACGGCGTGTTCGTCGGCCCCGCCGTCGTGTTCACCAACGACCACTTCCCCCGCTCGGTCGACCCCGACGGCAAGCTCAAGCGCGGCGACGACTGGGAGGCGGTCGGCGTCACCTGCCTTACCGGCTCGTCCATCGGCGCCAGGGCCGTGTGCGTCGCGCCTGTGACGATCGGCCGCTGGGCCATGATCGCCGCCGGTGCGGTCGTCACCAGGGACGTGCCGGATTTCGCACTCATGGCGGGGGTTCCCGCCAAACGCATCCGCTGGGTGGGGCGTGCCGGTGTGCCGCTCGAACCCGGCGAGGCCGACGGCTCGTGGGTCTGCCCCGAGACCGGCCAG
Organism: Tessaracoccus bendigoensis DSM 12906; assembly: GCF_900141915.1. Classification (GTDB taxonomy): domain Bacteria; phylum Actinomycetota; class Actinomycetes; order Propionibacteriales; family Propionibacteriaceae; genus Arachnia; species Arachnia bendigoensis. The sequence continues at coordinate 5,148 of NZ_FQZG01000013.1, read as the reverse complement.
CAGTACCAAGAACAAGACGACATCCTCGTGGAGGTTTCAAAGTGAACGACTTCATCCCACCGGCCAAGCCGCTGATCGGCGATGAGGAGCGCGCGGCCGTCGACCGTGTCCTGCGCTCCGGCATGATCGCGCAAGGCCCGGAAGTTGCGGCCTTCGAGAAGGAGTTCTCCGAGCATTTCGGCCTCGGACGCGCATGTGTGGCGGTCAACTCCGGCACCTCCGGCCTGCATCTCGGGCTGCTGAGCGCCGGCATCGGTGCGGGCGACGAGGTCATCGTCCCGTCGTTCACGTTCGCTGCGACGGCCAACTCCGTCGCGCTGACCGGCGCCACCCCGGTGTTCGCAGACATCGCGCTTGACGACTTCACGCTCGACCCGGCATCGGTTGAGTCTTTCATCACCGATAAGACCAAGGCGATCATGCCGGTGCACCTCTACGGGCACCCCGCCAAGATGCCTGAGCTTCAGGCCGTCGCCGACAAGCACGGCCTGATGATCTTCGAGGACGCGGCCCAGGCGCATGGCGCCTCGCTCAACGGCACCCCCGTCGGCGCATTCGGTGTGTTCGGGATGTTCTCGCTCTACCCGACCAAGAACATGACCTCCGGCGAGGGCGGCATGGTCTCTGCCGCCAACGACGAGATCGAGCGCAACCTGCGCCTCTACCGCAACCAGGGCATGTTGCAGCAATACCACAACGAGGTCGTCGGCCTGAACAACCGAATGACCGACATCCACGCCGCCATCGGCCGGGTGCAGCTCACCAAGGTGGACGCCTGGACCAAGCAGCGCCAGGACAACGCGGCATTCCTGTCTGCGAACCTCGAAGGCGTCATCGTCCCCGCCGTGGCCGACGGCGCGGTGCACGTCTACCACCAGTACACGATCCGCGTCGCGAGCGACCGTGACGGCCTCGCGAAGGCGCTGAAGGACGAGTACAACATCGGCTCCGGGATGTTCTACCCGGTTCCAAACCACCGCCTCAAGACGTTCCAGCGTGACTACCACCTGGCCAACACCGAGCAGGCGGCCCTTGAGTGCCTCTCCCTCCCGGTACACCCGTCGGTTTCGCAAGCCGACCTTGAGCGCATCGTCACCGCGGTGAGCACCCTCGCCAAGGCCGGTGCGTGACCATGGCGAACCTCCGCGCCGGCCTCATCGGCCTCGGCTCCATGGGCCGTCACCACGCGCGCAACCTGCGCGCCATCTCCGGGGTCGACCTGGTCGCGGTAGCCGACCCGGCAGGTGACGCGTTCGGCGTCGCAGGCGGGCTCGAGGTGCTGCCGAGCGTCGAGGCTCTCATCGAACAGGGCCTCGACTACGTGGTGGTCGCCACGCCGACGAAGTTCCACGAGCCGATCGGCACCGCGCTTGCTCAGGCCGGCGTGCACGCCCTGGTCGAGAAGCCGCTCGCGGTCGACACCGCGGCTGCCCGTAGGCTCGCCGAGGCATTCTCGTCGCGCGGCCTGGTCGGTGCCACCGGCCACATCGAGCGGTACAACCCTGCCCTGCAGGAACTTCGCCGTCGACTCGCAGACGGGCAACTCGGCGACCTCTACCAGGTAGTCACCCGCCGTCAGGGACCGTTCCCGGCCCGCATCGCCGACGTCGGCGTCGTCAAGGACCTCGCGTCGCACGACATCGACCTGACCGCCTGGGTGACGCAGCGCGACTACGAACTGGTCGCGGCCCGCACCGTGTCGAAGGCCGGGCGTGAGTACGAGGACATGGTCGCCGCCACCTGCCAGCTCACCGGAGGTGTGATGACCTCGCACCTGGTCAACTGGCTGACGCCGACCAAGGAACGCCTCACCATCGTCACAGGCGAGAAGGGCATGTTCATCGCCGACACCTTGACCGCCGACCTCACGTTCTACGCCAACGGCCAGGTGCACGAGAGCTGGGACGACATCGCGCAGTTCGGTGGCGTCACCGAGGGCGACGTCACCCGGTTCGCGATCCCCAAGCCGGAGCCGCTGCGGACGGAGCACGAGAACTTCCGTGACGCCGTCCTCGGTAAGGAAGGCGCCGACATCGTCACGATGGAGCAGGGCGCCCGCGTCGTCGAGGTGTGCGAGGCGATGATCGAATCGGCTGCCACCGGCAGGTTCGTCGCGCTGCAGAGCTGAAAAGCATGACGCCGACCGCGCCGCACCACTGTGCGGCGCGGTTGCCGCGTCCGGGATAGGTGCCGTGCGTTGCGGCGCGTAGGCTGACCCAGGGCCAAGGCCCGGGAGGAGAAACCCATGAAGATTGCGGTCGTAGCGCTCGGCAAGATCGGGCTGCCGCTCGCCGTCCAGTACGCCGACGCCGGGCAAGAGGTCATCGGTGCCGACGTCAACCAGAAGACTGTCGACCTGGTCAACGCCGCGACCGAGCCGTTCCCCGGTGAGGCACACCTCCAGGAGAAGCTCTCCGAGGTGGTCCCCGCCGGTCGGCTGCGAGCCACCACCGACGTGGCCGCGGCGGTCGCCGAGTCGGAGGCCGTGGTCGTGGTCGTGCCCCTGCTGGTCGACGCCGAGGCGCGACCGGACTTCGGCTGGATGGACGAGGCGACCCGCAACATCGGTCGTGGCCTCAAGCCGGGGACGCTGGTCAGCTTCGAGACGACCCTTCCTGTCGGCACCACCCGAGGCCGCTGGAAGCCGATGCTTGAGGAAGTATCGGGCCTGACCGAGGGCCGTGACTTCCACCTGGTGTTCTCACCAGAGCGGGTCCTCACCGGCCGGGTGTTCGCAGACCTGCGTAAGTACCCCAAGCTCATCGGGGGCCTCTCGGAGGACGGCGCCGCCCACGCCAAGGCGTTCTACGAGGCCGTCCTCGCCTTCGACGAGCGCCCCGACCTTCCCCGGCCCAACGGGGTCTGGGATCTCGGCACCGCGGAGGCGGCAGAGATGGCGAAGCTGGCCGAAACCACGTACCGCGACGTCAACATCGGTTTGGCGAACCAGTTCGCCCGGTTCGCCGGTAGCCACGGCATCGACGTGTTCCAGGTGATCGAGGCGTCGAACTCGCAGCCGTACAGCCACATCCATCGCCCCGGGATCGCCGTCGGCGGCCACTGCATCCCCGTCTACCCCAAGCTGTACCTCTGGACGGACCCCGACGCCAGCATCGTCGCCACCGCCCGTGAGGCGAACGCCGCCATGCCCGCCTACGCCGTCGACCTGGCCGCCGAGGCACTCGGGTCGCTCGAGGGACGCCGGGTCGCCGTGCTCGGCGCCGCCTACCGCGGCGGGGTGAAGGAGACCGCGCTTTCCGGGGTGTTCCCGGTTGTCAAGGCCCTTGCCGAGCGGGGGGCACGGCCCTTCGTGCACGACCCGCTGTTCAGCGACGCCGAACTCGCGGCGATGGGATTCGACGCCTATCAGATCGGGGACGAGGTCGACGCGGCCATCGTCCAAACCGACCACGCCATGTACCGCGACCTCGGGGCAGAGGACCTGCCCGGAGCTGGCGTCGTCGTCGACGGACGTCGGGTCCTCGACGCCGCGCGATTCGCGGGCACCACGTTCATCTCGCTCGGGAAGGGGAACTGATCGTGCCCAAGCCCAGGATCGTGCTGTTCCGGCACGCGCCCGTCGACTTCGATTCGCGAATCAAGCGCATCGCGACGACGCTGCACCGTGGCGGATTCGAGCCAATCATCATCTCGACGGAGCCCGCAGGCGGCGAGTCCGGCGAGTTCCTCCTTGGCGGGCACACCCGGGTGATCCGGGTGCCGCTCCAGGCCTGGCCGACCGAGCAGGCGCCCAAGCCCAACCCGAACGCCGGTCGCGCTTCGCGGTTGAGGAGGCAGCGGGACGTGTACGCCGGGCGTGTCCGAGGCCTCGACGTCGCCTCCGCGAAGTCGGTCGCCAAGTGGGCGATCACCACGGCGAAGCTCTGCGTCGTCGGGTCGTTGACGGTCAAGGACCGGCTGGTCACCAGGGGTAAGGCCGTCCGTGCGAAGCTGCGGAGGTCGGACGACCCGTTCGAGGGCCTCGACATGCCGCGTAACCTGCCGGTCGCGCACAACCTCGTCTACACGCTCAAAGATCTGCTCGTCGAACTCGAACCCGACGTGCTGCACGCGCACAACCCGCTGGTGCTTCCAGTTGCGTGGGCCGCGGCCCGGGAGTTGCGGGAGAACGGGCGCTTCGTGAAGCTGTCCTACGACGTCCGGGAGGATTTCGCGGGTCTGCCGGCCAAGGAGATCGGCAACCCGGCCGCGCATGAGGCGCTGCTCGGCACCGAGCGGGCGTTCATGCCACTGGCCGACTACGTGATGACGGTCACCGAGTCGCACGCCCACCTGCTGCAGGACAAGTACAAGCTGCCGGTGCTGCCAGAGACGGTCGTCAACCTGTCGGTTTTCCAGCCGATGGTGGGCGACGTCACGGTCCGTGAGGCCGCGGGGCTGGGGGATGGCGTGCCTCTGCTGGTCTACGCCGGGGTGATGAGCTGGGCGCGTGGGATCGAGACGCTGATCGAGTCGATGGCGCACCTGGATGAGAAGATCCACCTGGCGATCGTGACGATGCCGCTGCCGCACCCGATGCAGACGAAGCTCGACCCGCTCGCCGAGGAGTTGGGGGTCCGCGATCGGATCCACTACCTCGACCCGGTGAACCAGGCGAACCTGTCCTACTACCTGCACGGCGCCGACGTCGCCGTCCACCCGCTTCCCGGCGGGTCGCCGAACCACGACCGGACGCTGCCGAACAAACTGTTCGAGTACCTGCACGCGGAGCTGCCGCTCGTGTCGTCGGACGCGAAGACGATGGCGCAGTTCGTCGTCGACAACGGCATGGGCAACGTGTTCACCACCGGCGACCCGGTGGACCTCGCGGAGAAGGCGACGGCCCAACTGGCTCACCCGGTGCCGCAGGCCCATCTGCATGAGTTGGCTGAGAAGTACTCGTGGCAGAGCAACGAGAAGATGCTGATCGCGTCGTTCGGGCGGTTGACGGACTTCGTCGGCGAGGAGCCGTCTGGCCCGTTCGGGTCGACCGAGGTGGACCCGGTCGCCTGACTTGCGGGGGTTGGGTGCGGGTTTGAGCAGGATTTACTGTTCATTGACGGCGTCGTCGCGTTGTCTGCTGACGATGCCGTCAGCTTCCCGTTGAGTGTCGGATCCTGCTCATTTTGGGTGGGGCGGGGGTTGGGT